>NZ_JBFODC010000025.1:0-61295 GCF_040908105.1 Aeromonas sp. R7-2 | reverse complement strand
TGAGAGGATTCGAACCTCCGACCCTCTACACCCCATGCAGATGCGCTACCTGGCTGCGCTACACACCGACGGAGTCAGCTCGGCTGACGGGGAGGAAGTCTAATCGGATGATTTGGCGGGCGCAACTCCTTTTTTATCAGGGAGATGCCGACTGCTTCTTTATTGTTCAGCCAAGATGCAACTTGGGCCCTGGCCGGAGTTTTGGCATAATCGCCGCCCCCTTAGGCGGGCACAGGGTGGCGAACACCCAACTCGGGGCGTTCCGATGTCGCCGGGGCCTTTGGCCTCTCTTTCATTGACAGCATCTTCTGCCGTGGGCTACCGGCTAGCGCGAGGGGGAAGGGGCCCGGTGTGCCCAGGGCCGGGACGCAGCAATCCGGGAGTGCGCGGCCGATGCCGTGCAGGGGCCAGGCAAGCCGACATCATATCGACGAGAGGATCAGGGCGTGAAACCATCTGAAGTTGCAGCACAGATCAGCCAGCGCGAGCAGGACGAACGCTGGATGCGCCATGCCATGGCCCTGGCCGCCAGGGCGGAGGGGATAGGCGAGATCCCGGTAGGCGCCGTGCTGGTGCTGGGGGACAAGATAGTGGCAGAGGGGTGGAATCGCTCCATCAGCGAGCACGACGCCTGCGCCCATGCCGAGGTGATGGCGCTTCGGGAAGCGGGCAAGCAGCTTGAAAACTATCGCCTGCTCGACACCACCCTCTATGTGACGCTGGAGCCCTGTTGCATGTGTGCCGGCGCCCTCATCCACAGCCGGGTCAAGCGGGTGGTCTATGGTGCCCGGGATTTGAAGACGGGGGCGGCAGGGTCTGTGTTCGACATCCTGCTGGATCCCCGCCACAACCACCAGGTGGCACTGACGGGGGAGGTGCTCGCCGACGCCTGCTCGGCCCAGCTGTCGGATTTCTTCAAACGGCGCCGCGCCGAGAAGAAGGCGGCCAGACTCGCCGCGAAAGAGGCGCTTCCTCACGATGACAGCGGGGCCTGATGGCCCCGTTTGCTTTTATTTCACTGCCAGACCGGCGGCCTGCTTCCTACCAACTGCCACCCCTGCGATGAAGCCCGCGCTCTTTGCCGCTGTTGATGTAACAAAACTGTCATGCATCCGCCATATAATGCCGCCAAGCCTAGCTCACATTGAGGTCTTGCATGTCATCGGAATCGTTAAATCTGGTCATGGCGGGCAGTCGAAAACGCCGGATCAAGGATAAATTGGCCAAATATGGCGTCACCACAGGGGGAGCCCTGGTGCTGGTGGCGCTGTTGCTTATCTTCTTCTACCTGCTTTATGTGGTGAAGCCCATCTTCAATGGCGCCAGCATGGAGAGCACCGCTTCCTTCACCCTGCCCATCAAGGGCAAGACCGCCTGGCTCGGGGTCGAGGAGCAAAACGAGATAGGTTACCGCTTCAGTGACCTGGGGAAGGTCAAGTTCTTTGCCGTGCAACCGGATGGCAAGATCAAGACCGGACAGGTGATTGGTGAGGCGCAGGTGAACGGCGAGATCACGGCGGTCGCGCCGCCTGCGCCGGGCCAGAAACTCATCGCCTATGGGTTTGCCGACGGCAAGGCTCAGGTGGTGCAACCCTATTTCAAGATCTCCTATCCCAATGACGTGCGCGTCATCGAGCCCAGCCTGCAATATCCCTTCGGCGAGACCCCCGTGGTGATCGATCCCCAGGGCAAGGCGCTGACGCGCATGGTCTTCGAGGCGACCAAGGACAAGATGGCGACCGCGGCCGTGACCGAAGATGGTCGTGGTGTGCTGATGGTGATGAGCGGCGAGGAGAATTTCCTCTCCGGCGAAATCGAGTGGAGCAACCAGACCTACACCATTCCGTCCCTGCCACGCCATGTTGACCAGATGCTGCTGACCCCGAACCTGCGCCTGTTGTTCGTGCGCGAGGGCAACCGCCTGTCGGTCTATGACATCCACAACCTGAGCGACATCTCCCTGCGCAATGTCATGGAGATCAACGCCCCCAATGCCAGCGTGACCCAGGTGGCCCTGCTCTCCGGTGCGTCCTCCCTGCTGGTGGGCAACGACAACGGCGTCATCTCCCAGTGGTTCGAGGTGGCAAAGGATGGCAAGCGCCAGTTCACCCAGATCCGTGACTTCAAGAGTGACGCGCCGGTCGCCCTGCTGACCCCCGAGCACTTTCGCAAGGGCTTCATCAGCGCAGGCAGCGACGGCACCATCAACTTCTTCCATGCCACCGGCGAAGCCAAGCTGCTTGGCGAGAAGGTTGACGGGGGCAACCTGGCTGCCGTTGCCATCTCTCCTCGCCACAACCTGCTGTTGACCCAGCAGGGGGATGACTTCAAGGTCTTTGACGTCGAGAACGATCACCCCGAGGTAACCTGGTCTGCCCTCTGGCAACAGGTGTGGTATGAAGGCTATCCCGAGCCCCAGTACGTGTGGCAGTCCACCTCCGCCAGCAACGACTTCGAAGCCAAGCTGAGCCTGGTGCCCCTGGTGTTCGGTACCTTGAAAGCCTCCTTCTATGCCATGGTGTTCGCGGTGCCCTTGGGTGTCGCCGGCGCCATCTATACCGCCTACTTCATGTCGGCGGGGCTGCGCAAATACGTCAAGCCGACGGTGGAGATCATGGCGGCGCTGCCGACCGTCATCCTCGGCTTCCTGGCGGGTCTGTGGCTCGCTCCCATCATCGAAGGGGCCCTGCCCGGGGTGATCCTGCTGCTGATCCTGCTGCCCATGGGTATGCTGCTCACCGCCCTGGTGTGGAACTATCTGCCGGAGCGCGGCCGCACCTGGCTGCCGGAAGGCTGGCACGCCATTCTGCTTATCCCTGTGCTGCTGTTCATCGGATGGGGCGCCTTCGCCTTGAGTCCCATCATCGAGAACGCCTTCATGCACGGTGATTCGCGCATCTGGCTGACCCACGACATGGGCATCAAGTTTGACCAGCGCAACTCCCTGGTGGTCGGTATCGCCATGGGCTTTGCGGTCATCCCCACCATCTTCTCCATCGCCGAAGACGCGGTCTTCTCGGTGCCCAAGCACCTGACCCAGGGCTCGCTTGCGCTGGGGGCGACCCCGTGGCAGACCCTGAGCCGGGTGGTGATCCTCACCGCGAGCCCAGGCATCTTCTCGGCGGTGATGATGGGCCTTGGCCGCGCCGTGGGCGAGACCATGATCGTGCTGATGGCCACCGGCAACACCCCCATCATGGACTTTTCCATGTTCCAGGGGCTGCGGACCCTGGCGGCGAACATCGCGGTGGAGATGCCGGAATCGGAAGTGGGCAGCTCCCACTACCGGGTGCTCTTCCTCGCCGCCTTCGTGCTGTTTGTGTTCACCTTCTTGTTCAATACCCTGGCCGAATTCGTCCGCCAGCGGTTGCGTGAAAAGTACAGCTCTCTGTAAGGACTAAGGAATCGACAATGGGTAAGTGGTTTAAATCGGGGGCCCCCTGGATCTGGATGACGGGGGGCGCCGTCAGCCTGAGTCTGGTGGCCGTACTGGGTCTGTTGTTGCTGATTGGCTGGCGTGGTCTGGTCTATTTCTGGCCCCATCCCATCTATGAGTGGCAACTTGAAGATGCAAGCGGCAACAAGAGCGTCCTGATTGGCGAGATCAACGACCGGGAGCTGGTGCCGGTGGAGCGCCTGCGCGCCGCAGGCCAGGCGCTGGAAGGGGAGGAGCGCGAAGAGATTACCCGTTATCTGGTCAAGACCGGCAACCGGGAGTTCGTGGACCTCGACTTTCGCTGGGTGCTGGAGACCGATATCAAATCGCGCACCCAGCCGGCGGAGCTCGCTATGGTGGAACGCGCCACCAACGGCAACTTCTATGGTTACATCACCTCGGTGAAGGAAGATGGCCAGGAGCTGACCACGGATCTGCATCCCGCCTTGCAGCGGGTGTTGGCCCGTGCCAACGGCCTCTCAAGCCAAGCCAACGACCTGCAAAAAGGGGCCATCGGCAGCATCAACTATCAGCTGGAGCGCCTGCGCCTGAAAGAGCGCAAGGCCGAGCTGGATGACAAGCTGACCGATCAGCTTAAAGCCGAGCTGGCGAGCGAGCGTCAGGCGCTCAACGACCGTTATCAGGTGCTGGAGAAAGAGCTCTTCTCCCTGCGTACCCAGGCGGACAGAGACAGCATCACCGTCAAGGACATGCGCGGCGAGCTGGTGACCATGCCCATGTCCCGGGTGCTGGATGTGGTCTGGCCCAACGACATGAGCCTGATGGCCAAGGTGGGTCACTGGTTCCACCAGATTGGCAAGTTCGTCTCCGATGACCCCCGGGAGGCGAACACCGAGGGCGGCGTCTTCCCGGCCATCTTCGGCACCGTCTTCATGGTGATCCTGATGGCCATCATCGTGACCCCGCTCGGGGTGGTGGCGGCGGTCTACCTGCACGAGTACGCGGGCAAGAACAGCCTGACCAAGATCATCCGCATCGCGGTGATCAACCTGGCGGGGGTGCCCTCCATCGTCTACGGCGTGTTTGGCCTGGGTTTCTTCGTCTACACCCTGGGGGGCAGCATCGACCGCCTCTTCTACCCGGAAGCGCTGCCGAGCCCGACCTTCGGCTCCCCTGGTGTCATCTGGTCAGCCCTGACCCTGGCCATCCTGACCCTGCCGGTGGTGATCGTCTCCACCGAAGAGGGGCTGGCCCGGATCCCGAGCACCATTCGCCAGGGTTCGCTGGCGCTGGGTGCCACCCAGGCCGAGACCCTGTGGCGCATCGTGCTGCCCATGGCAAGCCCGGCCATCATGACCGGCCTTATCCTGGCCATCGCCCGTGCGGCGGGCGAGGTGGCGCCGCTGATGCTGGTGGGGGTGGTGAAGCTTGCTCCCACGTTGCCGATGGATGGCAACTTCCCGTACCTGCATGTGGAGCGCAAGTTCATGCACCTGGGCTTCCACATCTATGACGTGGGCTTCCAGAGCCCGAACGTCGAGGCGGCGCGTCCTCTGGTCTACGCCACCTCCTTCCTGCTGGTGACTGTGATCGTCGGCCTCAACCTGACGGCGATCGGTATTCGTAACCACCTGCGCGAGAAATTCCGGTCGCTGGAACATTAATCCAGCCATTACAGAGACGGGCAGGGGTCTTCCCTGCCAACTAGATATTCCGGCAGCGGGCAAGACGTTTGCCCGCTGCCACCAAGAGAATTTGAGGTAAACAGATGATCAACGTAACACCGAGTTCGGCCC
Organism: Aeromonas sp. R7-2; assembly: GCF_040908105.1. NCBI lineage: Bacteria > Pseudomonadati > Pseudomonadota > Gammaproteobacteria > Aeromonadales > Aeromonadaceae > Aeromonas > Aeromonas sp. R7-2. Next base: position 56,102 of record NZ_JBFODC010000025.1, on the reverse strand, counting down.
CGCACACCGCCACCGACCTGCTCAACCTGACCCCGGAGCAGACTGCGCTGGAGGTGAAGGATCTCAACCTGTACTACGGCAACAAGCAGGCGCTGTTCAACGTCAACATGAAGATCCCCAAGGGTCAGGTCACCGCCTTCATCGGCCCGTCCGGTTGCGGCAAGTCCACTTTGCTGCGCTGCATCAACCGGATGAACGATCTGGTGGAGATCTGCCGCATCGAGGGGGAGATCCAGCTGCACGGCCACAACATCTATGACAAGAGCGTGGATGTCTCCGCCCTGCGCCGTCAGGTGGGCATGGTGTTCCAGCGCCCCAACCCCTTCCCCAAGTCCATCTACGAGAACGTGGTCTACGGCCTGCGCCTGCAGGGCATCAATGACCGCCGTACCCTGGACGAGGCCGCCGAGCGTTCCCTGCGCGGTGCTGCCCTGTGGGAGGAGGTGAAGGATCGTCTGCACGACAACGCCTTTGGTCTCTCCGGCGGTCAGCAGCAGCGTCTGGTGATTGCCCGTGCCATCGCCATCGAGCCGGAAGTGCTGTTGCTCGATGAACCGACCTCGGCGCTGGACCCCATCTCCACCCTCACCATCGAGGAGCTCATCAACGAGCTCAAGAGCCAGTTCACCGTGGTGATCGTGACCCACAACATGCAGCAGGCGGCGCGGGTCTCGGATCAGACCGCGTTCATGTACATGGGGGAACTCATCGAGTACTCGAATACCAACACCATCTTCACCACCCCGGCCAAGAAGAAGACCGAAGACTACATTACCGGTCGTTACGGCTAAGGGATGCCGGTGATTGAGATGAGCAAGATGAGCAAGATGGGCATCAACAAACAGATTGGCAGTTAGTTCAACGGCTAAGGCATAATCGGAGCAACAAGGATTACTGGTATGGACAATATGAACCTCAACAAACACATCTCCGGTCAGTTCAATGCCGAGCTTGAGAGCGTGCGCAACCAGGTACTGGTGATGGGGGGGCTGGTGGAGAAGCAACTCACCGACGCCATCGCCGCCATCCATGGCCAGGATCTGGATGCGGCGCGCAAGATCGTGGCCAACGACCACAAGGTCAACGCCATGGAAGTGGCGATCGACGAGGAGTGCACCCGCATCATCGCCAAGCGTCAGCCCACCGCGTCCGACCTGCGGCTGGTGATGGCCATCATCAAGACCATCACGGATCTGGAGCGGATTGGCGACGTGGCGGACAAGATTGCCCGTATGCTGACCGACAACGCCAACAAACCCCAGCCACCGCTGGTGTCGCTGGAGAACATGGGGCGTCGCACCATCAAGATGCTCCACGACGTGCTGGACGCCTTCGCCCGCATGGATCTGGATGCAGCCCTGGCGGTCTACAAGGAAGATGACAAGGTGGACCGCGAATACGAGTCCATCATCCGCGAGCTGATGACCTACATGATGGAAGATCCCCGCACCATCCCCCAGGTGCTCAACGTGCTCTGGGCGGCACGGGCCATCGAGCGGGTCGGCGATCGCTGCCAGCACATCTGCGAGTACATCGTCTACTACGTCAAGGGCAAGGATGTGCGTCACACCAAGGCCGATGACCTGAGCGATCTGCTCGGCAAGGGCTGATGGGGCGCCTTGGGTGGAGCTCCCGTCGCGGCTGCACGACGGGAATCCAACTCTGATTGAATAAAAAGGCGCTTTGAGCGCCTTTTTCATTGCATGGCACGGCAGTTCAAGATAACGCCACCCAGCGGGCGCTTTTCTGCTAGAATATGGCCCCTGTGTGAGTCCCGGATGGAGTCACGGTCCGGTTTCCCGGGCCCAGTTTGCCGTCTTGTGCTAAGGCGGCTGTAGCAATAGGTTAATCATGAGTTTTGCCGATAGTTTGTTCTTTCTGATGCTGCTGGTCGCCGGCAGCGTGTTCTTCTCACTCTCCGAGATCTCCCTTGCCGCCTCCCGCAAGATCAAGTTGCAGGTGATGGCCGACGAGGGCAACCGCCACGCCGAGAAGGTGCTGGCATTGCAGGCCCAACCGGGCAACTTCTTTACCGTGGTGCAGATAGGCCTCAATACCGTCGCCATCCTCGGTGGTATCCTGGGGGAATCCGCCCTCAATCCCGCCATCAGGGAGCTGATAGCCGGCTTCTACCAGGGGCCCTGGCTCGGCCAGATTAGCTCTGCGGCCTCGTTCGTCTTCGTCACCGGCATGTTCATCCTGATAGCGGATCTGATGCCCAAGCGCCTTGCCATGACCATGCCCGAGCGGATCGCCGTGGTGGTGGTGCGTCCCATGATGCTGTGCGTCACCTTGCTGATGCCGCTGGTGTGGCTGTTCAACGGCATGGCCAACGGCCTGTTCCGGCTGATGCGCATCTCCATGGTGCGCAACGACGAGATCACCTCCGACGATATTTATGCGGTGATGGATGCAGGTGCCGAAGCCGGTGTCATCCAGCGCGAGGAGCACCAGCTCATCGAGAACGTGTTCGAGCTCCAGTCCTTGGGTGTCACTTCCGCCATGACGGCGCGGGAGAGCCTCATCTACTTCACCCTGCAAGAGGGGGAGGAGAGCATCAAGGCGAAGATCGCCGAGCACCCCCACAACAAGTTCCTGGTGTGCGACCACAACCTCGACAGCATCAAGGGGTTCGTGGATGCCAAGGAGCTGCTGATCCGCGTCATCGGCGGCCAGAGCATCGATCTCAACAGCGGCTCCCTGGTGCAGAACGTCATCATCATTCCCGACACCCTCAACCTCTACGAGGCAATGGAGTACTTCAAGAACCATCGCGGCGATTTTGCGGTGGTGATGAACGAATACGCCCTGGTGGTGGGCATCGTCACCATGAATGACCTGATGAGTACCGTCATGGGGGAGTGGGCCACCCACGTGGTGGAAGAGCAGATCGTCCAGCGGGACGAGAACTCCTGGCTGGTGGACGGGGTGACCCCCATCTCCGACGTGATGCGCGCCTTCGACATCGAGGAGTTCCCGGAAAACCAGAACTACGAGACCATCGCCGGTTTCATCATGTACATGCTGCGCAAGATCCCCAAGCGCACCGACTCGGTCAAATATGCCGGTTACAAGTTCGAAGTGGTGGACATCGACAGTTACAAGATTGACCAGTTGCTGGTCACCCGGGTAGAACCTGCGAGCAATGAGAAGCCCGCTCAGGAATCCTAAAGGAGTTCGTTAGCAATCATGAAGATGAAGACTCATTCCCGTGCGCTGGCCTGTGTGGCGCTCGCCCTGGCACTGGGTGCCTGCAGCCAGAGCGCACCGCGCAAGCCGGTGACGCCTGCCAAACCCGTCGCTCCCCAGCCTGCCGTGGTGGTCCCGCAGCAGGATCCCGATGCGGTGGTGCAAAGCGCCGTGGCAGAGCCCAGCCCGGTGTTCGACGAGGAGTATCACGGCCCGGATCAAGGGTCGCTTGAATCGGTCACCGCCCTGTTTGCCCGGGGTTACATCGAATCCGCCATGCGCGAGACCATGCTGGCGGCGGTGCACAGCGACTATCCGCTGCTCGGCATGCGGGACGTGCGTCTCACTGACCCTGTTGCCAAGTTCCTCACCTCGGCCCAGGCACGCACCACGGCCCACGACTACCTCTATGCCGGGGTGCAGCGTCGGCTGGGCCGCCCCCTCAGCCCCGCCCAGTGGGAGCAGATCTGGCAGGGCTATCCCCAGCAGGGCCGGGTCTCCGACTGGGTCAAGCAGACCAAGCGGGTGCTGGCCGGGCGCTGAGCCCCTGGTTATCGGCGGCTGTGCCCGCCTTGATCCCCTGTTTCACAAGAGGCCACCCCCCGGGGTGGCCTCTTGTCGTTTCAGTGCCTGGCCAGGTGATGCCTGTGCCGGGGAGACCTCCCTTTGCCGCCATCATCCTGAGCTTGCCCGGATTTGTTCGTAGCCCCCGATTGCCTCTTGTTCTACTTTGGGTCATGATATTTGGGATTTCTAGCCGTCTAGATGTTTTGATGGCTTGATGTGGTTTCACACAATAAACACCCGTCATGGCGGGGAGACGCAGAGAGACAGAGATGGACAAGCAGGATTTGTGGGTACTCGATGGCGGTATGGGCCGTGAACTGGCGCGGCGTGGTGCGCCGTTCCGTCAACCGGAGTGGTCGGCACTGGCGTTGATGGAAGCGCCCGAGACGGTGCGCGAGGTACACCAGGCCTATGCGACGAGCGGTGCCCGGGTGATCACCACCAACAGCTATGCCCTGGTGCCCTTCCATATCGGCGAGGCGCGCTTTGCCGCCCAAGGGGAGGCACTTGCAGCTCTGGCCGGGCAACTGGCCCGAGACGTGGCCGACGAGCAGGGGGGAGCCGTCAAGGTGGCCGGTTCCTTGCCGCCGCTCTTTGGCTCCTATCGTGCGGACCTCTATCAGGCCGAGCGGGTGAGCGAGCTGGCGACACCGCTTATCCGTGCCCTGTCACCCCATGTGGATCTCTGGCTGGCGGAGACCATGAGCCTCATCGCCGAGCCCCTGGCCCTCAAGGCCCTGCTGCCCGAGGACGGCAAGCCGTTCTGGGTCTCCTTTACTCTGGAAGACGAGGCGCCGGGCAGCGAGCCCACCCTGCGCTCCGGCGAGCGGGTGGCGGATGCCGTGACCGCGTTGGCGTCGGCCGGGGTGGATGCCATCCTGTTCAACTGCTGCCAGCCCGAGGTGATTGAAGGGGCGCTCAAGGTGGCCGTCGCCGCGTTGCAGGTTCAGGGGCGCACCGACGTTCGCCTCGGCGCCTATGCCAATGCCTTCCCGCCCCAGCCCAAGGAGGCGACTGCCAATGACGGTCTGGACGAGATCCGTGGCGATCTGGGGCCGCTGGATTACCTCGGCTGGGCCGAGCGCTGGCGCAGAGCCGGGGCAAACCTCATCGGCGGCTGCTGCGGCATCGGCCCGGAACACATCGAGGCGCTGGCCAGCCGGCTGCGTTAAGGAGCGCCCATGAAAGAGAGCAAGATCGGGCTCTGGTCCCTCACTGCGCTGGTGTTCAGCTCCATGGTGGGGGCCGGCATCTTCAGCTTGCCCCAGAACATGGCCGATGTGGCGGGCGCTCGCGCCGTGCTGATCGGCTGGGCCGTCACCGGGGTCGGCATACTGGCGCTGGCCATGAGCTTCCTTTACCTGTCGCGGCTCAAACCCGAGCTCGACGGCGGCATCTACAGCTATGCCCGAGCCGGCTTTGGCGAGCTGGTGGGGTTCTTCTCCGCCTGGGGATACTGGCTCTGTGCCACCATCGGCGTGGTGGGTTATCTGGTGATCGCCTTCGCGGCGCTGGGCAGCTTCGTCGACACGCCGGAGCGGGTCTGGTTTGGCGAGGGCAACACCCTGGCGGCCTTCATCGGCGAGTCCTGCATCCTCTGGGCGGTGCACCTGCTGGTGGCCCGCGGCGTACAGCAGGCGGCCCTGTTCAATCTGGTGGCGACCCTGGCCAAGAGCCTGCCGCTGCTGCTGTTCATCCTGTTCGCCTGCTACTGGTTCGATCCGGTCACCTTTGCGGCGGATCAGGAGGGCAGCACCCTGGCGGTACCGGTCTCCGAGCAGGTGCGCAACACCATGCTCATCACCCTCTGGGTCTTCACCGGCATCGAAGGGGCAGCGGTGCTCTCGGCCCGGGCGAGAAACAAGCGGGATGTGGGCACCGCCACCGTGCTCGGCGTGGTGCTGGCGCTGCTGCTCTATGTGCTCATCTCGGTGCTGGCGCTCGGAATATTGAGCCGCCCGGAGCTTGCGGCCCTGCCCAACCCCTCCATGGCGGGACTGATGGCCCAGATGACGGGTTCCTGGGGCAAGCTGCTCATCAGCGCCGGCCTCATCGTGTCGGTGCTCGCCTCCTACGTGAGCTGGACCCTCTTCTCGGCCGAGGTGCCGTTCAGCGCGGCGCGTCACGGGGCCTTCCCGGCCATCTTCCGGCGCGAGAACCGCAACGGCACCCCCATCGCCTCGCTCTGGCTCACCAGCCTGACCGTGCAGGGCTGCCTGCTGCTGGTGTGGCTGCTTGGCAAGGGGTATACCAACCTGCTGCTCATCTCCACCTCCATGATCCTGGTGCCCTACCTGCTCATCGGCCTCTTCCTGCTCAAGCTGGTCTTCAGTGGCAAGGGGGGGCAGGGCCGCGGCCTGATGCGGGTGGTGGCGCTGGTGTCGAGCGGTTATGGTTTCTGGCTGCTCTACGCCGCCGGGGTGGAGTACCTGCTGCTGTCGCTTCTGCTTTACGGGCCGGGTCTGCTGCTGTTTCTCTACAGCCGTCGCCAGCTCGGTGCCGAACAGCGGCTCAGCGGGCGCGAACGGCTGCTGGCCGGGGTGACGCTGCTGAGCCTGATCCCCGCCGTCTGGTCCTTCGTTCACGTCTGACAGGTGTGACCGTCAATGCAAGAGAGCGCCCAAGGGGGCGCTCTTTTTTGTCTGCTGATTGCCTACAGTGCGTGCTCAGCGGCTGGCGGGACCCGCTGGCTTGCCGAACAGCACGGCGAGCTTTTGCCGCCAGGGGAGGCCACGGGCCTCTTGCAGCATGTCGCGCCACTCGTGGAAGGTGAGGGTGAGCGGGTTGAAGCTGTGGATTGGCTTGGTGATGCCGAAACGGCACGGCTCGCCCAAGTCTTCTTCCACGAAGGTGCCAAACAGCCGGTCCCAGATGATGAGCACGCCGGCGAAGTTGCGATCGATGTATCTGGCGTTGCTGGCGTGATGCACCCTGTGGTGGGAGGGGGTGTTGAAGATCCATTCAAGTTTGCCCAGCTTGCCCACCACCTGGGTGTGGACGAAGAACTGAAAACCCAGGCTCAAGAGTACGGTGGCCACCACCGCCTCGGGGGGGAAGCCGATGAGGATCATGGGGATCCAGAACAGCCACATGCCGGAGACCGGGTACATCAGGCTTTGGCGAAAGGCGGTGGAGAGGTTGAGCCGCTCCGAGCTGTGGTGCACCACGTGAGAGGCCCAGAGCCAGCGCACATGGTGGCTCGCGAAGTGAAACAGCCAGTAGCAGAGATCCTGCAACAGAAAGAGCAGCAAGAGGCTCCAGAGGTTCAGTTCGATATCGAATAGTCGCCAGCCCCAGAGGGTGTCATAGAGATAGGCGATGACAATGGCTGCCAGGGCATCGCCCCCCTGATGCATCAGTGCCAGGGTGGCATTGGCGAAGAGATCCTTCCACTGGTAGCCCGCCGTGGGATAGGCGGCGCTGTGTTTTCGCAGGTAGAGCATCTCCCAGCCGATGAAGACCAGAAAGAGGGGCGAGAGGTAGAGCAGGAGCAGTTGCACATCCATGTGAGCCATCCGGTTGGACCAGTTGGATGTCAGCATACCGGATGAATTTAAAATTTCATTAACATCCTTGCTCGTTGGCGTGGTGACAACCCGATGGCAAAAGGCTGTGGCAAGCAATGCGCCAGGGAGATGATCTGGGGGGAAGGCAAGCATAGAAGAGGGAGCCATGGGCTCCCTCTTCGTGTTGGTGCATCGCGGGTTATAGCACCTGGCTCAGGAACTGACGCAGGCGCGGGGAGGGGGGATTGTCGAAGAAGTCGGCGGGTTTCTCGTCCACCAGCAGCTCGCCGCTCTCCATGAAGAGCACCCTGTCCGCCACTTCCCGGGCAAAGCCCATCTCGTGAGTCACCACCACCATGGTCATCCCTTCGCGGGCCAACCCCTTCATGACGTCCAGCACCTCTCCCACCATTTCTGGGTCGAGGGCGCTGGTGGGCTCGTCAAACAGCATGATGCGCGGCTGCATGGCGAGCGCCCGGGCGATGGCCACCCGCTGCTGCTGGCCGCCGGAGAGCTGGGAGGGGTAGCTCTGGGCCTTGTTGGAGAGACCGACCTTGAGCAGCAGGGCCTTGGCTCGCTCCTCTGCCTCCTGGCGAGAGAGCCCTCTCACCTTCTGGGGGGCCAGGGTGATGTTGTCCAGCACCGTCAGGTGAGGGAAGAGGTTGAATGACTGGAACACCATGCCCACCTCTTCCCGCAGCTTGTTGACATCCCCGGGTTCGGTGAGGCTGATGCCGTCGACCACGATATTGCCATCGTTGATGGTTTCCAGCTGGTTGAGGGTGCGCAGGAAGGTCGACTTGCCCGAGCCGCTCGGCCCCACGATCACCACCACTTCCCCTTCGGCCACCTGGGTGCTGACGTTTTTCAGGGCGTGCACCTCGGTGCCGTAGAACTTCTCTACACCGGTCGCCTTGATGATGGGATCAGTTGCAGCGCGCATAGTTCACCTCCAGACGACGCACCGGGAAGGGGCAGGGAGTACCGGTGATGGCAGAACATTTCGACACCGATGGCGCCTTGATAACGGGATCAGTTGCTGCGCGCATATTTCACCTCCAGACGACGCACCAGGAAGGAGAGAGTGCCGGTCAGCACCAGATAGAGCAGGGCCACGGTGAACCACACCTCGAACGGGCTGAAGGTGGAGCTGACCACTTCGCGCCCTGCCTTGGTGAGATCCGTGATGGAGATGACGGAGACCAGAGAGGAGTCCTTGATGAGGTTGATGAACTGACCCGCGAGCGGTGGCAGCACCCGTTTGAAGGCCTGGGGCAGGATGACGTAGCGCATGGTCTGGGCCGAGGTCATGCCAAGGCTTCTGCCCGCTTCCATCTGCCCCTTGTGAATGGAGCTGATGCCGGCGCGCACGATCTCCGCCACGTAGGCGCCGGTGAAGACCGCGAGCGCCGCCACACCAGCGGTGAATCGGTCGAGGTTCAGCACGGTGCCGATAAAGAAATAGACGATGAAGATCTGCACCAGCAACGGGGTGCCACGGATGAGCTCCACATAGGTCACGGCCAGGTTGCGCAGGGCCGGATTGGGGGAGAGGCGGGCGAGCCCGGCCAGGGTGCCAAGCAGGATGGCGAAGATGCCCGCCACCAGGGAGAGCTTGACCGTGACCCAGACGCCCCAGGCGATGGGGCCGGCGGTCCAGCTCAGTTGCACATCCAGGGTATCGCCGAGGAAGACGGTATCCCCTTCAGCCAGCTGGGAGCCCTTGGGTGCGATGGCCTGACGGCGGCTGGGGTCGAGATCGTCTTGCAGGAAGAGCTGTCCCTTGTCCGCGACCACGGTGCCGTCAAACTCGGCATAGTGTTTCTGTTCTGCCTGATAGGCGATGTACTGGGGAATGCGTTCCCAGCGCCAGGTGTAATCCACTGCCTGCACGGCCTTGTAGATGCCGAAAATGGCGGCCAGCACCAGCAGCAGGAAGATCCCGTGCCAGAGCAGCTGATTGGGCTGTTTTTCCATCTGTCTTGTGAGTTTGGGGTTGATCACTGTCACAACCTCTTTTGTCGTTATCGTGTGGGGAGTCTGCGTGAAGGGGCGGCATGCCGCCCCTTTGAGAGGTTATTTGAGCTGGTTCAGCCAGGCGGTGGATTCAAACCACTTCTTGTAGAGACGGTCGTAGCTGCCGTCGCCCTTGATCTGGCGCAGGTAGTTGTTGAACCAGTTGAGGGTGTCCTGATCTCCCTTGCGGATGGCCCAGGCCAGCGGCTCGAAGGTGAACGGCTTGTCGAGGTGTACCACGGCGCCCTGGTTCTGGGACGCGAAAATGGCGTTGTAGGGCAGGTCGTAGACGAAGGCATCCACCTTGCCGTTGATCACTTCCAGCTTGGCGTCATCCTGGGTTTCAAACTGCAGCAGGGTGGCTTTGGGGATCATGCGCTTGACCGCTTGCTCGCCGGTGGTGCCGAGTTTGACCGCGATCTTGTATTTGGGATCGTTGAGGTCCTGGAAGGATTTGATTTCGCCCGCCTTGTCCTTGCGAAGCACGATGGTCTGGCCGACGACGATGTAGGGATCGGCAAAGTTCACGCGCAGGTTGCGCTGGGGAGTGACGGTCATGCCGCCCATGATGACGTCGAACTTGTCGGTCAAGAGCGCGGGGATGATGCCGTCCCAGGCGGTGTTGACGAACTCCACCTTCACGCCCATCTCCTTGGCGACCATCTTGGCGAGATCCACGTCAAAGCCGATGTACTGGCCCTGCTTGTTGGTCATCTCGAAGGGTTGATAGCCGGCATCGAAGCCGACCCGCAGCACACCGCGCTCCAGCACGGCATCCAGGGTGGAAGTGGGCGCGGCGTTGGCCAGCCCGCACAGCAGCAGGGTAGAGAGAATGAGTTTTTTGATCATAAATGACGTCTCTGTCGTAAATGTGGTCGGCCTTGAACCTGCTCCCGTGCGACTCCATGGCACAAGAGACTGCTGCATCCGGCAGCAGGCAAGACAGGATTATTGTCTTGGTCGGGGCAAAAGCCCCATATGAGATTCTATGAATGGTTCGTTGGATGAAAAATGTACCAAAACCTGTTTGTGCCAGAAGACTCAATAAGTTATGGAGACTTTTATCCCTCGTGGTGACTCATAAAACCACATGAAAACAACATATCTATCTAATGGCGCCGGTTCAAGTGCAAAATATCCGGCGGCCGTCTCGGTGGAAAATCCGGGCACAGACAGGGCGTTGTCCGGCACGCTTCACGGGAAATGAGGCGTGCGAGCCGGTCAAATATTTTTGCCCGGCCCATAGGCTCCCTCTGTGTCTTGTCATGGGCTTCCCATATACTCAGCCATCCCCATTGGAAGGTTCGGGAATGGACGCCTCAATTCTGCTCAATCTGGACGTATTTACCCTGATGTTGATGGCCCTCGGGGGCTACAGCCTGGGATTCATCACCCTCTCCATCATCTGGTCGACCCACAGGGAAATACCCGGTCTCGGGCTCTGGTGGTGGTCCAGCCTCTGTGCCCTGGCGGCGCAATCGCTCTTCTTCATGCAGGCATTTGCCCCCCATATCGCGGGGATCTGGCTGGCCAACCTGCTCATCACCTTCTGCCTCGCCCTGATGCCACTTGCCATCCAGCGCTTCTTCGGGGAGCCGCCAAACTGGCGGGCATTCACCCTCTTCATGCTGGTCTACCTGCTGATCCTCTGCTGGAGCGTCATCTTCAACGACAAGATGGCCCCCCGGGTGCTGCTGGCCTGCCTGAGCTACATGATGGTGGGGGCGGTGATTGTCTGGCTCATCTGGCGCCATGGCTACCCTGACTATCTGCCTGCGGTGCTGGTGTTCACCGTGGTCAACATCCTGCTCTACGGTTTCAATCTGGTGCGCATGGGGGCCCTGCTCGGCGGCGAGGTGCGGGTCCTGATGGATCAGCATGCGGTCAATGTGCTCCCCTTCCTCTCCATGCTGATGGGCAACTATCTGTCGACCTTCGGGGTGCTGCTGCTCTGTACCCAGTACCGGGCCCTGGCCCTGCGTCGACAGGCCAGCCAGGATCCCCTGACCGGCCTCCTGAACCGGCGCGGCTTCATGGATCACTGCGTGACGATGGCAAGGCAGGGGGCGCTGGTGGTGCTGGATCTCGACGACTTCAAGCAGATCAACGATCGCCACGGTCACGAGACCGGGGACAGGGTGCTGGAGGCGGTGGGTCGCTATCTTGCCGGCCAGCGGGATCTGGTGGCCAGCCGCTTCGGCGGGGAAGAGTTTGTGCTGCTGTTGCCCGAGCGGGACCCCCTGGCCCAGCAGGCGCGCTGCGAGCAGATCCGCCAGGGGATAGAAACGCTGGGGCTGAAGGGGGTCCGGGTGACTGCCAGCCTGGGGTGGGCGCCCAGCGCCCGCGAATGGCACTTTGACACCCTGTTCAGCCAGGCAGATCGCGCTCTCTATCAGGCCAAGCGGGAGGGCAAGAACCGGATCTGTCAGGGGGCCTGATCCCCCGTCAGGTCATGCCCGGCCGGTGGCCGGCGGCTCCGACCGGACAAAGGTATGCAGAGTCAGCCACCTGGTCGCATCAGACCAGAATGGCGGCCTGTCAGCGGTGCAACTCCCCCGCGCGTTCCGGCTGATAGACCACTTCCAGGATCTCCACCTGGATGGTGCGACCGGCCGGCCCCGGCCAGGCGATGCTGTCACCCACCTTGAGCCCCAGCAGGGCGCTGCCCACTGGCGCCAGCACGGAGATCTTCGATTCGTCCCCCTGCACATCCTTTGGATAGACCAGCGTCAGGCAGAAGTCGTTGCCGCTGTTTTGCATCTTGAAGCGCACCGTGCTGTTCATGGTCACCACGTCCGGCGGCATGTCGGCGGGTTCGCGGATCTCGGCGCGATCCAGCTCCTCTTGCAGGGCCAGGTGCTGGGGGTGGTTGCCAAGCAGCTGTTCAATGCGATCCAGATCCAGGCTGGAGATGACGAGATGAGGCTGTTTCATAGGGTATTTCCTTATCAATGACTGAAGGGACCAGGATGACGGGCAGACTGGTCGACAAAAAACGGTGCAAGGGTAAAAAGCAGACAGCAAAAGCGATGCCCCCGAGCGACTCGCGCAGCGGGGCGAGGGCGGGGGCTCAGCGGGGTGTGAGCGTACTGGAAAAAATCATGATTGCTTTCATGGAGATACCATAACCATTCTGGGGTGGTTTGGCAATTGGACTGACTGTCTCATCAGGGAGCCTGGTAATCGTACTGGTGCAGGATGCGCGCGAGACTGCCATCCTCCCTCATTTCCTGAATGACCCGGCGCCAGCGCAGCGCCTCGCTGCGGGAGAAGCGGGGACTGGCGGCCAGGTAGAGGGTGCTCTGCTGCAAGGTCTCGCCTCGCACCAGATCCGGGAGCGGCAGACCCGCCCGCTGCTGGTTGTAACGGGCGGTGTTCCAGGCCACCGCCCATGCCTGGATGCGGCCGCGCGCCAGCTTGCTGGCGTTGCTGACCTCCTCGGTGACCAGCTCCCGGGTCACCCCTGTCAGCGGCTGGATCAGGCTCTGGCTATGGGAGCCACGCATCACGCCAACGGTGAGACCTGGCAGTGTCTTCATGGAGAGCGGCGCTGGATGGTGACGGCGATGGCTGACCAGCACGAAGGCCTCCTCCAGCAGGGGGGCAATCCAGAGAAACAGTGGTTCGCGCTGGGGATTTCGGGCCGGGGGCAACAACAGGACATCCGGGCGGTGGCTGGCCTGGCTGAGGGCGCGAGCCAGCGGCATCAACTCGATCTCGAGCGGTTCCCCGAGGCGGCGGGCAGCCTCCTCCAGCACCTCGATGGCCATGCCGCTCGGCGCACCCTGCTGGGCGCGGATCACATAGGGGGGAATGTCCGCGGCCACGACGACCACGGCACGGGCCGAAAAGGCGCAGACGATCAGAGGGGAGAGCAGCAGAAGCAGAGTAACAAGGCGCATGGATGTTCGGGTCCGGGATGAGTACAGAGAGTGTAACATCCCGTTACGCCATGTCAGCCAGGCGATTGCCGCCTGGGGGGATCAGTCGAAGAAATCCCGCAGATCCAGGGTCTGGTACCCTGCCAGTTGCTGCCAGGGGAGGGTCTTTGGCAGCGGCTTGAGCGTCACCTCCATCCGGTAGCTGCGATAACCGTCGAGGCTTGCCGACTCCACCACCAGGGGCAACTGCCAGCGGCTCGACCAGAGGATGCGGGTACGCTGGCGACCTTCGCGGGTCTCATACCAGTTCGCCTGGTCGGGGGCGGCCTCATCCAGCGGTGTCATTCCCTCTAACAGGGCAGGGTTGATGAGGTGGCGGATCCGCGCCCACTCCGGCTTGAAGGCCACCTGGCCGTACTCCTCCTGCGGCACCTCCACCAGCTGGTTGTGCCAGGCATCGGCGTAGCGCAACTGGAGTGCGTCTCCCTCGCTGCGGGTGACCCAGCGCGCCGCCATCTGGTGAGTGAAGTGCTTGTGGCCGGGGCGGGCATCGTGGGTGGCGTGATAGGCACGGGCCAGGGGAACGGGAATGAGCCGCTGGCTCCACACCTGGTCACCGACCCGCAGCCACTTCTCCTGCCACTGGCTCTCCCGGGTGATGCCGTCGCTGCCGGTCACCCTGTCCACGTAGCGGATGCGGGCGGCCAGATCGGGCACCTCGTCGGCCAGGAGGGGGAAGGAGAGGGCGCTGCCCAGCAGCCATAAAGAAAGCAGATATTTCATCATCGTCTCTCGCTCGACGGAAAAGGTGCCCGGCGCGGTGCCGGGCCCCTTTATCACAGGCCGAGGGCCTCCCTGAGCTTGCCGAACACCCGGGTGTTGTCGAGGGTGCCCTTGAACTGGCTGCTGCCTGCGCCGCCCGCGAACAGCATCACATCGCCGCCGCCGTGAGTCTCGGAGCCGAGCTTGACTCCGGTTTCCTGCAGGTAGTCATCCGCCATCACCTCATCGCTGGTAAGGGTGGGGCGCTGGTCCTGGCGGTTGGGGCCGTTGCCGAATACCAGAGTAGTGAACGGCTTGCCGTCCGCGTCGTTCTGGGTCGAGCCATCGGCGTTCTTGACAAGATCCAGCACCTTGTTGCCCTTGGCGGAATAGCCGTTGATGGTCATGGTGTGGTCGTGGTCGGCGGTAACCACGATCAGGGTATCGCTCAAATCCACTTTGCCGAGGGCCGTCTTGACCGCCTCGTCCAGCGCCACCGCATCGGTCAGGGATCGCTTGGCGTTGGTGGCATGCAGGGCGTGGTCGATACGCCCCCCCTCCACCATCAGGAAGTAGCCCTGGCTGTTCTGGCTGAGCAGATCGATCGCCTTGGCGGTCATCTCGGAGAGGGACGGCTGGGTACTGGCCGCCCCCTTGGCGACGCGGTCCAGTTCGTAGTCGAGGTGGGACTTGGTGCTGAACAGCCCCAGCACCTTGCCCGAGTTGACGGCAGAGAGCTCATCCTTGGTGGTGACATAGCGGTAGCCCCGGGCGGTCAGCTCGGCGGTGAGATCCCGGCCGTCGGCCCGGCCGCCCTTGTTGCTGGCGCTGTAGGGCGTCCAGTGGTTGGCGCCGCCCCCCATCAGCACATCGACCCCATCCCCCAGTGCCTGGTTGAAGCCGGCTCCGCCCGGTACCGCCTGCTCGGCGATGGCGTAGGCCGCATCCCGGTGGCAGATATGGGAATAGGTCGCCGCCGGGGTGGCATGGGTGAGCTCAGTGGTCGTGACGGCCCCCACCGACTTGCCCGCCGCCTTGGCCAGCTCGAGAATGGTGGGCACCGGGCTCCCGTTGTCGCTGGTGCAGTTGTTGATGCCCTTGTTGCCGTTGGCATCCTTGGACGGTGCCACTGCCCTGGTGTCGCTGCTCATGGCGATCACCTCGTTGTTCATCTTGACGCCGGTGGTGTAGGCCGCCATGGAGGGGGCGGAGTCCGTGGTCTGGGCATCGTGGGAGAAGGTCTTGATGCGCGCGCTCTGGGGCAGTTTCATCATCTCGAGATCCCCCTCTTCCCCCACCTTGAACAGGCGGGTGGCGGTGAGCACTGTGGGGCCCATGCCGTCACCGATAAAGAGGATGACGTTCTTGGCATCGGCGGCGTGCGCCTGGGAGAGGCCGCCAAGCGTGCCGAGCAGGGCGGTGCAGACCAGCGTCTTTTTCATGGTGATGTTCATCCTGATAATCCCTTACAGCTTGGCCGCAGCCTTGATCTTGCCGAACACGGCGGTGTTGTCGAGAGAGCCGTGGAAGCGCTCCGCTCCCTGGCCGATGGCGCCGAGGAAGACATCGGTACCGCCGTGGGTCTCGTTGCCTATCTCGCCCACCTTGACCACCACCTCCTGGTGATAGTCGTCGGCGGAGACGGTGGCGTCGTCGAGGGCCGCCACGCTGCTGCGCGGGCCGTCCACCCGGTTGTAGCCGTTGCCAAAGCCGATGATGGTGTAGGGCATGCCATCGCTATCCTTGCTCGGCTCGCCGGTCTCGTAGTTCTTCACCAGCCCGAGCACGCCCGCATTGCCTGCCGTGGTCTTGCCGGTGCGCTTGGCGTACCCGTTGAGCACCAGGGTGTGGTCATGGTCGGCGGTGACCACGATCAGGGTGTTTTTCAGCTCGGGATCGGTTTTCTTCACTTCATTGATGGCGGCCTGGATGGCGTTGTCGAAGGCGAGGGTATCCTGCAGGGCGCGCTTGGCGTTGGTGTCGTGCAGGGCGTGGTCGATGCGCCCCCCTTCCACCATCAGGAAGTAGCCCTTCTCTTTGCCCTTGAGCTGCTTGATGGCAGCCAGGGTCATTTGGGCCAGTGACGGCTCGCTGGCGGGTCGGTCCAGGTCATATTTCATGTGGCTTGAGCCAAACAGGCCCAGCAGCGGCTTGCTCGCATCGGCCTGGTTCAGCTCGTCCAGGGTGGCGGCAAACTGATAGCCCTTCGCCTTCATCTCGTCGATGAGGTTGCGACCATCGGTCCGCTTGCCCTTGTCGGCGCTGGGCAGGAAGAAGCCGCTGCCGCCCCCGAGCACCACGTCCAGCCCCTCCTTCAGGGCGCTGTTGTAACCGCTGCCCCCCGGCACCATCTGGACGGCGATATCAGCCTCCAGGTCCCGGTTGCAGATATGGGCATAGGTGGCGGCCGGGGTGGCGTGGGTTACCCGGGTGGTGGTGACCACGCCGGTGCCACGGCCATCGGCCTTGGCCAGCTCCAGCAGGGTGGTCACCGCTTTGCCGCCGCTCTGGCTGCAATCTCTCTCCTGGGTGGCGTCGCTGTCCATGCTGATGACGCCGTTGTTGCTCTTGACCCCGGTCATGTAGGCCGCCATGGAGGGGGCCGAGTCGGTCACCTGAGCATCGTGGGAGAAGGTCTTGATGAAGGCCGTTTCCGGCAGGGTGTCGATGGTGAGGCTGCCCTCTTCGCCGACGCCATAGATCCGGGAGGCGGTGAGGGTGTTGAGACCCATGCCGTCGCCGAGGAAGAAGATCACGTTCTTGGCGCTGGGTTCCGGGGTGTTGCTGTCGTTGTTGGAGTTGCAGCCGGCGGCCAGGGCGGCGCCTATCATCACTGCAAGTCCTGCCATCTTTCTCATTGGGGTTCGCTCCTTGTGAAACCTGAGCGCAGCCTAGAGGGAGCAGATGACACTTTTAGTGAAGAGAGATGACAATGCGGTGAAAGCGCCTTGTAAATGTTATATTATATCAATGGGTTATGTTGATTGTGTTCTGCCACTCACCTCCCGGTGGCGTGGCGGGCATCCGGCCACCCGGGTGACAACACCCGGCCAGAATAGCCTGTCAAATCGGGGCCGCAGCAGGTAAAATGCGCCCCCTTGCGATGAGTGCCAGCGGTCTGGCGCATCACCACGCACCCGCAACCCCGAGCGCCCGCAGCCCCGAGAGGGGACCGCATGCCAATGAGAGAGTAACGGATATGTCCATCAACTGGTTCCCCGGCCACATGCACAAGGCCCGCAAAGAGATTGCAGAGGTCATGCCCCAGGTCGATGTCATCATCGAGATGCTCGACGCCCGCATCCCCTTCTCCAGCGAGAACCCCCTGGTGCCGGAGCTGCGCGGGGAGACACCGGTGATCAAGGTGCTCAACAAGGCAGACCTTGCCGACCCCGAGATCACCGAGCTGTGGGTGGCCCACATGGAGCAGGAGAAGGGGATCAAGGCTCTGCCCCTGACCCAGCAGGAGCCGGAGAAGATCAAGCAACTGCTGACCCTGTGCCACGAGATGCTGCCGGAGCGCAACTTCGAGCTGCGCGGGGTGCGCGCCATGATCATGGGCATCCCCAACGTGGGCAAGTCCACCCTGATCAACACCCTGGCGGGGCGGATCATCGCCAAGACCGGCAACGAGGCGGGGGTGACCAAGTCCCAGCAGCGGATCAAGCTCGACAACCACGTCATCCTGACGGACACCCCTGGCTTCCTGTGGCCCAAGCTCAACCCGCCCTCCTGCGGTTATCGACTGGCGATCACGGCGGCCATCAAGGATACCGTCTTCGATTACGCCGACATCGCCATGTTTGCCGCCGACTACTTCATCAAGGCCTATCCGGAGCGCATCAAGGCACGCTACCAGCTGAGCGAGCTGCCGGAGACCGAGATCGAGCTGCTGGATCTCATTGCCCGTCAGCGCGGCTTCATGCGCAAGGGGGGGCTTGCGGATCTGCACAAGGCCTCGGAAATCCTGGTCAATGAATTCCGGTCCGGCATGCTGGGGCGGATCTCCCTGGAGACGCCAGAGATGGTGAGCGTCGAGATAGTGGAAGCCCAGGCCGAGGCTGAGCAGAAAGCCAGGGAGAAGGCGGAGCGGGAAGAGGAGCGCCAGGCCCGGGCTCGTCGCAAGTACGCCAAGAAGCGCCAGCGCTGACCGGCGTTGTGCACGATAGGTTGTGCTTGATAGAAAGAAGAGGCGGCCCTGGGTCGCCTCTTCTGGTCATGGCGCTCTGGTGTGAGGGAGGCACAGGGTCGATATTCAACCGCCCGCTTCTCCTCATCATGACCAAGGTGTCGGCCAATCAAGGGGATGAGGCTCCCGTCAGGGGAGGGCCTTGCCGTGTTGCCATCACGGTGGGCAGAAAAACCTTGCGACCCGGCCTCAGTGCCGATTGACAAAGGCACAGGCGGTGGCATGATGCGCTCGCATTTTGCCTCTCCCCACGGTTCTATCCATGACCACATACTCCCGCCCGGTGCTGCTCCTGCTCTGTGGCCTGCTGTTGCTGACCCTGGCCATCGCGGTATTGAATACCCTGGTGCCGCTCTGGCTCGCCCATGAGCATCTGCCCACCTGGCAGGTCGGCATGGTCGGCTCCTCCTATTTCACCGGCAACCTGCTGGGAACCCTGCTGGCGGGCAGACTCATCGCCCGCTGCGGCTTCAATCGCAGTTACTACCTGGCCAGTGCGCTCTTTGCCGCAGGCTGCGTCGGGCTCGGCATTACCGTGACGTTCTGGAGCTGGCTCGCCTGGCGATTCATCGCCGGTGTCGGCTGCGCCATGATCTGGGTGGTGGTGGAGAGCGCGCTGATGTGCAGCGGCAACGCCCGCAATCGGGGTCGCCTGCTGGCCGCCTACATGATGGTCTATTACGTGGGCACTGTGCTTGGGCAACTGCTGGTGAGCAAGGTGCCGACGTCGCTGATGGCGGTGCTGCCCTGGGTGACCGCCCTGGTGTTGACGGCCATGCTGCCGCTCTTGTTCACCCGCATCGCCAGTCCGTCAGGCAACCACCAGGCCAGGACTCCGGTCTGGCCGATGCTGCGCCTGCGTCAGGCGCGTCTGGGGGTGAACGGCTGCATCCTCTCCGGCATCGTGCTGGGGGTGCTTTATGGTCTGATGCCGCTCTATCTGAACCACCAGGGGGTGAGCGACGGGGCCATCGGCTACTGGATGGCGGTGATGGTGAGCGCCGGCATCCTGGGGCAATGGCCGGTGGGGCGTCTGGCAGATCGTTTCGGGCGCCTGCCGGTGCTGCGGGTACAGGTGCTGGTGGTGATCCTGGGGGCCATGGCGATGCTCGGCAACGCAGCCATGGGACCGATGCTGTTCATTCTGGGGGCCGCGGGCTTCACGCTCTATCCGGTGGCCATGGCCTGGGCCTGCGAGAAGGTGGAGCAGCATCAACTGGTGGCCATGAACCAGGCGCTGCTGCTGAGTTACACCATCGGCAGCCTGCTCGGGCCGACCCTGACGGCGCTCCTGATGCAGCACTACTCGGATCATCTGCTGTTCATGGTGATTGCCGGGGTCTCCCTGGTCTATCTGCTGATGCTGCTGCGCAAGATGGGCGAGCACCCGACGCCAATGGCCCATGCCTGAGGGCAGACGGCGTCATCATCACTGTGCACGGATATAGAAGAGGCGACCCAAGGGTCGCCTCTATTTCGTCATGGGCCGGGTGGTGCCGCTCAACCAAACCGGTGCCTTGCTACTTCAAAGAGCGAGAGGTGCAGCGGGATCAACTGCTGCCAGTCTCGCCGGTAACCCCCTCCCGGTACGGCGGTGATGGGCAGCCCGTGGCGAAGCGCAGAGTCAAAGACCATGGCATCGCGCTGGCGCACGCCGGAGTCGCTCAGGGAGAGGTAGCCCAGCTCGTCGTCCCGGTGCACATCCACCCCGGCCTGATAGAGGATGAAGTCGGGGGCGTAGAGGCGATGAGCCAGGGCGAGGGCCTGGTCCAGGGTCTCGAGATAGGCGTCGTCCTCCATGCCGCTTGGCAGGGGAAAGTCCAGATGGGAGGCCGGCTTGTGGCGGGGGAAGTTGTGTTCCCCGTGCAGGGAGAGGGTGATGATGTCGCGGCTGCCCGCGCACAGGGCAGCGCTGCCATCTCCCTGATGGACATCGAGATCCACGATCAGTACCCGCTCGCAGAGTCCCTCGTCCAGGCAGGTTCGCGCCGCGATCACCAGATCGTTGAAGAGGCAGAAGCCGCTGCCAAACCCCCGGTGTGCGTGGTGGTAGCCACCGGAAATCTGCAGTCCGCAGCCCTGTGCAAGGGCGTGGCGGCTGGCGGCCAGGGTGGCGCCGACCGAGTGCAGGGTACGTTCAATCAGCAGGGGAGACCAGGGAAAGCCGAGCCGGCGAATGGCCCCTTCATCGAGGGTGCCGGCGAGGGCGGCCTGTACATAGGCCGCATCGTGCACCTTCTCTATCTGCTCACGGCTGGCAGGGGCGGCCTGTGCCAGCGGATAGTCGAGGGCGACGAGGCGTTCAAACAGCGCCTGGTACTTGGCCAGGGGGAAGCGGTGACGCTCGGGCAGCGTCAGGGCGGAGTAGTGGGGGTGATAGAAGATGCGCAGTGACATGAAGCATCGGCCATGAACGGGTATGAAAAAGGGGAGCCAGGCTCCCCTCGATGCAGGCGTGCGATGCGCCTTACTGCTGCTGGATCACCCAGATCTGGAAGGCTTTGCGGGTCTCCGCATCGGCCTTGTTGTACCAGCTCTGCAGCTGGGTCAGGGCTTCCGGGTTGCTCATGGCCTTGCTCGGGGCCACTTCCACCGGTGCGCTGGCGGCAGCCATCACGGCGGCGGTGGAGACGGAAACGGTCTTGGGCTGGTTGAAGGCCTTGCCCATCTTCAGCAGCTCCTGCTGATAGTCACGGGTCAGCTGGAAGCCACCCACGGTCGGCATGACGAACTGCTCGGATTTCAGAACCTGGCCGGTGGATTTGTCTTTCAGAACGACGTTCTGTTCCTTGACGAAACGCTTGGCTTCTTCTTCCTTGCGGGGCTTCTTGAAGTCGAGGAAGAGTTGCTGGTTGTCGGCGGTGGTGAAGTTGATCACCAGGGGCTCGGCGGTGACCAGCTTGGTTTCACTGCGGCTGGAGTAGTTGCCCTCGAAGGCGACCACGACCTGGTGCCTGCCGGGCTCCAGGGAGAAGACGGTGGCTTTGTCGAGCAGCTGGGGGTTGACGGGTTCGCCATCGAGCAGCTGGATGACATAGGGATTCGTAATTTCCAGTTGGCTAGCGGCCAGGGCGCTACCTGCCCACAACAGACCAGCCAGGGCCGGTACCAGAACAGTCAGTTTCATTTCATCTCCTTGAACAGTCAGGCAATTGCCCACTGAAAAATAGGGGGTCATTTTTACAGGTTTGCCCCACAGCGGCAATAGCCGTTTATGGCGCCTTCCGGTGTGCGGGGTGTGGATCCCGCTGCCCCGAGTCCTGCGGGCAGCGTGCTCTTCTATCTTCCTGCCCCCTCCTGACATGAGGGTCAGGGGAGCGCATGGCGGGCGTCAGCCGTGTCACTCGATGCGTCGGGTGAAGGGGGGGAGGGCGTCCAGCAGGCCCTTGCCGTAGCGCTTGGTCAGCAGGCGCCGGTCCAGGATGGTGACCCGCCCCCTATCCGCCTCTTTTCGGATGAGGCGGCCACAGGCCTGGATGAGCTTGCGCGACGCCTCCGGCACCGTCAGTTGCAGGAAGGGGTTGCCGCCGCGCTGCTCTATCCACTCGGCGGTTGCCTCTTCCACGGGGGAGTTGGGCACCGCGAAGGGGAGCTTGGTGATCACCAGGTTGGTGAGGTAGTGGCCAGGCAGATCCAGCCCTTCCGAGAAGCTGCCGGTGCCAAAGAGGATGCTGGCCTGGCCGCCGTCGCACTTCTGTTTGTGCAAGAGGAGCAGGGCGCTGCGGGACGCTTCCCCCTGTACCAGGAGCGACATCCCCTTGGCTCGCAGCCCCACCGCCACCTCGTTCATCTGGCGATAGGAGGAGAAGAGCACCAGGCTGGCCTCCTTGCCTGCCAGCAGGCGGGGAAGGGTATCGATCAACTCCTGGGTGAAGGCGGGGGCACTGGGTTCATGGGCCATCTTGGGCAGATAGAGTTCGGCCTTGTGGTAGTCGAAGGGGGAGCGAAGGCGCAGATAGCGGGTGCCGTCATGCTCCTTGAGCCCCACCTGGTGGCGAAAATAACTGAAGGAGGAGAGGGCGGTGAGGGTCGCCGACACCAGCACGGCCCCGAGACAGCGGG
The DNA here is from genome assembly GCF_040908105.1 of Aeromonas sp. R7-2. NCBI lineage: Bacteria > Pseudomonadati > Pseudomonadota > Gammaproteobacteria > Aeromonadales > Aeromonadaceae > Aeromonas > Aeromonas sp. R7-2. Next base: position 33,930 of record NZ_JBFODC010000025.1, on the reverse strand, counting down.
ACCAGAGCCACTCCTCCAGCAGATACCCCACCTCGATGGGGGAGGCGTGCAGCCAGATGTCCCCGTCCTCGCTTCTGGCCATCCAGCGGGCGAGGGGGGTCTTGCCGGTGGGAACATGGCGGCTCAGCATCTCCCAGAGGGCGCAGAAGCTCTCGAGCCGCTGCAGGTGAAAACCACTCTCCGCCAGCAGAGGCTCGGCCTCCTTGCGACGAATCTCGCCATCCTTGAGCGCCTCGCCGATGGCCCCCTGCATTCTGTCCAGCGCCCTCAGTGCCTTCTTGCTCGCCTCCTTGAGGTTTTCCGCCAGCATGGGCAGGGGATCCGGCAGCACCCCATCGGCGAATCTGTGGTGGGGCTCGCCGCCAAAGAGGTGATCATTGCTGGCGAGCCACTGCTCGAGGGCCTTGAGATCCGGCTGGAGAGAGGCCAGGGCATCCTGCAGTTTGAGCTGGGGATCGAGCAGGCTCTCCTTGTTCAGCGTCCTGGCCAGCTTGCCAGCACTTTGCACCAGCTTTTCCAGCCAGCGGCGGGATCCCTTGATGCTGGCGTTGGCGGCGCCGTGATCCCGGGCGATGGTGGGCAGGTGATGGGCTTCGTCCAGCACATAGATGCACTCGTCCGGTGGCGGCAATATGATGCCGCCACCCATGGTGAGGTCGGAGAGCAGCAGGGCGTGGTTGACCACCAGCACGTCTGCCGCGTCCATGTCGTTGCGGGCCCGATGGAAGGGGCAGTGCTGATGGTGGCTCAGGGCCTTGTTGCAGGTGTGGCGGTCGGCGGCGATGCGATCCCAGCAAGGGTCTGGAATGGGTTTGGGCCAGTTGTCCCGATCCCCGTCCCACTTGCCTTCGGTGTAGGCCTGCCACAGCCCCTGGTAGCACGCTTTGTCAGCATCCGATGGCTTGTGTTTGCTCAATGCGCCGAAGTCGAGTTCGAAATTGGCCATCTCGCTGCCGTTTGCCGCCTGCTCCAGCAGGTGCTCGCAGCAGTAGCGCTGGCGCCCCTTGACCAGCATGAAACGAAACGGCAGCTCGCTGTGACGGTGATAAAAGGGGAGATCCTTGTGGATGAGCTGCTCCTGAAGGGCCACGGTGGCGGTGGAGATCACCAGCTTCTTCTGGGTCAGCCGTGCCACTGGTATGGCCCCCTGGGCATAGGAGAGGGACTTGCCGATGCCGGTGCCTGCCTCGGCCACCAGGATGCGGCGACTCCTGTCATATTCTCCCGTCAGGGTCTTGGCGATTTCGGCAACCAGGAAATTCTGCTCCTTGCGCGGCACAAAACCGGGTAAACCATCGGCAATCTGGCGATAGGTATTGCGGATGGTGGCTTTGAGGCGAGTCGATAGCATAAAGAAGGTGTGGCCGTGTCGGTGTGGATGGCAACAGGATACCCGCAACAGGCGGCCCGGGTCGAGGCAGGGGAGAAGCAGTCGGGTCAGCCCCAGCTTTGCACATATGTTATGAGGGAACAGGGGGTTGCAATAAACCACCAAAAAAGAGGGATTCAGGCAGAGAGTATCGCTGTAAACGTTTTCCCTGATGGGGCAAACATTGTGAGATTCAGCTCACAAATTTTTCCCTGTGACTATGGTTTTCATAAAAAGTTCCAAGTTTTTTCATTGCGGATTCGAAAACCCGGTGATAGTCTCGGCGCCATAGTGATGCAAAGAACATCGCTAACACAGGGAATAACAAGGACTTAGTGTTTAATTACAGTAGGCATTGGAAACTATGAAAAAGACAATTCTGGCTATTGCTATCCCGGCTCTGTTCGCATCCGCAGCCAACGCTGCTGTCGTTTACGACAAAGACGGCACCTCCTTTGACATTTACGGCCGTGTTCAAGCCAACTACTACGGTGAACACGACGATACCGACGCTGAACTGGTTGGTTCCTCCCGTCTGGGCTGGTCCGGCAAAGTCGGCCTGAACAACACCTGGTCCGGTATCGCCAAGACCGAGTGGCAAGTATCCGCCGAAAACTCTGACAACAAGTTCAACTCCCGTCACATCTATGTCGGCCTGGACGGTACCCAGTACGGCAAGATCATCTTCGGCCAGACCGACACCGCGTTCTACGACGTGCTGGAGCCGACCGATATCTTCAACGAATGGGGTGACGTAGGTAACTTCTACGACGGTCGTCAAGAAGGCCAGATCATCTACTCCAACACCTTCGGTGGCTTCAAGGGCAAAGTGTCCTACCAGACCAACGATGACGTAGCTGTCAAGGTTACTGACATCGGTCAAGGCATCAAGGAAACCGACGTCTACGGTCCGAACGTCAAGCGCAACTACGGCTACGCCGCTGCTGCTGGCTACGACTTCGACTTCGGTCTGGGCCTGAACGCCGGTTACGCTTACTCCGACCTGGAAAGCACCGTCAGCACCGCTTCTGGCGACAAGAAAGAGTGGGCCCTGGGCGCACACTACGCCATCAACGGTTTCTACTTCGCCGGTATGTACACCCAGGGTGACCTGAGCTACGACAACACCACCCAAGGCAACAACAAGGACAAGGGCCGTGGCTACGAGCTGGCTGCTTCCTACAACGTTGACGCCTGGACCTTCCTGGCCGGTTACAACTTCGCCGAAGGCAAGGTACTGTCCAACTCCGCCGGTTCTTCTTACGAAGACATCGTCGACGAAACCTTGCTGGGCGTGCAGTACAACTTCACTTCCAAGTTCAAGGCGTACACCGAGTACAAAATCCAGGGTATCAACGACAAGGACGACGAGTTGACTGTTGCCCTGCAATACAACTTCTAATCTAGCCTCTGCGCTGATTTAGTTGATGAACGGCCAAGCTTGCTTGGCCGTTCTGTTTTTTGGCCCCTTCACCACTTTTCGTCCTCTGGCCCTGCGCCATATCACGTTGTCTTCTTTGCACCCTTGGTTCTCCTCTGGTAAATCGCTAGATTATTCAATTTGTTGAAGCAGATTGGCCGACAGGGAAGGATGCCTTTGATCGATTTCACCCACCCCGAGTGGCGCGCGCTGGCACAGCAGTTGCTGAGAGGCGGCCCCCAGGCTGTTCGCGGTCGTCAATGGCAGCCGCTCATCGGCATGCTTCGGGACAACCAGTTGCTGCTGGCCCTTGGCAATCATCACTATGAGCTCACCCCTGCCGGGCACCGCTATCTGACCCGGGAGCTGATGCTGGCGAAGATGGCCAGTGCCCCGCCGGAACCCGAGGAGTGGCTGCAATCCCACGGCTGGCAACTGGGGGAGAGGGTCAACGAGCGGGTGCTGGCGGCCCTGTATCGCAAGGGGGAGGGTCATTTCAGCCCCATCGAGCAGATCGACTTCGAAGACAAGGGGATCCGGCTTTGCAGTGATCTGCCCCTTCGTCTGCGGGCCGCACGGCCGTTCAGCCTGTTTCTCAGCGGCGGCACCCTGCTGGATGCCGCCCCCTGGCTCCAGACCCTGGGGGAGGTGGCGCTGCCAGCCCGCACCCTGGCGCAGCTTGGCAAGATCCTCTGGGGAGAGGGGGAGATACAGCGGGTGATCACGACCGATGCCGTCGGTGCTTTCGCCGAGTTGCCACTGCCCGCCGACGCCCTGCTGGTCTGGTATCCTGCCGAGGATCCCGGCACGCTGGAGCCCCTGATCGCCGCCTTGCCGCCCCAGACCCTCTGGAGCCACCTCACTGCCCTGGATCCGGCCGGGGTCGACAGAGTACTGGCATTGGCCCAGCGGTTGGGGAGACCGGCGAGCTGGTGGCTGCCCCGGGATCTGGTGCCCATCAAGGCGGCTTACGGGGCTCCCCTGGGGGATGGCCGGCCCTGGGAGCCGAGCCGTATCCCCCGTGCGCTGCTGGCGCAGTGCAATGATCTGGTGGAGTCGAATCGGGGTCTGTCGGTCGAGGTGTGTGCCCTGGCACCGGATTGGCACGGGATTGGTTGAGGCGGCGCCGAGAAAGCGGTTTTCCCCTATGGAAGGCAGTGGTATAAAGAGCTGACGAAGCGCTCCCTGGACGGGCGCTTTTGTTTGCCAACCTACTTTGCCAGCCAACGAACTCAACGGACTACAGGGAATACCATGTTTGAAAAGGTTGTTGCCGCCCCAGCGGATCCGATCCTGGGCCTGACCGAAGCCTTCCGTGCCGACACTCGCAGCCACAAGATCAATCTGGGGGTCGGTATCTACAAGGATGAGACCGGTGCCACTCCTATCCTTCACTGCGTCAAGCAAGCCGAGCAGAAGCTCTTGACCGACGAGAAGACCAAGAACTACCTCGGTATCGAAGGCAATATCGAATACGGCCGCATCGTGCAGCAACTGCTGTTCGGCCGTGATGCCACCCTGGTGACCAGCGGCCGCGCCAAGACGGCGCAGGCGCCGGGCGGTACCGGTGCCCTGCGCATCGCCGCCGAGTTCGTGGTACGCAACAATCTCGCCAAGACCATCTGGATCTCCGATCCCACGTGGGCGAACCACGTCAGCGTGTTCCAGGCGGCCGGTTTGACCGTCAAGTGGTACAAGTACTACGACGCCGCCACCAAGGGACTCGACTTCGCCGCCATGCAGGCCTCCCTGTCTGACGCGCAGGCGGGGGATCTGGTGCTGCTGCACGGCTGCTGCCACAACCCGACCGGTATCGACCCCACCACCGAGCAGTGGCGCGCCCTGGCCAGGCAGAGTGCCGCCGCCGGCTGGCTGCCGCTCTTTGACTTCGCCTATCAGGGCTTCGCCCGGGGTATCGAAGAGGATGCCGAAGGCCTTCGCATCTTCGCCGAGTGCCACGACGAGCTGCTGGTGGCGAGCTCCTTCTCCAAGAACTTCGGCCTCTACAACGAGCGGGTCGGCGCCTTCACTCTGGTCTGCGCGACCAAGGCGGTGGCCGACGTCGCCTTCACCCAGGTGAAGACCGTCATTCGTGCCAACTACTCCAACCCGCCGTCACACGGCGCCGCCGTTGTCACCACCGTGGTGAGCGACCCGGCCCTCTATGCGGAGTGGGTGGAAGAAGTGGCCGCCATGCGGGTGCGCATTCGCGAAATGCGCGAGCTGCTGGTGGAGAAGCTGGCCGAGCGGGGGGTGAACCAGGATTTCAGTTTCATCCGCGAACAGAACGGCATGTTCTCCTTCTCCGGTCTCTCCAAGGATCAGGTGGAGCGCCTCAAGAGCGAATTCGCCATCTATATCGTCGGCTCCGGCCGGATCAGCGTGGCAGGCATCACCCGCGCCAACATTGATCCCCTCTGCGACGCTATCGCCAAGGTGTTGTAAGAGAGAAGCATCTGCGCCCAGCGCCTTGCTTCAGCCATAAAAAGCCCGCCGTATCGGCGGGCTTTTTCATTTTCCAGCATCAGCGGCGCCGCTTGCTGCTTCCCAGCAGGGAGCCGAGCACCCCGCGCATCAGCTGGCGTCCCACCTCGTTGCCGAGGGTGCGGGCCACGCTCTTGGCGGCGGTCTGCACCACCCCGTCATGCTGGCCACCACGGGGGCCGGTGCGACCGAACAGGATGCCATTCAAGGCATCCAGCAGACCGCCGCCCTGGTCGGTCTGTGGGGAAGCAGTCTCGTCGCCGGCGGCGGGCGATGCTTCCTGAAGCCGCTCGAACGCGGACTCCCTGTCCTCCTGGGTGTCGTATCTGCCGTAGAGCAATGAGCCCTGAATAAGCACCTGGCGCTCGGCCGCGCTCAGGGGGCCGATGCGGCTGGCCGGGGGCGCGATGAAGGCGCGCTCCACCACGCTGGGCCTCCCCTTCTCGTCGAGCAGGGAGATGAGCGCCTCCCCGACCCCCAGTTCAGTGATGGCTCCGGCGGCGTCGAAGGCAGGGTTGGCCCGCAGGGTGTTGGCGGCGATGCGCACCGCCTTCTGATCGCTCGGGGTGAAGGCGCGCAGGGCGTGCTGCACCCGGTTGCCAAGCTGCCCCAGCACGCTGTCGGGGATGTCGGCCGGGCTCTGGGTCACGAAGTAGACGCCCACCCCCTTGGAGCGGATGAGGCGCACCACCAGCTCAATTTTCTCCAGCAGCGCCCTGGGTGCATCCTTGAACAGCAGGTGGGCCTCGTCGAAGAAGAACACCAGCACGGGCTTTTCCGGATCCCCTATCTCGGGCAACTGTTCGAACAGCTCGGAGAGCAGCCAGAGCAGGAAGCAGGCATAGAGGCGGCTGGACTGGGTGAGCTTGCCGGCGGCCAGCACATTGATATGGCCGTGGCCCGCCTCGTCGGTCTGCATCAGATCCTGGATGTCCAGCATGGGCTCGCCGAAGAAGTGATCGCCGCCCGCGCTCTCCAGGGTGAGGAGGTTGCGCAGGATGGCGCCGATGGAGGCGGTCGACACATTGCCGTAGCGGGTGGTGAGAGTCTTGGCGTGCTCCCCCGCAAACTGCACCATGGCCCGCAGGTCTTTCAGATCGAGCAGCAGCAACCCCTCGTCGTCCGCCACCTTGAACACCAGCTCCAGCACCCCGCTTTGGGTGTCGTTGAGGCCGAGCAGGCGTGCAAGCAACAGAGGCCCCATGTCGGAGACGGTGGCCCGCACCGGGTGGCCCTCTTCGGCGAAGAGATCCCAGAACAGGGTGGGGCTGGCGGCAAAGTCGGGTGCCTGAAGGCCGAGCTGGGCCAGACGGGCATCCAGCTTGGCAGAGGGGGTGCCGGCGGCGCCCAGGCCGCTCAGATCCCCCTTCACGTCTGCCAGAAAGACCGGCACGCCGAGGCGGGAAAACCCCTCCGCCAGCACCTGCAGGGTGACTGTCTTGCCGGTGCCGGTGGCCCCGGTGATAAGGCCGTGGCGATTGGCCATGGCGGGGAGCAGGGAGAGGGGGTTGCCATTGGCATGGGCCAGCGTGAGCGGTTCGGCCATGGTGGGCTCCTTGTTTCGAATGGGGGTCGAAAAACAACGGGTTACAAGGAGTGTGGTGGCAGAGGCAGACGATGGCAAGGCACGCCGCCCGAGACAAGGACGGCGTGCTGGCAACCTAGCGGGGGCGGGTCAGCTTGCCCAGTTGTAACAGCAGCAGGGTGAGCAAGGCGCCGGCGGCGGCGCTCAGCACCGCCAGCAGCAGGCTGCCGAGCAGGAAGGGGGGCACCAGGATGGCCGCTTCCTGCTCCAGCCAGTGCAGGGACCAGGTGAGATGGAAGGGGGCTGGCGTCTCGTTCAGCACCAGGCAACCGGTACGATAGGCGTAGAGGTACATGAAGGGGAGCGTCAGCGGGTTGTTGAACCAGACCGCCAAGAGGGCCAGCGGCAGGTTGAAGCTGAACGCCAGCACCAGAGCGACGGCCACCAGGGAGTGCATGGGCATGGGGACCCAGCTGGCGAACAGCCCGGCCGCCACGGCGCCACAGAGGGCCCGCGTTCCCCCTTGCCAGAGGGCGGGTGTCAGCAGTCGCTCGCCAAAGAGGGCGAACCACTTCTGTTGGCGTAGGGTATCGGGGTCAATCTTGAAGCGGGCCAACCAGCGATTCAGCATGGGCGCGCCACCTTGCGTTTTTGCCACTGGCGCACCGTGCTCAGGCGCCAGCCCGCGCGAACCAGGACATAGCCGACGAGGGCGCTCAGCAGGGCAAGCACCAGGGAGCCCAGCAAGAGCGGCGGGGCTACCGTCTCGAACACCGACACCAGCCAGGCCCAGGTGAAGGTGATCTCGATGTGCTGGGAGGGTTGCCCCAGCAACTGGCAGCCCACCAGATAGGCGCCATAAAACAGCGGTGGCATGGTCAGGGGGTTGGAGAGCCAGACCAGGGCCACCGAGAGGGGCAGGTTGACCCGGCAGGCGATGGCGCCGCCAGCGGCCAGCAGCATCTGGCAGGGGAGGGGAACCCAGGCCATGAAGAGGCCGACCGCACAGGCACCGGCGGCGGAGCGCCGGTTGAGATGCCAGAGGTTGGCATCCAGCAGCAGCTTGCCAAAGAGTCGCAAGTGCTTGTGTTCCTTGAGGGTCGCCGGGTCGGGTAGCCAGCGCTGTATGATTCGTTTGGGCATGTTCTGAACCTTGCTAAATACTTGCTCCATGGATCTGCGTCTGTTGTCGTTTGCCCTGGGGGCAAGCTCCTCACTGCTTTGGCCATGGCTGCCTTCATGGGAATGGGGTGGCCTGATGCTACTGCTCGCGCTCCCCCTCGCCGGTGGTCGTTGCTGGCGGCTGCTGTTTCTGCTGCTCGGCATCCTCTGGATGCAGGTGAATTTGCACTACCGGCTTGCCTGGCTGGATCAGCTTGGCAAAAAAACGAGCCACATCATAACCGCACACGTGCAAAGTACGGAGTCTTCGGGAGAGAAAGAGGGGGATAAATTTGCGCGCCTGCTGCTGCGCCTCGACACCCTGGACGATCGCCCCCTCATCGTGCCACCCCTGGTGCGGGTCAATGCCTATCAGGTGTTGCCGCCGTTGCCTGCCGGCAGCCGCGTCACCCTGGTGACCTCTCTCAAGCCGGCCCATGGCCTGGCCAACGAAGCGGGGATGGATGGGCGGCGCCTGCTCCTTGGCAAGGGGATCACCGCCACCGGCAACCTGCGCCGGGTCATCGCCCTGGATGCCGTGCCCCCGGGTGTGCGCGATCGCTGGCTGGCGGCGGCGAGTCACGCCTGGGAGGGGATGGCGCAGGCCCCCCTGCTGGCGGCCCTCACCTTCGGGGAGCAGGGAGGGATCACGGATGCCCAGTGGGAACTCTTTCGCGGCAGCGGCCTGACCCACATCATCGCCATCTCGGGCCAGCATATCGCTCTGGTAGCGGTGCTCGGCTGGTGGCTCGGGCGGCTGTTCGGGCTGCGCGGGGCTATCTGCGTGTCACTCCTGTTCGCGGCCACCTACAGCTGGCTGGCGGGGTTTGCGGTGGCCACCGAGCGTGCCCTCATCATGGTGCTGGTGTGGAGCCTGCTGCGCTGGCTAAAGCGGGACTGGCCGAGCCACCGGATCTGGCTGTGGGCCTTTGTGGTACTGACATTGTGGGACCCTTTCGCCCTCTATTCTGCGGGGTTCTGGCTCTCTTTTCTGGCGGTGGCCCTGCTGTTGCTGGCGAGCCTGCTGCACGATCGCCCCGGCCTGGTGCGGCTGCAACTTCTGCTGCTGCTCGGATTGCTGCCCCTGCAACTGCTGCTGTTCGAGGGGATGGCGCCCCTGGCGTTTCTGCTCAATCTGCTGGCACTGCCGCTGTTCTGCCTTGTCATCATTCCCCTGGCGCTCATCGGCGTGCTGGTGGCGCCCCTCTCCACGTTGCTGGCCCACGGCCTGCTCTGGGTCTCCGCCTTCGGCCTGGAGTGGGTGCTGTGGGGGCTCACGCAGCTGGCGGATCGCCTGCAGCTCTGGTGGCCGGTGCCCGGCTGGCTGATGCCCGCCAGCGCCCTGCTGATCCTGCTGTGGACGGGATGGCACCTGCCGGGAGGGCGCGCCTTGGGGGGACCGGTGGCGGCGGCCCTGCTGCTCGCCCTCTGGCCTGCTCCCGCTGCCTGGCAGGTGCGGGTGCTGGACGTGGGGCAGGGGCTCTCGGTGCTCGTCACCCGGGGCGAGCGGGCCATCCTGTTTGATACCGGGGATCGCTACCCCGGGGGCTACAACATGGCGGATGCGGCCATCCTGCCCCTGCTCAACCGGCTCGGCATCCGGGTGATCGACACCCTGATCATCAGCCACAGAGACAGGGATCACGCGGGCAACCGGCAGGCTCTGCTGCAGAGCATGGCGGTGCGCCGGGAGCTCTCCTCCTTCCCCTTTGGACCGGCTACCCAGGCCTGCCGCCGAGGTCAGCAGTGGCATTGGCAGGGACTGGATGTGCGGGTGCTCTGGCCCCTGGCAGCCGGGGCGGGGCGCAACAACGACAGTTGCGTGGTGCAGCTGGACGATGGGCGTCATCGGCTGCTGCTGAGCGGCGACATCGAGCAGCAGGCAGAGCGCCGCCTGCTGGCACTGGCGCTGGAGGAGGTGGAGGGCGCGGGGCTGGCCAGCACCCTGCTGGTGAGCCCGCACCATGGCAGTCGCACCTCCTCCACGGCCCCCTTCGTGGCGGCGGTGAAACCTGCCTTCGTGGTGCACAGCGCAGGCTTCATGAACCAGTGGGGCTTTCCCCGCCCCGAGGTGGTGGCGCGATACCAGGGGGCGCGGCAGTGGGTCACGGGGCAGGATGGCGCCATCCTGATCGAGCCGGGGGACGCGGGGCTCAGGATCCGGGCCGAGCGGGAGCAGGGGCCCTGGTACAGGCGTGGCGGCCCCTGGTGGCAGCCGCAGGTATGGGGAAGGGAGTGAGGATCCGGTGAGCCAGCCCGGCAAGGGGCGGCCTTCATTTGTGACCCGGGTTGTAGCCATCGTGCCAGCGGCGCTTGGTGTAGCTCCAAGGTTTGGCTAGAATAGCCCGTCATTTCCCTTATTAACGGCTATTCATGCAACAAGAAACCTCACAAGAGAGCTGGACCGTCTTCAAGCGCCTGCTCGGTTATGTCCGGGATCGCAAGCTGGGTCTGGTGGGCGGCATCATTGGCATGCTGGGTTATGCGGCCGTGGATACCACCTTCGTCTACTCCATCAAACCGCTCATCGATCAGGGGCTCAACGGCAACGACAGCAGCGTGCTCAAGTGGATGCCCTTCTTCGTCCTCGGCATCGTGGCTCTGCGCGGCTGCGCCGCCTTCCTCTCCAACTACTGCATGGCCTGGGTCGGCAACCACGTGGTGATGCGCCTGCAGCAGCAGGTGTTCAGCCACCTGATGGCCATGCCCATGAGCTTCTTCGACCGCCAGAACACCGGCAACCTGCTCTCCAAGGTGACCTATGACGCCGGTCAGGTGTCGTCCGCCGCGAGCTCGACCCTGGTCTCCCTGGTGCGGGAAGGGGCCACCGTCATCGGCCTGCTGGGCCTGATGTTCTGGCACTCCTGGCAGTTGTCGGTGATCTTCCTGGTGGTGGGGCCCCTGGTCGGGATCCTCATCAGCATCATCAGCCGACGTTTTCGCAAGATAAGCCGCCACATCCAGCAGGCGGTAGGTGACATCACCACCTCCACCGAGCAGATGCTCAAGGGGCACAAAGAGGTGCTGATGTTCGGGGGCCAGGAGGTGGAGGACAAGCGCTTCTACCAGGTGAGCAACCGGATGCGCCAGCAGACCATGAAGATGGTCGCCGCCGACGCCATCGGCAGCCCCATCGTCCAGATGGTGGCCTCCGTGGCCCTTGCGGTCTTCCTCTATGTCGCCACCATCGACAGCGTCAAGGCGACCCTGACCGCGGGCACCTTCACCGTCATGGTCACTTCCATGATGATGCTGCTCAAGCCGCTGAAAAGCCTGACCGACGTGAACAACCAGTTCCAGCGCGGCATCACCGCCTGCCAGAGCCTGTTCGGTCTGCTGGACTCCACCCCGGAGCAGGACACCGGCACCCGCACCCTGGAACGTGCCCGAGGTGAAATCGAGTTTCGCAACGTCACCTTCACCTACCCGACCAAGGAAACACCGGCGCTGCGCAACATCAGCTTCAAGGTGGAGGCGGGCAAATCGGTGGCCCTGGTGGGTCGTTCCGGCTCCGGCAAGAGCACCATCGCGAGCCTCCTGACCCGCTTCTATGACATCGAAGAGGGGGAAATTCTGCTGGATGGCGTCAACATCCGCGAATACCGCCTGAGCGAGCTGCGCAAGCAGTACGCCCTGGTCTCCCAGCACGTGCACCTCTTCAACGACTCCGTGGCCAACAATATCGCCTACGCGGCGGAAGAGAAGTACAGCCGCGACGAGATCCAGCAGGCGGCCCGCATCGCCCATGCGGACGACTTCGTCAGCAAGATGCCGGAAGGCTATGACACCGTCATCGGCGAGAACGGCGCCTCCCTCTCCGGCGGCCAGCGCCAGCGCATCGCCATCGCCCGCGCCCTGCTGCGGGACTCCCCGGTGCTGCTGCTGGACGAAGCCACCTCGGCCCTGGACACCGAGTCCGAGCGCCACATCCAGGCGGCCATCGACGAGCTGTGCAAGGCGCGCACTTCCCTCGTGATCGCCCACCGCCTCTCCACCATCGAGAAGGCGGACGAGATCCTGGTGATCGACGAGGGGCACATCGTCGAGCGCGGCAACCACCAAACCCTGATGGACATGCATGGTACTTATGCCCAGCTGCGGGCCATTCAGTTTGGTAATACAGCCACGGGTAACAAGGGCTGATGCTGGCCAGACTCTGGTACGGGAACAGCCTCTGGCGCTGGGGGCTGGCCCCCTTCGCCCTGCTGTTTGCTCTGATCAGCGGCGTCCGCCGTCTGGGGTATCGCCGGGGCTGGCTCAGCGCCTATCGGGCCACCCTGCCGGTGGTGGTGGTGGGCAATCTCTCGGTGGGGGGCAACGGCAAGACCCCGGTGGTGGTCTGGCTGGTGGAACAACTCCAGGCCCGGGGCTGGCGCCCCGGCGTGGTCAGCCGCGGCTATGGCGGCAAGGCGCCCCATTACCCCTATCGACTGGATGAGTGCAGCACCCCGGCCGAGGCCGGGGATGAGCCCGTGCTCATCGCAAGGCGCTGCGGCTGCCCCGTGGCGGTGGCCCCCAGACGGGCCGATGCTGTGCTGTTGCTGGAGCAAAGCGGTGAGGTGGACATCATTGTCACCGACGACGGCCTGCAGCACTATGCCCTGGCCCGTGACATCGAACTGGTGGTGGTGGACGGGGCGCGGCGCTTTGGCAATGGTTGTCTGCTGCCCATGGGGCCGCTGCGCGAGCCCACGACCCGCCTCAAGCGGGTGGATGCCATCATCTGCAACGGCGGCGAACCCGCCCGTGGCGAGTACGCCATGCGCCTGGTGCCGGATACCCTGCGCCGGGTGTGCGACGATGCGCCTCTCACGGCCCCCCTCTCGGGGCCGGTGGATGCCCTGGCGGGCATCGGCCATCCCCCCCGTTTCTTCGCCACCCTGACCGCCCTTGGTTACGAGCTGGTGCAGAGCGTCGGCTACGGGGATCACCAGGCGTTCGACGCCGCCGAGCTGCTGGCCCGCTTCCGCCAGCGCCCCTTGCTGATGACCGAGAAGGATGCGGTCAAGTGCCGCCCCTTCGCCCCGGACAACTGGTGGTATCTGCCGGTCAGCGCCGAGCTGCCCGATGCCCTGGGGGAGGCGCTGCTGCGCACCCTGGGCCCGCAGCCCGGAAGAGGGGACGGGCACCAGGCGCCCTGACCGGGCGCCACCGGATTGGAACAGACGGCCAGCGCCCGGACTCGGGGGCTGGCCCTGCACATTGACATGCCAGGCAAGATCGCCTGTGGGAAATCGTTAAAGGAGTTTCGTTGTGGCACTGGATATTAAACTGCTCGACATCATCGCCTGCCCGGTCTGCAAGGGGAAACTGCACTATCAAGCGCACGCCGAGGGCCCTCAGGAGCTCATCTGCCGTTTCGACAGACTGGCCTATCCCCTGGAGGAGGGGATCCCGGTGCTGCTGGAGAACCGGGCCCGTCACCTGGCGCAGGAAGAGCTGAAGCCATGAGTTTCGTCGTCGTCATTCCTGCCCGTTACGCCTCCACCCGGCTGCCGGGCAAGCCGCTGGCCGACATTCACGGCAAGCCCATGGTGCAGCACGTGGTGGAGAAGGCCCTGCAATCGGGCGCCGATCGGGTGATCGTCGCCACCGATGACGAGCGGGTGCAGCAGGCTCTGGCCCCCTTTGCCGCCGCTGCCGGGTTCGAGGTGTGCATGACCTCACCGGATCACCAGTCCGGCACCGAGCGTCTGGCCGAGGTGTGCCGTCACTACGGCTTTGCCGCCGATACCATCATCGTCAACGTGCAGGGGGACGAGCCCCTCATTCCCCCCGTCATCATCCGCCAGGTGGCGGACAACCTGGCCGCGGCCAGCGCGCCCATGGCGACGCTGTCGGTGCCGATCAGGGATGCCGAAGAGGCGTTCAATCCCAATGCCGTCAAGGTGGTGACCGACCGGGAGGGGTATGCCCTCTATTTCAGTCGCGCCAGCATCCCCTGGGATCGGGACCGCTTTGCCCAGAGCCGCGAGCAGATTGGCAATCACTACCAACGCCACATCGGCATCTACGCCTATCGCGCCGGCTTCATCCAGCGTTACGTGGACTGGGCACCGAGCGTGCTCGAGCAGGTCGAAGCCCTGGAGCAACTGCGGGTGCTCTGGTACGGGGAGAAGATCCACGTGGCCCAGGCGCTGCAAGCCCCGCCGGTGGGGGTGGACACCCAGGCCGATCTCGACAAGGTGCGAGCGCTGCTGGCCGGTTGAGGCTGGCGGAACGGCTTTGATGCAATACGGCGCCCCAGGGCGCCGTTTTTTAATTGATTCTTTGTATAATAATTTGATTTAAAACGGATTTTACGAGCAATTTCAAACTTTTCCCGCCCATGGTTTGCCAAATCATCGAGTTTGGTTATGATGCAAGACGCCGTGTTAACCCTAACTGGCATATAACGAGATAAAAAACGGGGTGTTTGGGTGATTAATGTATTCCTGGTCGATGATCATGAGTTGGTGCGTACAGGGATAAGACGCATTTTGGAAGACGTCCGCGGGATCAAGGTGGTGGGCGAGGCGCAGAGCGGGGAAACCGCGGTGGCCTTCTGTCGGCAACATCACCCCGATGTGATCCTGATGGACATGAACATGCCGGGCATCGGTGGTCTGGAAGCGACCCGCAAGATCCTGCGGATCCGCCCCGATGTACGCATCATAGTGCTGACCATTCATTCAGAAAATCCGTTCCCCACCAAGGTGATGCAGGCGGGCGCCGCCGGGTACCTCACCAAGGGGGCCGCGCCGGACGAGATGATCCACGCCATTCGCCTGGTTCACTCCGGTCAGCGCTACATCTCCCCGGAGATCGCCCAGCAGATGGCCCTGAGCCAGTTCGCCTCCGCCGACGAGAACCCCTTCAAGTCCCTCTCCGAGCGGGAGCTGCAGATCATGATGATGATCACCAAGGGGCAGAAGGTGACCGACATCTCCGAGCAGCTCAACCTGAGCCCGAAGACGGTCAACAGCTACCGCTACCGCCTGTTCAGCAAGCTGGGGATCAACGGCGACGTGGAGCTGACCCATCTGGCCATTCGTTATGGCATGCTGGATGCCGATACCCTGTAACGGGGGCGTGTGGACACCAAAGGCGGCACCGGCCGCCTTTTGCTTTTTGCAGGCTGTGGGCAGTATGCTCTCCCCGTCTTTTTGCATTCATCCGTTGAGTCGAGTTGCCGATGACCCTCTCTCCCGAGCCCCATTTTGACAGCAAGGCGTTTCTGAGCGCCGTCACCCACCAGAGCGGTGTCTACCGCATGTACGACAGCGGCGGCACCGTCATCTACGTGGGCAAGGCCAAGGATCTCAAGAAACGGCTCGCCTCCTACTTTCGGGCCAACGTCGACAGCATCAAGACCCGCACCTTGGTGCGCCAGATTGCCGATGTGCAGGTAACGGTCACCCACACCGAGACCGAGGCGCTGATCCTCGAGCACAACCTCATCAAGCAGTACCAGCCCCGCTACAACGTGCTGCTGCGGGATGACAAGTCCTACCCCTGGATCATCATCACCGACCATCGGCACCCGCGCATCGGCGTCCATCGCGGCGCCCGCAAGGTGAAGGGGGAGTATTTCGGCCCTTACCCCTCCGGCGGCGCGGTACGCGAGAGCCTGCACCTGATGCAGAAGATCTTCCCGGTGCGCCAGTGCGAGGATGCGGTCTATGCCAACCGTACCCGCCCCTGCCTGCTCTACCAGCTCAAGCGCTGCGCCGGCCCCTGCGTGGCGGGGCTGGTGAGCGAGGCCGAGTATGCCCAGCAGGTGGCGCTGGCCAAGCTGTTCCTCGCGGGCAAGAACCAGCAGGTGATCGGCGAACTGGTGGGCAAGATGGAGTCCGCCAGCGGCGATCTGCGCTTCGAGGAGGCGGCCCGCTACCGGGATCAGATCCAGGCCCTGCGCCGGGTCACCGAGCAGCAGTCTGTGAGCGGCAACGTGCTGGACGAGCTCGACGTGGTGGGGGTGGCCTTCGAGCAGGGGACCGCCTGCATCCACGTGCTCTTCATCCGCCAGGGCAAGGTGCTGGGATCGCGCAGCTACTTCCCGAAAGTGCCGGCCGATACCCCGCTTGACGAGGTGGTGCAATCCTTCCTGCTGCAGTTCTATCTGTCGGGGCAGGGGGGACGGCAGATCCCGAGCGAGGTGCTGCTGGACGTGGCGCTGGAGGATGAGAGCGTCATCGCAGACACCCTGAGCCAGACCGCCGGCTACAAGGTGCGGGTAGTGAGCCGGACGCGCAGCGAAAGGGCCCGCTTCATCAAGCTCGCCTCCATCAACGCCCAGACCGCGCTGCGCTCGCGCCTCGCCCACAAGAGCACCATCACCGCCCGTTACGATCAGCTGGAGGAGCTGCTGGAGCTCGAGACCCCCATCGCCCGCATGGAATGTTTCGATATCTCCCACACCATGGGGGAGCGCACCGTGGCCTCCTGCGTGGTGTTCAACCGGGAGGGGCCGCTCTCCTCGGAATACCGCCGCTTCAACATCGACGGCATCACCGGCGGGGATGACTACGCCGCCATGGAGCAGGCGCTTGAGCGCCGTTTTGGCAAGCAGCAGGAGCCGGACAAGGTGCCGGATGTGCTGTTCATCGACGGCGGTCTCGGCCAGTTGCGCCGCGCGGAGGAGATCCTGGCGCGCCAGCTGGAGTTTCTCGGCGGCAAATACCCGCTGCTGGTGGGCATCGCCAAGGGGGTGACCCGCAAGGCGGGGTTGGAAACCCTGATCCTGGGGGACAGCCACGAAGAGCTGCACCTGCCGGCAGATATGCCCGCCTTGCACCTCATCCAGCACATTCGCGATGAATCCCACCGCTTTGCCATCACGGGCCACCGGGCCAGGCGGGCAAAGGCCCGCACCACCAGTACCCTGGAAGAGATTCCCGGGGTGGGGCCGAAACGGCGGCAGGCGCTGCTCAAATACCTGGGTGGCTTGCAGGAGGTGAAAAAAGCCGGGGTGGACGAGCTCGCCAAGGTGCCCGGCATCAGCCAGGAGCTGGCTCAGTCCATCCACGACGCATTGCACTCGCTCTAGCGCTGCCTTTGGTGTGAAGGTGGTCACGCCAGGGGGCATCAGGGCGTGCCGCCTGCGCACAAGAGCCGTGACGCAGGGGGCTCCCAAATGCCATAATGACCGGCATCCTGAGGTTATTGATGGATTAATGGACCAAGGCGGGCGCCAGTTCGGTTGCATCCGCGATCGGCTTGGGGCTACCATGTAGCGGCATACAAGAAGTGGCTGAAAATAATGACAAATATTCCTAACCTGCTGACGTTCTTTCGGATTTTGCTCATCCCCGTCTTCGTCATCCTGTTCTACCTTCCCTATCAGTGGTCCTACATGGCGGCGGCCATCGTCTTCATCCTGGCGGCCGCAACCGACTGGTTTGACGGCTATCTTGCCCGCAAGCTGAACCAGTCCACCGCCTTTGGCGCCTTCCTCGATCCGGTGGCCGACAAGATCATGGTGGCGGCGGCCCTGGTGGTCATCGTCGAGCACTACAACACCGTCTGGGTCACCATCCCCGCCATGACCATGATTGGCCGGGAGATCATCATCTCCGCCCTGCGTGAATGGATGGCCGAGCTTGGCAAGCGCTCCTCGGTGGCGGTCAGCTGGATTGGCAAATGGAAGACCATGATCCAGATGGTGTCGCTCACCGGCCTCATCTGGCAATACGACATCTGGATGGTGTGGCTCGCCTATGTGCTGCTCTACGTGGCCACCGTGCTCACCTTCTGGTCCATGTTCCAGTACATGAAGGCTGCCTGGGGCGATCTCAGCTACCACTCCCGGTTCTAGTCCAAACGGGAAGATGGCCGTTTCTCTGCCACTGGCGCCGAGAAACGGCCATGAGCGCCAAAAGTGTGGGACAAGGGTAAAAAACACCCGAACGATCAGCGTATTAAATGTTTTTGGTTGACTGGGCGGGGAACATCGCTAGAATGCGTTCTCACAGTCAGGCAGTCAGCCAGACCGATGCGGGAATAGCTCAGTTGGTAGAGCACGACCTTGCCAAGGTCGGGGTCGCGAGTTCGAGTCTCGTTTCCCGCTCCAAATTCAGACAATAGAGAGTTCCTCTCTTTTGCATGGCGCGTTAGCAAAGCGGTTATGCAGCGGATTGCAAATCCGTTTAGTCCGGTTCGACTCCGGAACGTGCCTCCATATTGACAAGCCCGCCCGCGGACTTGATACCGATTGCGGTGCCTGAGTGGTGAAATCGGTAGACACAAGGGATTTAAAATCCCTCGACGTTCGCGTCGTGCCGGTTCGATTCCGGCCTCAGGCACCATTAAAATTGAAGAAAAAAGCCTTACAGATTAAACAGATACGACGCTTCATTGCGTCGTTTTTGTTTTACCCCCCCAGAATTTCTTTCCCACTTTTGCTGAATTGGCCATTTCCTGTCCAGGTGACTTGTTGCTCCCTGTGATTTGCTGTAATCGGCTGGCTGAGTGCTCCGACATAGGCAAGCAGATGTGCCTTGACACTGCGCCGAGGTTGTCTAGGGATGGTCTTTGGTACTGAAGCTAGCGCGGCTTGTTATGGCGCCTGGGCCTCGCGTTTCGTTGGCCAGCAAACAGATTTGAATCCTATGGTTGTATTCATTTTCCCGGGCTGGTCTTGTGGACAAGTTCGGCAATCCAGTCAGCAAATGCACGCACGGCAGGAGACAGAAAACGCTGATGGGGATAAAGCAATGTGACTGGCACCGATGGCGGTTGCCAATCTGCTAGCACCTCGATGAGCCTTCCTGCCTGCAGGTGCTCCAGTACAACATTCTCGGCAAGCTGGATGAGGCCAAAGCCATCGAGGCACATCTTGATATAAAGCCCCGTGTCATTGACGGCTGCGGTGCCGCTCACAGTAACCGATAGAGTCTCTTTACCGCGGACAAAGCGCATTTCGTTTGCATGCCTGGCGAGGCCCGAAAAGTAGTGGACCGCCTGGTGCACAGACAGTTCTTCAGGGGACTGGGGAACACCGTTTTCGTGAAGGTATTCAGGCGAGGCGCAGGTTACCCACCGAAACCGGCCAAGGGGACGAGCAACAAGGGTGGAGTTATTCAGCTCTCCTGTTCTGATCACGCAGTCCACACCTTCCTGAACAAGATCAACCTGCCGGTCACTCACACCTATCATCAGGTAGATATCTGGATAACGTTGGTGAAAGTCTCTGAGATTCGGCATGACGATGGAATGTGCTATCCCGCTCGGCATATCAACCCGCAAACGCCCCTGTGGCCGCTTGATAGCCTCCGTCAGGCTGGACTCGGCATGTTCAATCAATGAGAGTATTTCCCTGCACTGGCCAAGATACTGCAGGCCTTCAGGGGTGAGGTTCACCCGCCTCGTTGTTCTGTTCAGCAGGCGCACCTGCAGGTATTTTTCGAGGTTTTTAATCGTACTGCTGACTGTCGAGGAAGGCAGTGAGAGGGTCTCTGCTGCCTGCACGAAGCTTCCGGTCTCAGCAACCCGCATAAAGATCTGCATAGCCTGAATACGATCCACAGCCCTTCTCCCTTGAGACGATAACTCTACCGATAGTTCCCATGATTATTCGAAGATCATGAATTATGAAAACAGTTTGGTCATCTTTTTCAGGGTAATAGAGTGCCGTATCTTTTTGCCATTGGCTAGAAAAGAGGCTCTTGAAATGACCGGATACGTTAGAAATATTGTTAATAATCAAGATGTAATACCAGATTCAATCTTGATCAAGGGGGCCACGATCCTCAGCATGGATGAGAGCGTGGGTAACATTGAACGTGGAGACATTCTGATCAGTGGATCAACCATTACGGCCATAGGCGAGAATCTGGAGGCGAATGGTGCCCGTATCATCAATGCTACGAACATGATCGCCATGCCGGGGATGGTGGATTCTCATCGCCACTCCTGGGAGGGACAACTGCGCCGCATCAATCCGAATGCCACTTGTCTGGAAGACTACAGCAACGCCACGCACTTCTCTTTCGCCAAGTACTATCGCCCTGCCGATATGTATATCGGCAACCTGCTGACGGCACTGGGCTGCATTGATGCAGGCATCACCACCGTCATTGACAATTCCCATAACAGCCGCACCGCAGCCCATTCGGACGCCGCCGTCGAGGCCCTGCTGGATGCAGGGATCCGTGCCATACACGCCTCCGGCGCACCGGTATCGGGGGAATGGGACAAGGCTCATTGGCCGGGTAACTGGCAACGCCTGCAAGAGAAATATTTCAAGGACAACCCAGAGAGCCTGGTTTCCCTTGCTGTCATGGCCCAGCTGGAGCCTGCATTGTGGGCCGAGGCTCGCAGGCTGGGACTGCCGATCGTCACTGAATTCTTTGGTTCTTTTATGGCGTCTGAGCTGGAGTCACTGCATCGGCGCGGTCTGCTCGGCCCGGACAATATTTTCAATCACTGTACGTCACTGCCAGATGAGGGATGGAAGATCCTGCGAGAAGCCGGTGTCCGGGTGAATGTCTGCCCGCGCTCCGATGCGCACTATGGCATCGAGGACGGTATGTTTGCCATCCAGGCGGCGCAGCGTCATGGCATCAACCCTGGCCTCAGCGTCGACAATGAAACCTCTTACAGCACTGATATGTTTATGGAAATGCGCGTGGCATTTTACCTGCAACGGGTGATGGGCATGCATCAGCAGCACTGCTGCGGCTCCGACCACTCGCTGACCACGCTGCCGGCTGCCCAACTTCTCAAATCGGCGACTGTCGATGGTGCTGCCTGTGCAGGGCTGCTGGACAAGGTAGGGAGCCTGACGCTAGGAAAACAGGCGGATCTCATTCTGATCAATGTTGGCGATATCAACCTCTACCCGTCCGGCAATGCCTTTGGCACCGTGGTGCATGCGACAGAGCGCAGCAACATTGATACCGTCATTATTGGCGGGCGCATCGTCAAGCAGCATGGCAAGGTGCTTGGCGTAGACAGCACGCGCCTTCGCGCCGCCATTGATGAGTCCCGTGAGCATCTGTTTGCCGCCGCCGGGTATGAGCCTGACATTTTTGCTGACGCCTTCCTGCCGCTGGCACATGCACACTGACAGGTATGCAACCCATGAGCACGCTGTATTACGTCATCGCTTTTGCCGCAGGTCTCGGGATCACGCTGCAGACAACTCTGAATAGCCAGCTGGCACGAGGACTCGGGGGCGATTCGGTCACCGCCGCATTGTTCTCCTTTGCGGCCGGTGCATTCAGCCTCGGGGTCTTCTCGCTGCTGCGTGGCGGATTATTCACCTCGCTTGCGGCCATTCCATCACAGCCTCTGTGGAGTCTGGCCGGCGGCCTGATCGGTGCTTGCGCGCTGTTCAGCTACATCGTGCTCGCACCGAAAATCGGGTTGTCAGCCCTGCTTGGGTTGGCCATCGTCGGACAGTTGCTCTCATCCCAGGTCATCGACCATTTTGGTCTGCTTGGCACCATCCAGCGTCCGGTATCTTTGATAAAGCTGGGTGGAATGTTGGTCATGCTGACCGGGCTCGTCATCATGTTGTTCGGTGATCGGTTAGCTGAGCGCCTTATGCACTGATGAAGCGGCCTTCTGATGTTTTGACCTTCACGAACGTCTGCCCCGGGGCAGGCGTTCTGCTGATGGGGTTTGCATCCCGGCTCAGTTCCATGACCTGAATAGGGGGACACAAAGAGGCTCGCCTGACCTGGTCAGGCGAGCCGGCTCATATCGCGTCAGTCATCACCCCTGGACATTGACCAGGATCCGGCCGCGCACCTGGCCTGCCAGGAAGGCATCCCCCAGGGTCACGACCTGGGAGAGGGGCACTTCCCGGGTGAGGAGATGGAGGCGGGTCAGGTCGAGATCCTCGGCCAGTCGGGCCCAGGCCTGCTGGCGCAGCGGGCGCGGTGCCATCACGCTGTCGATGCCATAGAGGGTGACGCCGCGCAGGATGAAGGGCATGACGGTGGAGGGGAAGTCCATCCCTCCCGCCAGACCGCAGGCGGCCACGGCGCCGCCGTAGCGGGTAGTGGCGCAGGCATTGGCCAGGGTGTGGCTGCCGACGGTGTCGATGACGCCGGCCCAGCGTTCCTTGCCCAGCGGGCGTCCCGGCGTGGCCAGTTCGGCGCGATCGATCACCTCGGCGGCGCCGAGGGACGTCAGATAGTCGGCCTCGTGCAGCCGCCCGGTGGCGGCCACGACCCGATAGCCGAGCTTGGCCAGGAGGGTGATCGCCACGCTGCCAACACCGCCGTTGGCGCCCGTCACCAGAATGTCACCGTCACCGGGGGTGATGCCGTGCTTCTCCAACGCCATCACGCAGAGCATGGCGGTGTACCCTGCGGTGCCGATGGCCATGGCGTCCCGGGGCTGGAAGCGCTCAGGCAGGGCGACCAGCCAGTCGCCCCGGACCCGTGCCCGCTCTGCCAGCCCGCCACTGTGGGTCTCGCCCACGCCCCATCCGTTGAGCACCACCTTGTCGCCGGGATGCCAGTCGGGATGCTGGCTCTCCAGCACGGTACCGGCAAAGTCGATGCCGGGGATCAGAGGGAAGCTGCGTACCACGGGGGCGGCGCCGGTGAGGGCCAGGCCATCCTTGTAGTTGAGGGAAGACCACTGTACCGCCACGGTCACATCCCCGGCAGGCAATATCTCCTCGGAGAGGCTCTGGTAGCTGGCGCGATAACCCGCCTCGTCTTTCTCGATCAGAATACCGTTGAACATCTTGTCTACTCCCATTAATTGGACTGACTGACTATTAATCTTCGTAAAAAACCTATTTGGCCAAGGTCATGAAAAAGCGGAGAAAAGAGAGCATGGGCTCGGTATCGCCCACCAGTCGTGCGCGCAGTACGGCCCCTTCCCAGCCGATCCAGAACTGATGGGCGAGGGCAGGGCAGTCACAATCAGGGGGCAGCTCCCCCGCCGTCACCGCATCCCTCAGGCAGCGGGCGAGCAGTGCCTCCCAGTCGAGGAGGATCTGCTCGAGGCGCAGGCGCAGATCGGGGGGCAGTTGCACCACCTCCTGACCCAGGTTGCCCACAAGGCAGCCCCGCTGGAACGCATAACGGGTCATGCCCCGGCAGGCGCTGTCGACGAAGGCGACAAGACGGGCCAGGGGAGGCAGGCTCTCATCCTCCAGATAGCGCGTCAGCTTGCGGCAGAAGTAATGGTGATAGGCATCCATGACCGCCAGGGTGAAGTCGTGCTTGGTGGCGAAGTAGTGATAGAAGGAGCCCTTGGGGATCCCGGTCGACTGCAATACCCGCTCGATGGAGGTGGCGGCGATGCCCTGTTCGGTCAGCAGCTCCATGCCCCGGCGGATCAACAGATCCCGGGTATCGGCATAGGTGTGCCCGTGCAGGGCAGGGCGACCGCGAGGGCGGCGGGGCAGAGCGTCGCTGGTTGGCATGGGAGTTATTAGACGCCTCTACTAGAAATGATGCAAGCCCGGCGCCGGGCTAAGGCTCGGGGGATGAGATCGGGTGGTCGCGGCAAGATGGAGCCAGCGGGGCAGAAAACAGCGAGGGCGCCACAGGCGCCCTCGCATCGATGGGTGGCTGGGTCTCAACTGCGCAACTTGTTGTAGACAAACAGCACGATCAGGGCGCCAACGGTGGCGATGATGATGCTCGGCAGGTTGAAGCCGGTGACCGTTCCCATCCCGAACAGGGTGCTGACATAGCCCCCCACCATGGCACCGACCACCCCCAGGATCACTGTCATGAAGAAACCGCCGCCATCCTTGCCCGGCATGATCCATTTAGCCAGGATGCCGACGATCAGCCCCAGTACCACCCAAGTAAGAAATCCCATGGTCATCTCCTCGTTATGTGCAGAGAACCAGAGTATATGCAGGGATCCTGCTTGTATCCCGCCACAGCACGGCGTGAGTCAGAAACGGTCTTATGAGACTCGCTCATGACCATGGCAGGCAGAGGGCCTCAGCCGAGCGCGCGGGTGTCGAGGCGCTGCCCGGCGGGGGAGCACACCAGCACCGACCCCTGCTCGAACCAGTCCCCCAGCACGATGCGCCGCGCCGCACGCCCATCCAGGGTGAAGTCGTGGATGGCGGGCCTGTGAGTGTGGCCGTGGATCATCAGGCGGCAGCCGTGCTGGCGCAGCATCTCGTCTACCGCCTCCGGGGTCACGTCCATAATGATCTGGCTCTTGTGGGCATTCTCCATCTGGCTCTGGCCGCGCATCTTGTGGGCGATGGCCTGGCGGCGCGAGAGCGGCAGGCGCAGGAAGAGCCAGCGTAGCCATTTGAGTTGTGTGATGCGGCGAAACTTCTGGTAGCCCTCATCCCGGGTGCAGAGCAGATCCCCGTGGCTCAGCAGCACCCGCTCGCCGTACAGCTCGATGACGCAGGGGTCGCCGAGCAGGGTCATGCCGGCCCGTTTGGCAAACTGGCGCCCCAAGAGAAAGTCGCGGTTGCCGTGAATGAAATAGAGGGGCACCCCCTGCTGGCTCAGGGCGAGAAAGGCATCGGCCACCTCGCGGTGGAGCGGGTTGGGGTCGTCGTCCCCAATCCAGAATTCGAACAGATCCCCCAGCACATAGAGGGCGTCGGCACCGGGCGCGTCTTCGGCCAGAAAGCGCACCAGGGCCGCCGTCATGTCGGGCCTGCCTTGGCTGAGGTGAATGTCACTGATAAAGAGGGTGCTCATGAGTTCCTGGGCATCATGGTAAGAGAGTCCCGCCTGGGGGCGGACAAGGCCTGTGACCTTGCTCGTCGAGCGGGTGGGGGAGGGAAGAGCAGCAGAGCCCCGCAAGGTTGACGCCCTCCAGGGTCAGCAACGCCTCGTAAGGGTCGCCGGACAGGCCCAGCAGGCGGCACATGGCCGCTTCCCCCTTGAGCCCTTCATCAACGCGCAGGCGCAGCACCTCCCGGTGGAAGGGGGCGCCAAAGCGCTCAAGCAGGGCGGCCATCAGGCTGAGGTGGCGCCAGCCATGACACATCTCGAGGGGATCAGGGGTGAGGTAGAGCTCGACTGGCCAGCACTGGCCATCTGGCCCGTGGCGTTGCTGCTCGGCGATCCAGACCTGTTCGCCCTTGCTTCGCACCTGCCAGCCTTGTGCGGCCAGTGTCGCGGCAAGGAAGGCCGGGTCCGGATGCTGGCAGAGGATGTCGAGATCGCTGCCGGGCCTATCCAGCCCGATGGCGATCGTGCTTACCAGGGCCAGATCGTTGCACAGGGGGCCAAGCTCATCCCACAGGCCGCCGCTCAGCAGGGCGTGGGCCGAGCGCTGACGTTCGTTGCCCTGGGCCAGATAGTCGAGGCGGCGCCAGTTGGGGGCGGCAGATGGAAAAACTGCGGCCGGGGCCGCAGTTGTGTCAGAGCCTGGCCGGCAGGGATTACTCGGCAAGGGTCACCTTGGTGATGACGACGTCTTCGGTCGGAACGTCCTGGTGCATGCGGCCGTAGTTGCCGGTCTTGACGCCCTTGATCTTGTTGACCACGTCCATGCCGGCGGTCACTTCACCGAACACGCAGTAGCCGAAGCCCTGGGTGGTGGCGGACTTGAAGTCCAGGAAGTCGTTGTTGTTCACGTTGATGAAGAACTGGGCGCTGGCGGAGTGCGGCTCCATGGTGCGGGCCATGGCGATGGTGCCGACCTTGTTGGACAGACCATTGGCCGCCTCGTTCTTGATGGGAGCGCGGGTCTCTTTCTCTTCGAAGCCCGGGGCATAGCCGCCGCCCTGGATCATGAAGCCGTCGATGACGCGGTGGAAGATGGTGTTGTCGTAGTGACCGTCACGGCAGTATTGCAGGAAGTTGGCCACGGTCTCCGGGGCTTTTTCCGCGTTCAGGGTCAGGGTGATGTCGCCGTGGTTGGTGTGCAGAGTAACCATGAGTTGTCCTTTCATTTTGACGCGGGCAGCAAGGTGCCCGCAGGTGTATGGCATAAAGTGGTGGCAATTCTAGCCCATCAGGGCCCTGCGGCATAGATGGCAGGGGGGAGAGGGGGCTTTTTCTGCCTCGTTTTCTATACCGGATGCGGTTAGAATGGCAGGCCATTTTACTCACAGGCAGTGGTCATAAGATGCTGAAGATATACAACACACTCACTCGTCAAAAAGAAGAATTCAAACCTATCCACCCGGGCAAGGTGGGCATGTATGTGTGTGGCGTCACTATCTATGATCACTGTCATATCGGCCACGGCCGTACCTTCGTCGCCTTCGACGTCGTCGCTCGCTACCTGCGTTATGCAGGGTACGACCTCACCTATGTGCGCAACGTCACCGACGTGGATGACAAGATCATCAAGCGCGCCGCCGAAACGCACGTGACCTGTGACGATCTCACCGAGCGCCTCATCGGCGACATGCACCAGGATTTCGACGCCCTCGGCATGGTGCGCCCGGACATCGAACCCCGCGCCACCCAGCACATCGGCGAGATCATCGCCCTGGTTGAAACCCTGCTGGAAAAAGGGCACGCCTACGTGGCGGACAACGGCGATGTGATGTTCATCGTCGACTCCTACGCCGATTACGGCAAGCTCTCGGGCCAGGATCTGGAGCAGTTGCAGGCCGGCGCCCGGGTCGACGTGGTGGATGCCAAGCGCAATCCGCTCGACTTCGTGCTGTGGAAGATGTCCAAGCCCGGCGAACCGACCTGGGACAGCCCCTGGGGCCCGGGTCGCCCTGGCTGGCACATCGAGTGCTCCGCCATGAACTCCAAGCACCTTGGCAACCACTTCGACATCCACGGCGGCGGCTCCGATCTGCAGTTCCCCCACCACGAGAACGAGATTGCCCAGTCCTGCTGCGCCCACGGCGGCGACTACGTCAACACCTGGATGCACAGCGGCATGGTGATGGTGGATAAAGAGAAGATGTCCAAGTCCCTTGGCAATTTCTTCACCATCCGTGATGTGCTGGCCCACTACGACGCCGAAACCGTCCGTTACTTCCTGATGTCCGGCCACTACCGCAGCCAGCTCAACTACTCGGAAGACAACCTGAAGCAGGCCCGCGCCGCCCTGGAGCGCATGTACACCGCATTGCGGGATCTGCCGCTGGCCGCTGCTGCCGGTGGCGACGAGCAGGTGGCCCGCTTCAAGGAAGCCATGGACGACGACTTCAACACCCCGGAAGCCTACTCCGCCCTGTTCGACCTGGTGCGCGAGATCAACCGCCAGAAGGGTGAAGACATGGCCGTGGCCGCCGGCCTCGGTGCCCGTCTGCGCGAGCTGGGCGCCGTGCTCGGCATCCTGCAGCAGGATCCGGATGCCTTCCTGAAGGGTATTGAGGCGGACGAAGAGGTCGCCGAGATCGAGCGCCTGATTGCCGAGCGCAACCAGGCCCGCGCCGACAAGAACTGGGCCGCGGCGGATGCCGCTAGAGCCCGTCTCACCGAGATGGGCATCGTGCTGGAAGACAGCGCCGGCAAGACCAGCTGGCGCCGTGCCTAAGGCCGGTGGCCTTGTTGGCGCCTAGGCCAACAGGTTGAGCCAATAAAAAAACCGCAGCCCTTGGGCTGCGGTTTTTGTTTGTGTCTCTTCCCTCGATACCTCTCAAGCCTCGGCGGCCTGAGTTCTGATCCCCTCTCCCCTTGTGGGAGAGGGTCAGGGTGAGGGGACTAGCGTCATTACTCACCGGAGTGCCTGCAAGCCGTCTGTTACTTGTCCCCAGTTCCTACCTGACCTGGTTGGCGCCTCTGATCATGGCTGGTCTGGCAATATGTTCAGGTCTTTGGTGCGCGCCTCGGTCAACTGGGTGAGACAACTGCTGTGGACCATGGGCGCCATTGATCCCCCTTCATAGACGCCGGCCTCGTAACGGCACTGGGCATCGCGAAAGGCGATCCAGGCCCGTTGCGCAGTTCTCAGCCTCTCCAGCTGTGCCTTCTCGAGGGTGGCAACCCGCTTTTGATAGGCGGCATTGAGCTTGGCATCGGCTCGCTGGTAATCCTGAAACGCACAGATGTTCATGTCGGTTTGTGTCACCGGCGCAGTACAATCCTGTTCGGCCTGAACGGCAGTGGTTGCCAGCAAGAGCAACAGGGCGGGATAGGGTCTCAAGAGGCTGTTCCTTTGTGGTAGGGAGAGGGCCAATATACGGCATAAACCGGCCAGATGGCGGCTCTGTTTTTCAAGAATAACAAGGAGATGACGTCATGAAGTTGAACTGGATGCCGTTTCTGGCCCTGCCTCTGCTGGCGTCCGGGCTGTCTGTGGCCGCCACTGCCCCCGATATGCAGGTCCAAGCCCGCGCCAAGGTGGCCGAGTTTCTCGACTGGGAGCGCCAAGTCAAACCGAGCGGCCTCTATCAGAGCGATCTTGGCGGCGCACTGCCAGGCATCGTCTCCCCCGAGCTGCTCTGCCTGCTCAATGCCGCCTCCAAGGCGCGGGAGATAGCCACTCGCGAAGCCCCGGACGAGAAGCCCCCCTTCGTCGAGGGCAACCCCTTCCTGCCCAATGCCTGGGATCACCTGCTGGGCTCGGAGATCCTCTCGTCGCGCGCCATCGCCGGCAGCCGGGATCGCAGCGAGGTCAAGGTGCGTTTCACCTTTGGCGAGCCGGGCACCCCGCCCGACGCCCCCAGCGGCACCTACCGTTTTGTCAGCACCTATCTGGTACAGGAAGGGCCGCAGGGCGCCCGCATCACCGATATCGACGCTGGCGGCAGCTGTGATTTCTGCCAATCCGGCAGCCTGCGCGCCGCTCTCTACGACATGCTCACCGCCTATCCCGCCGCAGGAGGAGAGCTGTGTAAGGGGTTGGGGAAATAGGGTTTTGGCTTGAGTGAAAAAGTGTTTGGGGAATAGAAATAAAAACCGCAGATCAAGGCTGCGGTTTTTGTTTGTGGTTTGCCGAAGCCTCGGCATCCTGCGGTCTGATCCCCTCGCCCCTTGGGGGAGAGGGTCAGGGTGAGGGGGCTAATGTCATTCCTCGGCTGAATGTCGTCCCACGCCTTAATGGCATGGCTTCGCCATGCAGGACACGAGGGCCTTGCCCTCGACAGGATTTCGCCCGCCCTTCGGGCTGGGGCGAGTGACTTTGGAAAGACCCGCTCTCTTTGGCAAATAACACCAAAAGTCTTCCCCCCGGCAAACCGCCCGCTTCGCGGGTTCCCTCGTCTCGTCCAACGGGTCGGACGGAGCACCGCAGACGGCACTTTGGCCTACGCCATCCATGGCTTCGGCCAAAGCCCGCTTCGAACATCCTTGTTCTCGCGCCAAATCGGGGTCGAGCAGTGCTCGCCCTGATCTGATTTGGCCCATATGCCGACTGCGGCTACGCCATCATCCCTGATGGCGCTCCTGACCCGTTGAACTCGACTCAGCGGTTTGCAGGGGGAACCAATACCGTGCCCCCCCGTGGCTTTATCTTTCTGGTCGACCGTTTATTACGCCGCAGGGGGAGAGCAGTGCAAGGGGGCGGGGGAATAGGTTTGGGTTTGATCAAAGCATGTTTGGGGAATAGAAATATAAACCGCAGCTCAAGGCTGCAGTTTATATATGGCAGTTACAGTAATATAGAAATTTGTAGGTGGGATGCTTGATGGCATTTTAATGTATGAAGAAACCTATGTTTTTTAGTTTGTCTTTTTCAGCTTCCTTTAGTTTTTTTACTGCCCAGATTAAATAATGTTTAGGTCTAGATGACGCGACATAAGCAAATCTTGCTGATTCTGTATCTGGAGATTTAATCCAATTTAGCCAGTTAGAGTCATTGCCTGCTTGTGGCGATGATATGACGACTGTGACGTCATGTGTTTCACCTTTTGCTCCGTGAATTGTTGATTTTCGGTATGAAATCATTGGTTTGAACGCTGTGCCTAAAGTAGTTGTTACTTCTTCTTCTGACAATCCGGAAGGAGAAACTAACTTTACATCATCTAAGCTAGATATCGATTTGGCTATTAAATCAGAGCAAAATTCTTGTTTTGATAGGGAGTGAATAAGTTGCTTTGTTCGTTTAGTCCATACAGACCATGATATATTCATAGTTTTTAGATGATTGTTTACTAGATAGTTCAATGAAGCACATAAAAACTTTCGCCATATAAGATTGGAAGAGATTGATTGAGGACAGTTAAAACTATTAGGTCTATAGCTTTCCTTAAGGTGATGACTAATGAATTCGGAGAAAAGTTGTATAGATGTATTCAGGTTATCAGGGTCATCAACATCAAATAATTTAATTGACAGAGCTAGCCTTTGTATATTATTTAACTTTTCGATATTAGTCTGGAACTTTTGTAGGATAGCGTGTCCTCTTGATAAAATTACGTTGTTCTCGAATTGAGAAAATATTTTGTCAAAGCTGCTCACAAGTTCTGTAGGGCAGACCTCATATTGCATCACTATGCATCTTTGTTCGAGCCAAGATATATTTCCTATTATATCCGAGCGGCCGGTGATTTTGGCACAAACATTAATGATATTTTGGCAACTACGAAAATTTCTAGTTAGCTTTAAGTGTAAAAAATCATTGTTGGTAACAAACTCTGTAACTTTAATTGGCTCAACATCGCGGAAGCCATAGATAGCTTGATGAAGATCCCCCACAAAATGCAATATGGCCCCATTGTTTGCAAGAGCCTGAAGGATAGTCAGTTGCTCTTCTGATAGGTCTTGGCATTCATCGATAATAATCAATGGATAGCGCTTTACAAGTAACTCGAAATATTGTTTGAACTTGAGATCATTGACAGCCATGATAGCTAGATATTCAATGTCTTTATAGGTAGCAAATCCCCCTTGAAACATTTTTAATTTAGTGTCTTGAAAATCTTTAATTTGCCAGTCGGTTAGAGTAAGTTTACTTAGAGCTTTATCTGTTATCGGATCCCCGGTGTTAAATATAATGCCATCGTTTTTCATGTCAAAAGAAAAATGATGGGCATATATGTTTCCTCTCTTTGCATAACTATACTTTGTTCTATAACCCAACGTAACAGATGCATCAATTATTTTAATTGATGAATCATTTCCTTCCCCTATATATTTTGTCAACTCTGTTACTAATGGGGAAACAATATTTTTATAGATGAAGCTATCAAATGTTCCGAGAGTGTGGGGGAACATTACCTTTGCTTGCAATAGGTGTGTTGATATTCTATGCGTTAGTTCATCGGTAGCACTATTAGTAAAAGATAATATTGCAATTCCACCGGGATACTTATCCCAATAACTAATCTCTTTTGCTACTTTTGCAGAAACAACCTCAGTTTTTCCACTGCCGGGGCATGCCTCTAAAAAGGTGTGTTTATTAATGCTGGAATTGATGTACTTCAATTGCTCTTCGGTAAATTCCATGAACATCAACTCCTATACGGTGTTTAATGATGATGCCCAGAGAATGGCATTTCTAATATAATTTGGGACAGAAAACTTCTGTGGGTTTTCTTGAATCTTATCTGTCATAATTTGGGCGAACATACCTTTACCAATATTGTCATCATCAATTCTATGAAGAATTTTATGTGCTGCAGTGGCGACTTCTTCCTGTGATTTTTTAGTCCAATCCTCACTCGACATTGCTGTGAATTCATCAATTATTGGACTTTTACCACTTATAGGTTTAGGCCACAGAGAGGCTATTATTTCAGACATTAGTGCTGCATTATTACCCTCCATTGCAAGGTCATATTCTAGAGTCTTATATTTACTAACAAATAATCTAGCATGGGTTGAAGTATTAATTGATTCAACCAGCTTTATTGCGTGATTTGTTCCATGCATTAAATTTCCTTCATATGGAATGAAATCGACATCAATTTCTTTTGATTCATCTTCGGTTGCTGTATTTGGGTTCTTAACTTTTATTGTCTTGGGCGGATCTAAATCAGTTAGCCCCGCGCATCTAATTGGAATATTACAGTGTTCAGTGTCTTCATCGTCACTAGTTTGGATATTACAATATAGCTGCATGAAGTGTTGAAAATATATTCCATTGAGATTGATTGTTGATATTCCTAAGTCTTCAAGGCTATTCTTCCCATTTTCTTGACCGTTAAGCACTATTCTTGCAATAGCAGGGAGTAGCATTTGTTCTGCAATACCCTCAACTAGAATCACACCACTTGCAAATAACAAATTGGATTTTGTGACATCTAACCAACGGTTAATAAATTGAGTGCTATTTGGCTTTAATCCACAATTCTTTAATGGAGTTGCAACAGGATTATGAGATTTTGATAAGTGGATGATAGATTCAATGTCAACAGATGAAGCTAAAACAGTAGAGTGGGTAGTTACAATCACTTGAACGTTTTTGTTATTTTCAGCAACGTTTTTTAGGTAGTTAAGTAACCTAATTTGCAGTTGAGGATGTAAATGAGCCTCAGGCTCCTCAATGAGAAGTAGCTTTAAAAGAGGCTGGTCATCAGCCTCATCATTCAGTGTGATCTCTGCAAGAATTGATGCAATATATAATAGGTTGTTGTATCCTAAACTGTTCTGGTTTAGGTTTCTGAATAGTTCTCTATCATCTGTTGATAAATTAGGGAAAAACAATAATGTTAAACTTTCCGCAATCCTAGTGAAATCAGTTTCAGCAAACTGTATTCTTGTGTTTTGTCCAAAATGATAACCTATTGCTTTTGTGAGGTTTTCTGTTATCAATTCATTTGCATGTTTTATGCTCAGGCCATCATCAGTTGCAAGAGATGTATTAAAATCTTTTATTTTCTCCTCAAGTGGATGTAATTTACCATTCTTTTTGCACTTCATGAGTTCTTTATGGTTTATCGCTTTAAGCAATTTTGATAGTCGTGATTGACGACCATTGGATAGCTTTGATTCTGCATCGCGTAAAGGCGGTAAATATACACATTGAATAAGTTCTAAAAGCTCTGGGTCAAACTGAGAACTACGTGAACTACCGCCCCAAATCACTCTTTTAAAACGACCAAATCTTTCTTTATTTTCAACTTGTAAATTTAATTGAGCGGTTTTTTTTGAACCAACCCACGGGAGTAATGCCACTTTATCAATTAAATCTAAATTATCAAATTCTGCTCTAATGGAAAAGAATTGGTATGGATTGTCACTTGATTCAAAGGAATTGAAAAAATCATCACTGCTGATGTTGTATCTCCCAGACTCAGAGTCGTGAAAGAGTTGTCTAATAGCGCTTATTATTGCTGTTTTTCCTGCTCCATTCTCACCTACTATTACATTTAGTCCATTGGTTAATTGAATTTTAAAATTTTCATTGAAACAACGAAATCCTTGAACATTTAGTTCATGTAAATACATGTCGATTCCTGCTTATTAGTTTATAAAATATCGATAGCTTTAGACGGGGCTGTATATTCGCTTAGCGGAGCGTAATCGGACGTTCGAGAAATAAGGTGTTATTACGATGAAATACTTACTGTCGGGCATTCGATATAAAGCTGTTTCCCGATAGAGACATCTGCCGCTTGCTGTTGCATTCACTATGATTTTTTCACCAATGCAACTATCTTGATGAGGTCTGTTGCATAGGTGCGACAATCTGATCTCGCCATGGGGTGGGCGAGGGGTTGGCTCTGAGAGAACAGCCCTCCCGACCCTGACCCCGCAAACACAAGGTCATGGTCAATTAACTGGCCTCGGTGCTGCGGGTTGTGTGTTGCCCCCCTGTTGTTCGCCGAGGTGAGGGCACAAGGTCAGGAGCGCCGTCATGGACGACGGCGCAGACGCAGGCGGTACAGGGATGTACCGTCTGCGTCGTTCCGCCAGACCTTTTGCCTGAACCGAGGGAACCCGACGCAGGAGGGCGAACAAGTGGGGGTGGCCTTTCTTTTGGTGACTTTTCTTTGGCCACGCAAAGAAAAGTCACTCGCCCAGCCGCGCAGCGGCGGCGAAACCCCACCGAGGACGGAGTCCTCGTGTCCTGCGCGGCGAAGCCGTGCCATTGAGGCGTGGTGCGGCATTCGCCAGGCAATGACGTTACCCACCCCTCACCCTAGCCCTCTCCCCCAAGGGGAGAGGGGACAAATCCGAAACCCCGTCGAGGACGGAGTCCTCGTGTCCTGCGCGGCGAAGCCGTGCCATTGAGGCGTGG
>NZ_JBFODC010000024.1:123257-171805 GCF_040908105.1 Aeromonas sp. R7-2 | reverse complement strand
GCCATGGCGCTGACGGCGCGGGCGCTCTGCTCCTGGAGGCTGTTGATCATGCCCTGGATCTCGGCGGTGGAGGCGGCGGAGCGGCTGGCGAGGTTGCGCACCTCGTCGGCCACCACGGCGAAGCCACGGCCCTGCTCGCCGGCACGGGCGGCCTCGATGGCGGCGTTGAGGGCCAGCAGGTTGGTCTGCTCCGAGATGCTGCGGATGGTGTCGAGGATGCTGCCGATGGAGTCGGTCTGGCTCGCCAGGGACTCGATGACCCCGGCGACCTGTTCGATTTCACCGGAGAGGCCGACGATGCCGTGACGGGCCTGGGCGACGACCTGGGCCCCCGCATCGGCCTGCTCGTTGGCCTGCTTGGCGACGTCGGCGGCGAGAGACGCATTGCCGGCGATCTCGCTGACGGTGGCTCCCATCTCGTGGATGGCGGTGGCGACCTGGACGGTGCGATCCCGCTGGGCGGTGCAGTTGTGCTGGGTGAGCTGGGCTTTGGCTGCCACCTCGTTGGCGGTGGCGGCGAGCTGGCGGGAGTTGCTCGCCACCTGTTCGATGGAGCCGTGGATCTTGGCGACAAAGTTGTTGAAGCCGGTCGCCACCTGGGCCAGTTCGTCACGGCCATCGACCTTGAGGCGATGGGTGAGGTCGCCATCACCGCTGCCGAGTTCGCGGAACAGGCGGGCCAGTTCGTTGAGGGGGCGGCTCACGGAGCCCGCCAGGAGAACGCCGAGCAGCCCCATGCCGACGGCGATGGCCAGGCTGACCAGCACCATGTGCAGGCGCGCTCTGTCCAGTTCGGCATAAATTTCGGCCTCCGGCACCTGGGCCACCAGATACCAGTCGAGCAGGGGGATGTAGCTGCTGGCCAGGATCACGGGCTGGCCGTCGACCTCGGCATGGGTGGCGGCAAAGGGCTGCTTGTTGAGCAGGTTGGTGCTGCTGCCGCTGGCCAGCTGGGTCAGGTTGTCCCGATCGATGCGGGCGGCGTCGGGGTGCAGCTTCACCTTGCCGCTGCCGTCTGTCATGAAGACGAAGCCGCTGTCGCCGATACGGAAGTTGGCGAGCATGCTGACCATGCTGTCGAGGGATTTGGCGAGGCCGGCGAGGCCGCGTCCGTCGAGTTGCTGGAAGTTGACGAACAGTTTCACCTCGCCGTTGCTCTCCCGAAAGATGCTGAGCATCAGATCCTGGCGGCTCTTGGTGTAGTCATAGAACCAGTTGTCCTGCTCGTGGTTCAGGATGCGCAGAAAACCGTCCTGGTTGTAGTAGGCGGCACTCTGACGATCGGCGAAGGAGGCGGTGACCAGACCATACTGGCTCGTCATGTCCTTGAGCTGGTTGATGAGGATGGACTCCTGCTCCTTGGGCATGCCGCGCTCGACCCAGTCCAGCACGAAGCGGTCGTTGGCAAGCTGTCTGGCGGCATTGGCGACCGAGGTGAGATCCTTCTCGATCTCCTTGCCGATGCGCTGGGTCAGGTTGGGCAGCTCCTGCTCGAACATGCGGTTCTCGATCAGCTGCTGGGCAGAACGCTGGCTGAAATAGCCCACCAGCAGGCAGGAGAGGGCCACGGCGAGGATGACGGTGGCCAGAATTTTCTGTTTCAGTGTCAGGCTTGCGAACATAAGGGTGACTCGGAAGTGTGAACCAGGGTTGAACTCATAATAGCGGCTGATTTGGTGCGCTCTTGAGGCGGCGGGGGCCTTTATTGTCGATTAACGTTTGCGCTCACACCCGGATTGGGCTGGATTGGCGCCCGATTTTGCCGAGACATCGTCGCAAGCGGGGCGACCCCTCGCCAGCACCCCGGCTTGCGGTTAAAGTGCTTGCACTTATAGTAGGCTGCACCTGACTGGCGGCCTGCCCGCTCGACTCGCACCGGATTTATGGACTCTCATATGCGCATCTTTCATCGGGGATGGACCCACCTGCTCGTGCTCCTGCTGGCGACCCTGCCGTTCATGGCGGCGGCCGGAGCCAATGATCCCGCGCCTTCGGCCAGAAACCCGGGGGCAACCAAGATGGATCGTCCGAGGATCGCCCTGGTACTGAGCGGCGGCGGTGCCAAGGGGTCGGCCCATATCGGGGTGCTCAAGGTGCTGGAGGCAAAGCACATCCCGGTGGACATCATCGTCGGGACCAGCATGGGCTCCTATGTGGCGGGCATGTATGCCATGGGGCTCAGCGCCGAGGAGGTGGAGCGCACGACGCTGGCCATCGACTGGAACAAGGGCTATCAGGACAAGGTGGGGCGCGACGAGCTCTCCCTGCGCAAGAAGCAGCAGACCGAGAAGTACCAGCTGCGCACCGACATCGGGGTCAACGGTGACCAGACCCAGCTGCCGGACGGCTTCTTCCAGGGACAGTCCATGGCCAGCCTGCTGCGCCACGCCACCTCCAACCTGCCGGCGCAAAAGAGCTTCGACAACCTGCCTATCCCCTATCGCGCGGTGGCGACCGACATGGAGACGGTGACCCCCTTCGTGCTGGATCACGGCAGCCTCGCCAAGGCAATGCAGGCCTCCATGTCCATTCCCGGTGCCCTCAAGCCGGTGGAGTGGGACGGCCGCATCCTGGCCGATGGTGGCACGGTCAACAACATGCCGGTGGACGTGGCCAAGGCCATGGGGGCCGACGTGGTGATCGCGGTGGACATCAGCGCCAAGCTGCGTACCCGGGAGTCCCTCAAGTCGGGATTGGCCATGATCGATCAGCTCACCACCTACATGACCCAGGTGGGGACCGAAAAGCAGAAGGCGCTGCTGGGCCCCAGGGACATCCTGCTGACCCCCGAGTTCGGCAACATGGGGATCGCCGACTTCGCCCTGATGCCGGAGGGGATCAAGATCGGGGAGGCGGTCGCCAACAGTGCAGCGGCCCGGCTCGATGCGCTCTCTCTCTCGCCCGCCGCCTACGCCGACTATCGCAACGGCAAGCTGAGCCGGCGCGCCGAGCGCAGCGGCCAGCCCGCCTACTACATCGACAAGGTGGAGATCATCAACAAGTCGCGCCTCTCCGACGACACGGTGCGGGCCATGCTGAACGTGCGTCCGGACAAGGTGCAGACCTACGAGAGCCTGGAGGCGGGGATCCGTCGCCTCTACGCCCTGGAGTCGTTCGATCGCATCACCTACGAGGTGGAGGAGCGGGACGGGGAGAACGTGCTGGTGGTGGACGCCAGCGAGAAGAACTGGGGGCCGGGTTATCTCAACTTCCAGCTCGGTTTCTCTGATGACTTCGAGAGCAGCTCCAACTACAACGTCGGCATGTCCTACACCCTGACCAACGTCAACGACTGGGGAGGCGAGTGGCTGACCGAGGCGTCCCTCGGGACCGCCAAGCACCTCAAGACCGACTTCTACACCCCGCTGGAGCCCTCCCAGACCTACTTCGGAGAGACGAGCCTGGCCTACGACAAGACCCAGCGACGCGTCTTCTTCCCGGAAGAGAGCAGGTCCTCGTCCGGGGTCAGCTATCTGGACTCCGAGTACAGCTTCACCAGCGTGGATCTTGCCGTCGGCTGGAATCGCCAGCCCTGGAGTCGCTTCTCCCTTGGACTGGAGGGCAAGATCGGCAGCGTGGAGATCCAGAACCTCACCAACGCGGATGCCGATGCCTCCGCCTGGGGCCCCTACATCCGCTTCGAGCACGACACCCTCGACAGCCGCTACTTCCCCTATCAGGGGGTCTACTGGGACATCAAGGGGGGCTACTCCTACGTCGATCTCGATCCCGCGGACGCGCCCTCCGAGCAGGCCGAGGGGGTGAATTACCGGCTGGTGATGATCAAGCCCTGGTCCTGGGACAGGCACAGCCTCAACCTGATGCTGGAAGGGGGCGGCTCAAGCTCCCAGGAGACGGTACCGCTGTTCGTGCAGGATCTGGGCGGGCTGTTCCGCATGTCCGGCTTCCAGCATTACCAGTTGAGCGGTCGCTACAGCCTGTTCGGCGGGCTGCGCTACATCTACCGGGTGGCGGACAATGACTTCGGTGCCTTCAAGGCGCCCCTGTTCCTCGGGGGCTCCCTCGAGCAAGGGGGGGTCTGGGACAAGGGAGAGGACATCAGCATCGAATCCTCCTATACCTCGGGTTCCCTCTATATGGGGGTGGAGAGTTTCCTCGGTCCCATCTTCCTCGGCTATGGCGTGGCGGAGGGGGGACACGACATGTTCTATCTGCAATTGGGCACTACGTTCCAATAAGGGCGAAATGCTGCCTTTTTGTTAACTCACCTTGGGTGGGCGGTTTGTCACTCTAAAAAAACCTAATGGGTTTATATGGTTATGCTGGTTTGATGAATAACTGCACAGGGTTTGGATTTTAATTAGTCGTTAAAACTTATATAGTGGGGGGCACCCTACGGGTGTCCCGCAAGGACGATCGCCGCGAGCTTGGGCGAACCCCAAAAAAAAGACCAAAGAGGAATTAGTCGTGCTTGAAACATACCGTAAACACGTCGCAGAACGTGCCGCCGAAGGCGTGGTCGCCAAACCTCTGGACGCAGAGCAGGTCGCCGCCCTGGTTGAGCTGATCAAGAATCCGCCCGCCGGCGAACAGGACTTTCTGAAAGAACTGTTGTCCTCCCGCATTCCCCCGGGTGTTGATGAAGCGGCCTATGTGAAAGCCGGCTTCCTCACCGCCGTCGCCAAGGGCGAGGCCCATTCCCCCATCCTGACTGCCGCCGAAGCCGTCGAGCTGCTCGGTACCATGCAGGGTGGTTACAACATTCAGCCGCTGATCGACCTGCTGGACGATGCGACCCTGGCTCCTCTTGCCGCCAAGGGCCTCTCTCACACCCTGCTGATGTTCGACTCCTTCCACGACGTGGAAGAGAAGGCCAAGGCGGGCAATGCCCACGCCAAGCAGGTGCTGCAATCCTGGGCTGACGCCGAGTGGTTCCTGAACCGCCCGGCCCTGGCCGAGAAGATCACCGTCACCGTGTTCAAGGTGACCGGCGAAACCAACACCGACGATCTGTCGCCGGCGCCGGACGCCTGGTCCCGCCCGGACATTCCGCTGCACGCCCTGGCGATGCTGAAGAACGCCCGTCCCGGCATCACCCCGGACAAGGATGGCGTCATCGGCCCCATCAAGACCATTGATTCCCTGAAAGAGCAGGGCTTCCCGCTGGCTTACGTGGGTGACGTGGTCGGTACCGGCTCTTCCCGTAAATCCGCCACCAACTCCGTGCTCTGGTTCATGGGCGACGACATTCCGTTCGTGCCGAACAAGCGTGCCGGCGGCGTCTGCCTCGGTGGCAAGATTGCCCCCATCTTCTTCAACACCATGGAAGATGCCGGCGCCCTGCCCATCGAAGTGGACGTCTCCAAGCTGGAAATGGGCGATGTCATCGACATCTTCCCCTATGAGGGCAAGATCACCCGCCACGGCACCGACGAGGTGCTGGCCCGGTTCGAACTGAAGACCGAGGTGCTGATCGATGAAGTGCGCGCCGGTGGCCGCATTCCGCTGATCATCGGCCGCGGCCTGACCGACAAGGCCCGCGAAGCGCTGGGTCTGCCGTTCTCCACCGTGTTCCGTCGTCCGCAGCCTGTTGCCGACACCGGCAAGGGCTTCACCCTGGCTCAGAAGATGGTGGGCAAGGCGTGCGGCGTGAAGGGCATTCGCCCGGGCACCTACTGCGAACCCAAGATGACCACGGTCGGCTCCCAGGACACCACGGGCCCCATGACCCGCGACGAGCTCAAAGATCTCGCCTGCCTCGGTTTCTCCGCCGATCTGACCATGCAGTCCTTCTGCCACACCGCGGCCTACCCCAAGCCCATCGACGTACAGACTCACCACACCCTGCCGGACTTCATCATGAACCGCGGCGGTGTGAGCTTGCGTCCGGGTGACGGCGTCATCCACTCCTGGCTGAACCGCATGCTGCTGCCGGATACCGTGGGTACCGGTGGTGACTCCCACACCCGTTTCCCCATCGGGATTTCCTTCCCGGCGGGCTCCGGTCTGGTGGCCTTCGCCGCCGCCACCGGCGTGATGCCGCTGGACATGCCGGAATCCGTGCTGGTGCGCTTCAAGGGCGAGCTGCAACCGGGTATCACCCTGCGTGACCTGGTCCATGCCATCCCCTATGCCGCCATCCAGAAAGGGCTGCTGACCGTCGAGAAAGCGGGCAAGAAGAACATCTTCTCCGGCCGTATCCTCGAGATCGAAGGTCTGCCAACCCTGAAGGTGGAGCAGGCATTCGAGCTGGCGGACGCCAGCGCCGAGCGTTCCGCCGCCGGTTGCACCATCAAGCTGGATAAAGAGCCGATCATCGAGTATCTGAAGTCCAACATCGTGATGCTGAAGTGGATGCTCTCTGAAGGCTACGGCGACGTGCGCACCATCACCCGCCGCATCAAGGGGATGGAAGAGTGGCTGGCCAACCCGGTACTGATGGAAGCGGACAAGGATGCCGAGTACGCCGAAATCATCGAGATCGATCTGGCCACCATCAAGGAGCCGATCCTGTGTGCGCCGAACGATCCGGACGACGCCCGTCTGCTGAGCGACGTGGCAGGTGACAAGATTGACGAGGTGTTCATCGGTTCCTGCATGACCAACATCGGCCACTTCCGCGCCGCTGGCAAACTGCTCGAGAAGTATCAGGGCGAGCTGCCGACCCGCATGTGGATCGCCCCCCCCACCAAGATGGACAAGGATCAGCTGACCGAAGAGGGCTACTACGGCATCTTTGGTCGGGTCGGTGCTCGCATCGAAATACCCGGCTGTTCCCTCTGTATGGGCAACCAGGCGCGCGTGGCGGAAGGGGCCTCCGTGGTCTCCACCTCCACCCGCAACTTCCCGAACCGTCTGGGCAAGGGTGCCAACGTCTATCTGGCTTCTGCGGAGCTGGCCGCGGTTGCCGCCATCATCGGCAAGATCCCGACCGTGGAAGAGTATCTGCAGTACGCCAAGACCCTGGACGCCACTGCGGCCGACACCTACCGCTACCTGAACTTCAACGAGATCGCCTCCTACACCAAGAAGGCCGATGCGGTGATCCTGCAGCAAGCGGTCTGAGACTCGCCGGTCTGACCACTGAAAATAACAATGCCGCGTCTCGACGCGGCATTTTCCATTTCAGGGGGCTGCGCGATAATGACCCGCCATGCCCAGCAACGGCGTCGTCGATTTGCCTGGTACGCGCGTTGCGCTTTCGTTGTCTGGCCATGATGGCCCCACCGCTTCCTGGTGGGCATTTTTATACCGCGGTACCTGCGAAGCG
This sequence comes from Aeromonas sp. R7-2, assembly GCF_040908105.1. NCBI lineage: Bacteria > Pseudomonadati > Pseudomonadota > Gammaproteobacteria > Aeromonadales > Aeromonadaceae > Aeromonas > Aeromonas sp. R7-2. Next base: position 164,574 of record NZ_JBFODC010000024.1, on the reverse strand, counting down.
GGCCCGCGCATTGCGGCGTGGTTGCTATGTTTCTGTTCCGGATTGATCTGGCCCGCATGAAGTGGCGCCTTGGTTGTGCCCTGCTGGTGTTGGCCCTGCCCCTGGTGGTGGGAGGGTGGATGGTGCATGACAGCTACGAGCAGGAGCTGAAAAACGATGCCAGTGCGTCAGCCAGCAAGGCCAGAACCTTGCTGGAGCGCATGCTGGATCAGGCCGAGCGGGCCAACCTCGAGGTATTGCCGCTGGCCGGTCGCTCCTGCAGCGACAACCTGTTGCTGCTGCGCAAGCGGGTGGCGCTGGAGCCGTTCCTGCGCTCCATCAATCTGGTGCGACAGGGGATCATCAACTGCACCTCGCTGTTCGGGCCTGCCAGGGAAGTGGATGACGGCTCCCGCTACACGGATCGCAAGTTGCTGCTGATGAGCGGTAACCTGGTGCGCAAGAATCACCCCTTGCTGGTGGTGCGTCAGGAGCGGGGGCGTGATGCGGCACTGAGCGCCATTGACAGCAGCCAGCTCAGTTTCATGCTCACCCTGAGCAGCGATCCCAGCGAGCTGTTCTTGCAGGTGGGGTCCGCCTGGCTCGATGAGTCCGGCCACTTCCAAAGCGATCCGCCGAAACTGCACAGCAAGTTTGCCCTGATACTCGCCTCCCAGCGTTACCCCTTCACCATCCACGCCGGTTATGCCATGCCGATCTACTGGCGTGCCCTGTGGGAGGCTCGCCATCTGCAGCTGATCTGGCTGGGAGCCAGTTCGCTGGTGCTCTCACTGCTGGTGTGGTGGCTGCTTGGGCGGCCGGGGGCCCTGACGGACGAGCTGAGACGCGGGCTGCGAGCCAGGGAGTTTGTCCCCTATCTGCAACCGCTGATCGCCAGCAAGGGCGGCAAGATGGTGGGAGCCGAGGTACTGATGCGCTGGCAACATGCCACCGAGGGGCTGATCCGCCCCGATCTCTTCATCCCCCAGGCGGAAGAGTCTGGCCTGATCGTGCCCATGACGGTCAACCTGATGAAGACGGTGGCCAAGACACTCCACCCGGTACAGGAGCAGTTGCCCGAGGCATTTCACATCAGCTTCAACATCAGTGCCATCCACTGCCGGGACCTCTCCCTGGTGGCGGAGTGCCGCGACTTCCTCGGCCATTTCGTTCCGGGACGGGTGGTGCTGGTGCTGGAGCTCACGGAGCGGGAGCTGCTGGTGACCAGCCCGCAGACCCTCTCCCTGTTTCGCCAGCTCGACGAGATGGGGGTGCAGCTCGCCATCGATGACTTTGGCACCGGCCACTCCAGCCTCATCTATCTGCAGCAATTCCACGTGGACTATCTCAAGATCGACCGCTCCTTTATCGGCCGTATCGGGACGGAGTCCCTCTCCGAGCACATCGTGGACAACGTCATCGACCTTGGGGGACGGCTGGGGTTGTCCCTAGTGGCCGAAGGGGTAGAGACGGAGCAGCAGGCCGCCTATCTGAGAGGCAAGGGGGTCCAGTATCTGCAGGGATACCTGTTTGCCCGCCCCATGCCGATACGCCAGTTCTGCCGGGAGCTGACGGCGGGAGAGATACAGGTCGCCGCCGGGCGCACCGCCCAGGGCTAGGCCGCGCCCACCAGGCTGTGCAGCCAGTTCACCAGGATGTCGTGGGGGCTGCCGGGTTCGGGAGGGGCGGGGGCGAGCAGGTGATAGCCGGTGCCGTCGGGGACGAAGCCGAGCGGTGCCACCAGCAGGCCGGCCTCGATATCGTCGCACACCTGGCGGTAGGGGCCGATGGCGACTCCCAGCCCGGCGACTGCCGCCTGCAGGCTGAAATAGAAGTGCTCGAAGGTCTGACCCGGCACCTCCTCGTCGGCGGACATGCCTGCGTGCTGCTGCCACTCCAACCAGGCGCCCGGACGGGTCTTGGTGTGCAGACGGGGGGCCGTTGGCCTGAGGGCCTGCACATCCCCCCTGGATTCAAAAAAGTGCGCCACCTTGCCCGGCGGGCAAACAGGGCCGGTCCGCTCCTCGAACAGCAACTGGTTGTAGAGCTCGGCAGGCCAGTGAAAGTCGTTGCGCCGGATGGCGAGATCGATGCCGCTGCCAAAGCTGAGGGCGCCGCCGCCCGCCATCAGGTGTACGTCCAGCTCCGGGTGCAGGGCCTGGAAGGCGGGCCAGCGCGGGATCAGCCAGCGCATCAGGAGGGTGGGTTCGCAGGAGAGCACCAGTGATTGAGGGCGGCTCTGCTGGCGCAGGGCCTGCGCTGTCTGGCGGATGCTGCCCAGCCCCTCTCTGACCGCCTGATAGAACCGTTCACCCGCGTCGGTCAGAAAGACCCGGCGCTGGCGCCGCTCGAACAGCATGACCCCCAGATCCTCCTCGAGCAGTCGTACCGCCCGGCTGATGGCGCCATGGGTGAGGTGCAGTTCGTCGGCGGCGCGGCCGAAATGCTCGGTGCGGGCAGCCACCTCGAAACAGCGCAGGGCGGTGAGGGAGGGAAGCGAGAGGTCTTTTTGTGAGTTTTTTTCACCATTCATGTCAGAAATCATCGTTCGTTATTGGTGTTGTTGGCAAATAAAATAGCCGATATCCCCTCTAATCAGGACTATTTTCATGACCGAACTGTTAGCCGTTGTCGCCATTACTCTCTTTGCCGTCATCAGCCCCGGGCCCGACTTTGCCATGGTGTCGCGTAACAGCCTGCTGCTCTCGCGCCGCACCGGCGTGCTGACGGCGATCGGCATCGCGGCCGGGGTCTGCGTGCACGTGGCCTACACCCTGCTGGGGGTGGGCCTGCTGATCCAGCAATCCCTCTGGCTGTTCAACCTCATCAAGCTGGCAGGGGCCGCCTATCTCATCTTCCTCGGCATCAAGATGCTGCGGGCCAAACCGGCTGCCGATGAAGAGAGCATCTGTCAGCCTGCCCTCTCCAGTCTGGGTGCGCTGCGCACCGGATTTCTGACCAATGTGCTCAATCCCAAGACCACCATCTTCATCGTCAGCCTCTTCATGCAGGTGGTGCAGCCGCAGACGCCGCTGGCGGTCCAGATCGGCTATGGCGCCTTCATCGCGCTGGCGCACGCCCTCTGGTTCGGTGCGGTGGCGCTCTTCTTCTCCACCCCGTCGGTGCGGGCTCGTCTGCTGGCGGTGCGTCACTGGATCGATCGGATCTTTGGCGGTCTGCTGGTGGGATTCGGCATGCTGTTGGCGCTGACCCAACCCTCGCGCTGAGGGGGAGGGGGCGGGTCCCCCTTATCCACCCTCGAACAGCAGGGGCTTGTTTTTCATGCCTTGGCGCGCGCTTTTCGGTAGAATTGCCGCTCATTTTGAAGTCAGATGAGGCGCGGTATGACGGTCAGGTTCCAGGCATTTCACAGCATCAAGGCGATTGGCAATCGGGAGGTGCTGTTCAACTGGTCCAGGACCAACCCGCTCGGCGCCCTGGATCAGGTGTGGCGCCCGCAAAACCGCGACGAGCTGCAGCAACTGCTGCGGGAATACCCGGAGCGCAAGCTGCGCCTCATCGGCTCCGGCCTCTCTTTCGAACCCATCCACAGCGTCTACGCCGAGGGCAGCCAGGCGCTGCTGGTGGACCTGCACCACCTGCGCGGTCAGCTCGACAAGAGTGTCGATACCGTCACCTACCAGGCGGGCACGCCGCTCGATACCGTCTATGGGGATCTCATCGCCATGGATCGCATGCTGCCGGCATCCCCCGGCGTCATCGGCATCCAGACCCTGGGCGGTGCGCTCAGCACCGGCACCCATGGGCAGGGATTGCACCAGTCCGCCCTGTGCGATGCGGTGGCTGCCCTGACCGTGATGCTGGCGAGCGGCGACATCATCCGTGTGGATCGCACCGATCCGCGCTTCGGCGCCTTCGTGATGGGCATGGGGATGCTCGGCATCCTGCTGGATGTGACCCTCAACACTGTGCCCAACCGCATCATGCGCTGCACCAAGTTCACCACCGACTACCCCTTCCTGCTGGAACACAACGAGCGCCTCAACCGGGAGCACGCCTTCGTGAAGAGCTGGTGGTTCGCCTGGACCGGCGAGAGCCACATCTGGCTGGTGGATCCCGCCTCCGATGACGAGGTGGCCCGCTACCGGGCCGGGGGCAGCGAGCCGCTGGTGCTGGAGGGAGACATGGACGAGCGCATGAACCTGGCGCTCAATGCCACCATAGACGCGACCCTGCAGAAGATGGCCAGAGACACCAAGGACGAGGCCAGGGCAGGCGAGCACTTCGAGACGGTGCGCCGCTTCAAGGACGCCTCGGATCTGGTGGGCAACGTCTACCAGATCCTCTGCAAGGGGATCCCGGCGCCCCAGATCAACTGCGAGGTGGCCGTGCCCCTCGAACGCATGGGGGAGGCCCTTGAAATCCTGCAGGCATGGCAGGAGGCGAACCCCGGCGTGCTGCACTACCCCTTCATCCTGCGCTGCACCGGTCCCTCCGTGGCCTGGCTCAGTGCCGCCCATGACAAGTCGGTGTGCTGGATAGGTTTTCTGGTCTATCTGGCGGCAGACGGGACCTTCGTCGGGGGCTCCATGGAGCAGATGCGCGAGTTGCAGCAACTGCTGGTGCCCCTCGGCGGTATTCCCCATTTCGGCAAGCACCTGGCGATGGACCTCTACGACTTCCCGGCCCTGTTGCCGCGCTGGCACGACTTCCTGGCCCTGAAGCGGGAGCTTGACCCCCATGGCCGTTTCGAAAACCGCTGGCTCGGCGACCTGTTCGCCAACCGGTAAGGATCTGACATGACCGATATGCAAGACACTCGCTTACTCATCCTCCTGCCGATCAGAGGGGGGGCATCCCTATGACAGACATGCAAGACACCCGCATCCCCGTGACCCTGCTGACCGGTTTTCTCGGCAGCGGCAAGACCACCTTGCTCAACCACTGGGTCAAGCAGCCCGAGCTCGGGGAGTGCGCCGTGCTCATCAACGAGTTCGGCTCCGTGGGGCTGGATCACCATCTGGTACAGCAGGTGGACGAGCAGGTGGTGCTGCTCGATTCCGGCTGCATCTGCTGCTCGGTGCAGGGCTCCCTGGTGGAGGCGCTGCAGGGGCTTTTCATGAAGGCCATCCAGCGCAAAATCAAACCCTTCAAACGGCTGATCATCGAAACCACTGGTCTGGCCGATCCGGCCCCCGTGCTGTTCACGTTGAGGGAAGAGGGCTTTATCGCCCAGCGCTACCGCTTCGACGGGACCGTCACCGTGGTGGATGCCGGTCATATCGAGCAGCAGCTGGCCGCTCAATATGAGGCGGTCAAACAGGTGGCGCTGGCGGATCTGCTGGTGGTGAGCAAGGGCGATCTGGTGGATGAAGAGACCCTTGCTCGGGTGGAAGCCCAACTGGCGGCCCTCAATCCGGCAGCCCCCATCCAGCGGGTCAGCAATGGGGTGCTCTCACCTGCGGTGCTGGAGAAGCTCGGCGCCTACAACGAGGCGGCGGGGCGCGACGTGCGCCAGTTGCTGGCCTGGCTGCGTACCGAATCCCCGAAACAGGGGCTGGCTTCGCCCATGCAGCCGAAGATGACGCCGTTTGCCGCCAAGGTGGGGACGGCCGCGCCCACCCGCTTCGAGCACGGCAATATCGAAAGTTTCTCCCTGCGCATCGGCGAGCCGCTCAAGCCCTCCCGCCTGCTGGCCGCCATCGATGCGGTACAGGCGCAATACGGTGATGCCCTGCTGCGTCTCAAGGGGATATTGCGACTGGAGGGGGAGAGCCAGCCAGTGGTGATCCACGGCGTGCACGGCCAGCTCTATCCGTTGCAGGCGCTGGGGGAGTGGCCCGAAGGCAAGGCCCAGTCCCGGCTGGTGTTCATCGTGAAGAGCCAGGACAGGGTAGGCATAGAGCAGTTGTTCCTCTCGACCCTCAAGGCTCCCGAACCCAGCCTGGAAGAGCACCTCAAGGCCATGCTCGGCCAGCCGGATGCCTGATATGCTGATATGACCCGCGCTCGTGCGGGTCTTTTCTTATGTGATGAGGAGAGACAGAACCATGCCTGACAGCTCCCCGATGGTGACGCCCGCCCAGCGCAAATGGCTGCCCTGGCTGACAGCGGTCGGTTTTTTCATGCAGACCCTGGATGGCACCATCCTCAACACTGCCCTGCCCAGCATGGCCGAGGCCCTGGGCGAGAGTCCGCTGCAGATGCAGTCCGTCATCATCGCCTACATGCTGACGGTGGCCCTGCTCATTCCCGCCTCCGGCTGGCTGGCGGACAGATTCGGCACCCGCCGGGTCTATCTGGTCGCCATCCTGCTGTTTACCCTGGGTTCCCTGGCCTGTGCCATCGCCAACACCCTGCCCATGCTGGTGATCGCCCGGGTGTTGCAAGGGGTCGGGGGGGCCTTGCTGATGCCCATCGGGCGTCTGGCGGTGCTGCGGGTCTACAGCAAACATGAGCTGCTGAGGGTGATGTCGTTCGTCACCATCCCCGGTCTGCTCGGCCCCCTCATCGGCCCGGCCCTGGGGGGCTGGCTGGTGGAGGTGGCGAGCTGGCACTGGGTCTTCCTCATCAACCTGCCGGTGGGCCTGCTCGGCTTCGTGGCGAGCTGGCACTTCATGCCCGACCTTCGCCAGCACACCGCCAGGTTTGACTGGCAGGGGTTTGTGCTGTTCAGTGTCGGCATGGTGCTGGTATCCGTCGGTCTGCAAGGCCTGGGGGAGCACAGCATCTCAACCGGCTGGGCCCTGTTTGCGGTATTGTTCGGTCTGGCCGCCATGGCGAGCTACTGGCTCTATGCCGCCACGGCGGAGCAGCCCCTGTTCAGTCTGGCGCTGTTCAAGACGTCCACCTTCGCTATCGGTATCTGGGGCAATCTGTTTGCCCGCCTCGGCAGCGGCGCCATGCCGTTTCTCACCCCGCTCTTCCTGCAACTGGGGCTCGGCTTCTCCCCGAGCAAGGCGGGGATGACCATGATCCCCACGGTGATCGGCGCCATGCTGACCAAGACGCTGGTGAACAAGCTCATTCCGCGCATCGGTTATCGCCGCATCCTGATCGGCAACACCCTGGCGCTCGGGGCCATGATCGCGAGCTTCTATTTCATCGACAACCAGGTGCCCCACGGTGTACTGCTGGTGTGGCTGGCGGTCTTTGGCGCCATCAACTCCCTGCAATTTTCCGCCATGAACACCCTGACCCTGCAGGATCTCAGCAGCGAGCACGCCAGTAGCGGCAACGGTCTGCTGTCGGTGGTAATGCAGCTCTCCATGAGCCTGGGGGTGGCCATCGCCGCCAGCCTGCTGGGGCTCTTCTCCATCGGCCAGCCCGAGGAGAGTGGCCGCTGGCTGGAGGGGTTCCACCTCACCTATCTGTGCATCGGCCTGATGTCCATGCTGGCTGCGCTGATCTTCGCCCAGCTGGCGCGAGAAAAGCGCTGAGTCCCAGGCTCAGGGAGCTGGCAGGTAGCTCACGTCGCAGGGCAATCGGGCCAGCAGTCCGGCCAGGTGGGTGGTCTCCAGCAGGAAAGTCTGCTCGGGGTGGCCCGGCGTCCAGGTAAAGGCGTGGTGATTCATGAGCACGGGATCCACCAGCAGGGGGATGTCGGCGCGGGGCAGGAAGGGGCAGACGGCTCCCGGCAGGCAGCCAATCTCGGTCTGCATCTCGTCGGCGGTGCAGATGGAGGGTTTGGCACCGAGCGCCGCCTTGACCGCCTTGCTGTCGAGCCGGCCGTCCCTGTGGGTCAGCAGCAGGGCGAAGCGACCATCCTTGAATTTGAGGAAAAGGGTCTTGCTGAACTCGGCCTGCCAGCCGAGGCGAGCCTTGACCCGCTCGTCGGTGGCGTAATCGAGGATGGGTTCGTGCTCGAAGCGCTGGTGGGGCAGGTCGGTGAGCAACTGATGGTTGAAGTCGTGAATGGCATCGAGTGGCATGGGGTTCTCCTGTGATGGCGGTCATCCTGCCACTTGCACCGGCGCAGGCCCAATCACCGTTTCTTATCCATCATCAGCGGAGTCATCAACAAGGGCACCCGAGGGTGCCCTTGTTGTTCAGTGATGCTGCAATTCGCCCGCTTTCCAGTGGAAGGGAATGGGGTCAAGGCGCTGGGAGGCTTTGTCGTAACCTGCCCACAGCTCACCGATGGTGCGACCATCAATGGGGTGGCGGAATGTGGGAGCCAGCTCCGCCAGCGGCCAGAGCACGAAGGCGTTGGTGAGGATCTCGCCGCGCGGCAGCACCAGCGGCGTCTCGCAGACCAGCTCGCCGTAGAGCAGCAGATCGAGATCCAGGGTGCGGGGGGCGAACTTCTTGGCATCCGGCTCGCGGCCGTGAGCGAACTCCATGGCGCGTAGCCGCTGGCACAGGGTCGCCAGGGGCAGCTCGGTATCGGCACCCACCACCAGGTTGTAGAAGGGGCGGCCGTTGAAGCCCACTGCCTCGCTCTCGAATACCCGGGAGACCTGCAACTCGCCGAATTCGGCGTGCAGGGCATCGAGGCCGGCGCGGATATGGCGTTCCCGTTCGATGTTGGATCCCAGACTGATATAGATGCGGGTCATCAGTTGGCGCTCGCAGCCGGCGTGCGATGGCGCAGGATCTCGACCCCGACGCCTGCCGCATTGGGCACGGCACCCGGTTTGGTCAGGGTCACCTTGACCCACTGTACCCGCTCGTCTTCCAGCACCAGGGCGGCGACCTGCTCGGCCATGGTCTCGACCAGCTCCACTATCTTGCCCTGGGCGTGATCACAGATCTTGCGAGAGAGGGTGGCGTAATCCAGCGCCAGATTGATATCGTCGGTTGCGGCGGCTGGGCGGTTGTCAAACCCCATCTCGAGGTCGAAACAGAGCTTCTGGCGAATGCCCTTCTCCCACTCATATACCCCTATGGTGGTCAAAACCTCGAGTCCGCGAATAAACACCTTGTCCATGACAGTACTTCTTCTTTACTCTTGATGGGCTGTGAAAACAGCGCAGGGATGCAGGCCCGGCAAGCAGATTGCCGCTGGCGGCCGGTTTGGGCGACACGCTTTCGGGCAAGCCCGGGCCTGGGAATGTGGCCCGCATCATACCCCATTCATATCGTGGTAAAAACGACCAAGATGACGGCCCTGACGATTTTGATGATTATTCTGGCCTATCTGGGCGGCTCGCTGTCCAGTGCCGTGCTGGTTTCCCGCATCACGGGTCTGCCGGATCCCCGTGACCATGGTTCCCACAACCCGGGGGCGACCAATGTGTTGCGCCTCGGCGGCCGGATGGCGGCGCTGATCGTACTGCTTCTCGACGTGCTCAAGGGGATGGCCCCCGTCTACCTCGCCTGGTATCTGCAGATCAAGCCCGTCTACCTCGGCTTTATCGGGGTGGCCGCCTGTCTGGGCCACATGTACCCCCTCTTCTTCCACTTCCGTGGCGGCAAGGGCGTCGCCACCGCCCTCGGTACCATGCTGCCCATCGGCTTTGCCATGGGGGGCGCCGTCATCACCACCTGGTTGCTGGTGCTGCTGGTGAGCGGCTATTCGTCACTGGCGTCCATCGTGACCGTGTTGCTGACCCCGCTCTTTACCTATCTGCTCAAACCGGAATACACGTTGCCGGTCTCCCTGCTCTCCTGTCTCATCCTGATCCGTCATCACGAGAACATTACCCGCCTGCTCAAGGGGGAGGAGTCCCGCCTCTGGGGGCGCCGGGGAGCGGTCCCGTCAGCAGAAGTGATGAAAATGGATGATGCTGCGCAAAAAAGAGACGAACGAGACGAAAAGTGAAATTTCCCGTTGACCACCTGCCCTAAAATCCGTTTAATAGCGCCCACGCCCAGATAGCTCAGTCGGTAGAGCAGGGGATTGAAAATCCCCGTGTCGGCGGTTCGATTCCGTCTCTGGGCACCATATTTTGGTGCCATGAAATAAAAACGTGTTCATGCACAATGGTTTGAAGTGTGCCGGCTTAGCTCAGTAGGTAGAGCAACTGACTTGTAATCAGTAGGTCACCAGTTCGATTCCGGTAGCCGGCACCATTTGCCCAGATAGCTCAGTCGGTAGAGCAGGGGATTGAAAATCCCCGTGTCGGCGGTTCGATTCCGTCTCTGGGCACCACGAATAATTCCTCCTTAGCTCAGTCGGTAGAGCGACGGACTGTTAATCCGCAGGTCGCTGGTTCGAGCCCAGCAGGAGGAGCCAATTAAAAAGCCCAGCAGCAATGCTGGGCTTTTTCTTTTCCCATTGTCCCCGTCCTGAATATGGCTTATACCTTCTTCCCCGAATAGATGGAGATCTCGATGGGACAAGGTGTGAAACGCACACAGCGCGATTACTCACTGAGGTTTAAATTGTCCCTGGTCGAGCAGATTGAAAAAGGTGAACTCACCTACCAGTAGACACAATTCCAATATGGCATTCAGGGCAATTCGACCATTCTGGTATGGTTGCATAAGCATGGTCTGCAGGGTTGGAGCCAGGGAGCATCGATTAGAGCTGGCAGGATCACATCATGCCTGATCCCGGCAACCAAATGTCTGAACAGCGTATCAAGGAGCTCGAGTAGCTGGCGCTGATGAGCCTGGAGGCTCAGTTCTTTGAAGGCGCCTCAATCGTAAAAAACGACCTGGTAAGCTCTCTCGCAGCGGTATGTCGAAAAGCTGACCATCTTCAGTGCTTGCTGGTTCCTCGGAATAAACCGTTAGGCTGACTACAATCGCAATCGGGTCGCCGACCTGCGTCATGCACAGGGCAGCAGGTAGTGAGCTTTGTGCGCAAAGTTCACTACGGGTGGGCATCCACAAGTAGCATTATCTGCTGCAGGGCCAAGACGATGCTGGGCTGACGGTCTGGTGGGACAGACTGTTTAGGATATTGGCCGAGCACCGTCTGTTGGTGCAGCCCAAACGGGCCTATCACAAGACGCTCCACAGTTTTCAGCGTTTCTATCGCCATCCCAACTTGCTCAAACCCGGCCCGGTGAAAATCACTGCGGTGGCGCCAGGGCAGGTCTTGGTTGCCGACATCACTTACCTGCCGGCAAAGAGCGGGCCACTCTACCTGAGCCTGGTGACGGATGCCTTCTCGCGTAAGATAGCGGGGCATCACGTGCACGAAGGGATGCATGCTGAGTTGGTTGTGATGGCGCAGAGCACTGAAGCAACGGCGTGGCAGCGGGGAGTTTATCCATCACTCGGACGGCAGGGTGCAGTATTGCTCAGGCTTGAATCAGACGCTGTATGAACGGTACGGAGTACAGTACTCGATGACTGATGGGTATGACTGTTATCAGAATGCGCTGGCAGAGCGGGTGAACGGGATACTGAAAGGAGAGTTGCTGTAGCAAAGCCCGTAGGACCTGGTGTAGACGAGGAAGATGGTGCATAAGGTGGTGGGTAGTTATAACCTAGAATGATCGCATTAGGCCTCGCAATGCAGAATCCCCGATGCGGTACATCGGGTTCTGAGTGCCAGAAGTTAACTGAAAACATGTAAACGGACTTCAGGATTTCAGGCCCGCTCTTCGGTCAGGGGGCTGACACTCAGCACGGGGGCGGCATCGATGCCGTCGGCATTCATCATGGCGGAGATGCGTTGCAGGGATGAGAGCAACAACCCTTGCTCCCAGTTCTCCAGCGCCTGAAAACGTTGAATGAAACTCTCCTGCAAGGGGGTCGGAGCCTGGGCAAGCAGGGCGCGTCCCGCGTCAGTGAGCGTCGCATGCACCTTGCGTTTGTCGGTTTCGCTGCGAATGCGCTGTACCAGCTGGCGGCTCTCCAGCCGGTCCATGATGGTGGTCGCGGTGGCCTGGCTCATGTTGGTGTGATCCGCCAGCTGGCGCATGGAGATCTGGCCAAGCTCGTCGATCCCCTTGAGCAGCAGGAGCTGGGGCGAGGTCAGGCCGGCCTCCTTGATCAAACGCTTGGAGTGCATGTCGATGGCACGGATGATCTGGCGCAGGGCGATCAGCACTTCATCATGTTTTTCCATGGGGTCTGGGTCATCGCAGGGCTGTGGAGAGGCGCGAAATTCTCCGCCTAATCCATAACAAGGTCAATATGGTTTTTGATGTAATGATTTCAGCTCTAATGAATATTGTGTTAGGTTATCGGACAATTGCCCCATTCCAACCCGATATTTGAGGAGTGAAATCATGCATGACGACCTGGATATCAAGTCCCTGGTTGCCGATCTGCGCGTGGTCAGAGTTCGCTATGAACTGCCGGATACCGCGGCATTTGTGCGTTATCAACCTGCCTATGACGAGGACCCCAACAACCTCAAGGTACACCACTACGATGGCGAGCTGCCGCTCTCTTGCAGCAACACAGGTTATTTCAGTCTAAAGGAGTTGGTCAATGAGCTGCGCTATGCCTATGTGCTGGTTCACCTCTTCCCCGACGAGAGTGCCATGAACTTTTATCTGGCGGGCCTGGACAATGGGCTGGCACAGCTGGAGTTCATCGGTGGCTCCTATGACTTCAACCGCCTCTGGATAACCAGTGGTGTCTCCAATCTGGGGGTGCCCATGGCTATCTTCCTCGGCAAACGCCACGCAGTGAACGGCCAGCCGTCGGTGACCCTGGTGGATCACCGTGAGCAGGTGGCTGGTCGTCTGGCCTATCGCGCCATCGGCGGTGCCGGCGATCACGTGGGTGAAGACTTTTTCAACAACGACTAAGGAGGCCCGATGCGAGCAACCAAAGGGCTTTTGAAAGGCCTCAATCCCACCATGGCCATGACGGCCCTCACCGTCGTGACCCTCTTCCTGCTGTTCGGCGTCTTTGATCCGGATACCGCAGGCACCTGGTTTACCGGGGCCAAGGACACCATCATTGCTGGCTTCAAGTGGTATTACATCCTGGTGGTCGCCCTGTTCCTGTTCTTCGCCGTCTACCTGATGTTCAGCCGCTTTGGCAGCATCCGGCTGGGCGACGACGACCAGGTACCGGAGTTTGGCTACTTTGCCTGGTTCTCCATGCTGTTCAGCGCAGGCATGGGCATAGGCCTGGTGTTCTGGAGTATCGCCGAGCCCATGTATCACCTGCAGGGCAACCCCTTCATCACCGAAGGTATGACGCCGGAAGCGGCCCAGATCGCCATGCGCCTCACCTTCTTCCACTGGGGTCTGCACCCCTGGGCCATCTATGTGATCGTCGGCCTGTCGCTGGCCTTCTTCAGCTACCGGCGCAAGTTGCCGCTGGCCATCCGCTCCGTGCTCTACCCCATTCTTGGCGATCGCATCTACGGCTTCTGGGGCCATGCCGCCGACGTGCTGGCGGTGTTCGGTACCGTGTTCGGGGTGGCGACCTCCCTTGGGCTGGGAGTTTCCCAGATGAACACCGGCCTCAATCAGATGTTCGGCATGGGCGTGTCACAAGCGAACCAGCTCTGGCTCATCGGTGGCATCAGCCTGATTGCCACCCTGTCGGCCATCTCCGGCGTCGGGCGCGGGGTGAAGATCCTCTCCGAACTCAATATCTGGTTGAGCGTGTTCGTGCTGGGCCTCTTCCTGGTGCTGGGGCCGACCACCTACATACTCAACGCCTATGTGCAGAACATCGGTGATTACCTGCAGAACATCGTCAAGCTGAGCTTCTGGACCAATACCGAAGCCAACGGTACCTCGGCCTGGCAGTCTAGCTGGACCGCATTTTACTGGGGCTGGTGGATCGCGTGGGCACCCTTTGTCGGCATGTTCATCGCTCGCATCTCCAAGGGCCGCACGATTCGTGAATTCGTGCTCGGTGTTCTGCTGGTGCCCTCCCTGCTCGGCATGTTCTGGCTCACCGTGTTCGGCGGGACTGCCATGAACCTGGAGCTGTTCGGTGGCGGCGGCGTGGTGGAAGCGGTCAATCAGGATGTCACCATGGCGCTCTACAAGACGGTGGAACTGCTGCACTGGGAGACCTTCGGCTGGATTGCCAAGGGGGTGCTGACCCTGCTTATCTGCACCTACTTCATCACCTCCAGCGACTCGGGCACGCTCGTGATTACGACGCTGCTCTCCATCGGCGACCAGGATCCCCCCGTGCTGCACCGTGCCATCTGGGGACTGGGGCAGGGGCTGGTCGCGGCCATTCTGCTGGTCTCCGGCGGGCTTGCCGCCCTGCAGGCCGCCAGCATCATCGCCGCGCTGCCCTTCTCGGTCATCATGCTGGCCATGTGCTACTCCCTGATGCAGGGGCTCAAACAGGAGAGCCAGCACCAGTTCGAATACAGGCAGAAGCTCAAGCGCCATCCGGGGTCGGTCAATCTGAGCCTGATGGATCGCATCGGTCCGGGCTGATGACAGGTTCGGTCAAACGAAAGGGGAACCTCGCGGTTCCCCTTTTTCATGCCTGTTCGGCGGTCGTTAGCTACAGCATCTGCTTGAGTCGATAGAGCAGGTCAAGGGCCTGTCGCGGGGTCAGCTCGTCCGGGCGTACTGCTGCCAGCTCCTCCACCACAGGATGGGGTTGCGGGGCGAGAGTGACCGGAGCCGGACGGCTTTCGCCGGCGGCCACCGGAGTGGCACTCTCCAGCTCGTGCAGCTTGTGGCGGGCCTGGTGGATCACCGATTTCGGCACCCCGGCCAGCGCCGCTACCTGCAGGCCGTAGGAGCGGCTGGCCGCACCTTCCTGCACAGCGTGCATGAAGGCGATGGTGTCGCCGTGCTCCACCGCATCCAGGTGGACGTTGGCCAGCCCGCTCATCAGCTCGGGCAGGCGGGTCAGCTCGAAGTAGTGGGTGGCGAACAGGGTGTAGGCGCCAATCTTGCTTGCCAGCTGCTCGGCGCAGGCCCAGGCCAGGGAGAGGCCGTCGTAGGTGCTGGTGCCGCGGCCAATCTCGTCCATCAGCACCAGACTGCGGGCGGTGGCGTTGTTGAGGATATTGGCGGTTTCGGTCATCTCCACCATAAAGGTGGAGCGGCCGGAGGCGAGATCATCCGACGCCCCGATGCGGGTGAAGATGCGGTCGATGGGGCCGATGCGGGCGCTGTCGGCGGGCACGAATGCGCCGATATGGGCCAGCAGCACGATCAGCGCTGTCTGGCGCATGTAAGTGGATTTACCGCCCATGTTGGGGCCGGTGATGATCAGCATCCGCCGCTCCCGCTCCAGCCGGATGGGGTTGGCGATAAAGGGGTCGGTCATCACCTGCTCCACCACCGGATGGCGGCCCGCTTCGATCAGGATCTGATCCTCATCGATAAGCGTCGGGCAGCGGTAGTCGAGGGTCTCTGCCCGCTCGGCCAGGTTGGCCAGCACGTCCAGCTCCGCCAGTGCGGCAGCAGACTCCTGCAGATCGCCGAGGTGCGGCAGCAGGGCGTCGAGCAGCTCTTCGTAGAGACGCTTTTCCAGCGCCAGGGCCTGGGCCTGGGCGGTGAGCACTTTGTCCTCGTACTTCTTCAGCTCATCGATGATGTAGCGCTCGTTGTTTTTCAGCGTCTGGCGGCGGATGTAGTGGGCCGGCACCAGGTGGCTGTTGGCGCGGCTCACCTCGATGTAGAAGCCGTGCACCTTGTTGTAGCCCACCTTGAGGGTGTTGATGCCGGTGAGCGCCTTCTCCCGCTCCTCGATGCGGGCCAGGCTGGCGGTGGCGCCATTGGCCAGATCCCGCAGCTCGTCCAGATCAGTGTTGAACCCTTCACGGATGACGCCGCCATCGCGGATGAGCACCGGCGGCACCTCCATCACGGCACGCTCCAGCAGGTCGAACAGCTCGGGGAAGGTACTTGCCCGCTCGCGCAGCTGCTGCACCGCCTCGTGCTCGCTCTCCGCCAGCAGACGCTGCAACTCGGGCAGCTGAGCAAAAGCCTGCCGCAGCCGGGTCAGATCGCGCGGGCGGGCACTGCGCAGGGCGAGGCGCGCCAGCACCCGCTCCACATCGCCGACCTGGCGCAGCAGGCTCCCCAGCTCGTCATAGAGGTTCTGCTCGATGAGCTCCTTGATGGTGCTCTGGCGACCTTTGAGGATCACCCGATCGCGGATCGGCTGGTGGATCCAGCGCTTGAGCAGCCGGCTGCCCATCGGCGTGGCGGTGCAATCGAGCACGGCGGAGAGGGTATTGTCGTGACCGCCGGCCAGATTCTGGGTCAGCTCCAGATTGCGGCGGGTGGCGGCATCCATGATGACCGCATGATCGGGCTGCTCCAGGCGCACGCTGCGAATGTGGGGCAGGGCGGTGCGCTGGGTGTCTTTCACGTACTGCATCAGGCAACCGGCAGCGCACAGGGCGGTCTCGCTCTGCTCGACCCCAAAGCCCACCAGATCCTGGGTGCCGAACTGCTGGCACAAGAGCTTGCGGGCGGTGCCGAGCTCGAACTCCCACTCCGGGCGGCGACGCAGGCCGCGGCGACCCTCGATATGGTGCAGGAAGGCGAACGATTCGGGATAGAGCAGCTCGGCCGGATTGGTGCGCTGCAGCTCAGCCAGCAGGGTCTCTTCCTTCTCGAACTGGTTGATGAAGAAGCGGCCGGATCCGATATCCATGGTGCCATAGCCGAAGCGGCGGCCATCGTGGTAGACGGCGGCGATCAGGTTGTCCTGCCGCTCGCTGAGCAGCGCCTCGTCGGAGACGGTGCCCGGGGTGATGATGCGAATGACCTTGCGCTCTACCGGTCCCTTGCTGGTGGCGGGATCCCCCACCTGCTCGCAGATGGCGGCCGATTCGCCGAGCTGTACCAGCTTGGCGAGATACCCCTCGATGGCGTGATAGGGCACCCCGGCCATCGGGATGGGGCTGCCGGCCGACTGGCCGCGCTTGGTCAGGGAGATGTCGAGCAGCTGGGAGGCCTTGCGGGCGTCGTCGTAGAAGAGCTCGTAGAAGTCGCCCATGCGATAAAACAGCAGGATCTCCGGGTTCTCGGCCTTGAGGGTCAGATACTGCTGCATCATGGGGGTGTGGGCGCTCAAGTTGGCGCCTGGCGCTTGGTATTGTGCTGTCATGTGCTATTCCAGAAGGTGCTCTTGCGGGCAAACGTCTGCCGTCATGGGTCTGAATCTGGGGGCCATTCTACATGCTCGAGGCAAGATGGTGAGGAGGAATCTCCGTCTTGGGGGCAAAGCCGGCATCCCGTCGCGGATCTGTGCATCCGGATGATGCTGACCAGAGTGGCCTGGGGGGAGCCTGGCCGAAAAGAGGCATGGGGGAGGAGAAATAGCATCCCCGCACGGATGCGGGGATGGGAGAGACGGGGAGAGTGTCGCCCTCAGTACATGGCTTCGTCGCCGCTCAGCATCTCGTGCAGTTTGGCTTTCTGCTCGGGTGTCAGCACCCGGCTCACCTCGAAGAGGTAGTGGGCGCGATGGTAGCGGGCCTCGGCCTGTACGTCGCTGATGGTCTGCAACTGCTTTCTCGCCGCCACTTCATCCCATTTGCCGGACTTGATCATGTTGACGATGACGTCCTGGCCGATGGCATCAAGCTTGATTGAGCCCAGCTCCCTGGTGGCCTGCTCGCGCAGCCCCTTGATCTGCTCCACCTGGGCGCTGGAGAGGTTCAGTTCCTGGGCCAGGGTGGTCTCGCTCCGCAGCTCGGCGGTACCCTCGGTGGCAAAGGCATGGGTGGCGATACACATTGCGAGGGCTGTCATGGCGACGTTGAACGGATGCTTCATCCGGCTTTCTCCTTGGTCTGATGGGATGGAAACCGCATGCATGGCGGTGTTGGAACATGATAACGAGCAGCCATGTACTGGAGCTTAAGCGACGACAACTTGCTGACGCAGTGGCCCCGGGGTCGGTTGCCCGAGGAGCGGGGCAACTGCATAATGAGCGCCATATTTCGCCTGGAAGAGGCCGGAAGAGGACGCGATGATGGGACTTGAAGCAGAGATCTCCCGCTTATCTCGGGAACTGGGCGAGGCACTGCTGGCCAGAGGCTGGCTTGCCGCCACGGCGGAATCCTGCACCGGTGGCGGGGTTGCCACTGCCATCACGGATACTGCCGGCAGCTCGGCCTGGTTCGATCGCGGTTTTGTGACCTACACCAACGAAGCCAAACAGCAGATGCTCGGCGTCAGCATCGACAGCCTGTTGCGCCACGGCGCCGTCAGCGAACCCGTGGTGCTGGAGATGACCCGGGGCTGCCTGGCTCGCTCCGATGCGGGTATCTGCGTGGCCATCAGCGGTATCGCCGGGCCTGGTGGTGGCAGCGAGGAGAAACCGGTCGGCACTGTCTGGTTTGCCTGGGCAGATCGTACCGGTCGTCACCACTCCCTGCTCGCCCGTTTCGATGGGGATCGCCATCAGGTGCGCCAGCAGGCGGTCAGACAGGCCTTGTCCGGACTCCTGGCACTGCTCAAATAAATTGGGCTTGATACTGTATGCATAAACAGTATACTTAGCCCAACTTCACTTCTTACTCACGATTCCCAGCGGAGATTGGCATGGATCAGAACAAACAGAAGGCACTGGCGGCTGCGCTGGGCCAGATCGAAAAGCAGTTTGGCAAAGGCTCCATCATGCGTCTGGGCGACAGCAAGACCATGGATATCGAAGCCATCTCCACCGGCTCTCTCTCTCTGGACGTGGCGCTGGGGATCGGTGGTCTGCCGTGCGGTCGTATCGTCGAGATCTACGGTCCGGAATCGTCCGGTAAAACTACGCTGACCCTGCAGGTGATCGCCGAAGCCCAGAAGAAGGGCAAGACCTGTGCCTTCGTCGATGCGGAGCACGCACTGGATCCTATCTATGCCGCCAAGCTGGGCGTCAACGTCGACGACCTGCTCATCTCCCAGCCGGATACCGGTGAACAGGCACTGGAGATTTGCGACATGCTGGTGCGCTCCAATGCCGTCGACGTCATCATCGTCGACTCCGTGGCGGCCTTGACCCCGAAAGCGGAAATCGAAGGGGAGATGGGTGACTCCCACGTCGGCCTGCAGGCTCGTCTGATGTCCCAGGCGCTGCGTAAATTGACCGCCAACATCAAGAACGCCAACTGCCTGTGCATCTTCATCAACCAGATCCGGATGAAGATCGGTGTCATGTTCGGCAGCCCGGAGACCACCACCGGTGGTAACGCTTTGAAGTTCTACGCTTCCGTGCGCCTGGACATCCGTCGTACCGGCGCCATCAAGGAGGGTGACGAAGTGGTCGGTAACGAGACCCGCGTCAAGGTAGTGAAGAACAAGGTGGCGCCACCCTTCAAGCAAGCTGAATTCCAGATCTTCTATGGTGCCGGCATCTCCAAGGAGGGCGAGCTGGTGGACCTGGGCGTCAAGCACAAGCTGATCGACAAGGCGGGTGCCTGGTACAGCTACAACGGCGAGAAGATCGGCCAGGGTAAAGCCAACG
Source organism: Aeromonas sp. R7-2 (assembly GCF_040908105.1). Taxonomy (NCBI): domain Bacteria; kingdom Pseudomonadati; phylum Pseudomonadota; class Gammaproteobacteria; order Aeromonadales; family Aeromonadaceae; genus Aeromonas; species Aeromonas sp. R7-2. Next base: position 145,377 of record NZ_JBFODC010000024.1, on the reverse strand, counting down.
TGATGAAGCTCTTCTCCGAAAACAAGGCACTGGCTGCCGAGGTGGAAGTGAAGCTGCGCGAGCTGCTGCTCTCCGGCGCCGCGCCGGTGGAGGAGAAGGCCACGGCTGCCGAATACGCCGAGTTTGAAGCCGAAAACGAACAAGAGTTCGAATAAGGAATGAGGAAAGGCCGGGTTGATACCCGGCCTTGTTGTTTATGGTGGATGAATCAGTGAACGAGCCGGGCGAGCCCGTCGAATTGACCTTTGAAGAGCAGGTCGCCGCCGCCCGCACCTTTGCCATGCGCAGTCTTGCCCGCCGCGAAAGTGCGGAATCCGAGCTGGCCAGACGCCTGCGTCAGAAGGGATTCGAGGAGGAGGTGGTCGCCGTTGTACTCGACCATTGCCGTGGCTATGACTGGGTCAATGACGATCGTTACGGTGCCATGGCTGTGCGGGCCGGTGCGGCCAAAGGCCATGGTCCGCTCAGGATCCGCTTCGACCTGCGTCGCAAGGGGCTGGATGACACCCAGATCGAGGCGGCCCTCGATCAACCCGAGCTCGACTGGTTCGAACTGGCGCTTGCGTTGTTATCGCGTCGGGCAAAGGCGACCGACTTTGCCGACTTCAAACTGCGCATGAAGTGGCTCAAATATCTGATGGGGCGTGGTTTTACCCAGGAGCAAGCCCGTTACGCCCTCTCAGCCATGCAAGGTGAGCAATAGTGGCGCGCCGAGGCTGGACCTATGGGCAGGATTTCCCTTGGTGTGCGGTGCGGCTGGTGGGGAATATCAGCCCTTCGCCGGGTCTGTCAATGGTGGCCCTGTGGTCGAGCGAGGCATCCCGAAGCCCCCCTGTTGCGACGTGCTTGCGGGTGTTGCTGCCAAACGCTGGCCCCTTGGGGGCTATTTCACCCGCCAAGGGTCCCCACGTTTTACTTTACCCTGCAGAAAACTTACATTAATGCGGTTAAAAGTCCGTATTCGAATCAAGCAGGATTTTCCATGTACATGTCCACGTCAGAGATTCGCGCTGCGTTTCTCGAGTATTTCCGCACCCAGGGACACCAGGTTGTCTCTTCCAGCTCGCTGGTACCGCACAACGATCCGACCCTGCTGTTCACCAACGCAGGGATGAACCAGTTCAAGGACGTGTTCCTTGGCGCCGACAAGCGTGCCTATCACCGTGCCACCACGGCCCAGCGTTGCGTGCGGGCTGGCGGCAAGCACAATGACCTGGAAAACGTCGGCTATACCGCCCGTCACCATACCTTCTTCGAGATGCTGGGCAACTTCAGCTTCGGTGACTACTTCAAACAGGACGCCATCCGGTTTGCATGGGAATTCCTGACCGGTACCCTCAAGCTGCCCAAAGAGCGCCTGCTGGTGACCGTCTACGCGACTGATGACGAAGCCTTCGACATCTGGGAAAAAGAGGTCGGCGTGCCGGCCGATCGCATCGTGCGCATCGGTGACAACAAGGGTGCTCCTTATGCATCCGACAACTTCTGGGCCATGGGCGATACCGGCCCATGCGGTCCCTGCACCGAGATCTTCTACGACCACGGCGATCACATCTGGGGTGGCCCTCCCGGTTCACCGGAAGAGGATGGCGACCGCTTCATCGAGATCTGGAACGTGGTCTTCATGCAGTTCAACCGTCAGGCTGACGGCACCATGGAGCCGCTGCCCCGTCCGTCCGTGGATACCGGCATGGGTCTGGAGCGTATCTCCGCCATCATGCAGGGGGTGCACTCCAACTATGAGATCGACATCTTCCAGGCGTTGATCAAGAAGGCGGCCGAGATTGTCGGCACCACGGATCTGAGCAACCAGTCCCTGCGCGTCATTGCGGACCACATCCGTTCCTGCGCCTTCCTGGTGGCTGACGGTGTCATGCCCTCCAATGAAGGTCGCGGCTACGTGCTGCGCCGCATCATCCGCCGCGCCGTGCGTCACGGCCGCAAGCTGGGTGCTACCGACGTCTTCTTCTATAAGCTGGCTGCCGAGCTGGCCGTACAGATGAAGGATGTGGCGGCGGAACTGATCGCCCAGCTGCCGCTGGTCGAGCGAGTGTTGCGCATCGAGGAGGAGCAGTTCGTCCGCACGCTGGACAGAGGTCTGCTGCTGCTGGAAGACGCCCTGGCCAACCTCGGTGATGCCAAGGTGATCCCGGGTGAAGTGGTGTTCAAGCTCTATGACACATACGGCTTCCCGGCCGACCTGACCGCCGACGTGGTGCGCGAGCGCGAGATCGGCATCGACGAAGAGGGCTTCAAGGCTGAGATGGAGAAGCAGCGCGCCCGTGCGAAAGAGGCTTCCAGTTTCGGTGTGAACTACAACGACGTGCTGAAGCTCGATTTCGAGACCCCCTTTACCGGTTACAAGCAACTGAGCCAGAACACCCAGGTGGTCGGTATCTACAAGGATGGTGTCGAGGTCAATGGCCTCATCGCCGGTGAAGAGGCAGTGATCGTGCTGGCGGAGACCCCCTTCTATGCGGAGTCCGGCGGTCAGGTGGGTGACAGCGGCATCCTCAAGGTGGATGACGGCATCTTCGCCGTCACCGACACCCAGAAAGCGGGCAAGGCGATCATCCACAAGGGCTATCTGGAACTGGGTACCCTGGAGAAGGGAGCCGAGGTCGAGGCCGTGGTCGATGGCGACCGTCGTCAGGCCATCGCCCTTAACCACTCCGTGACTCACCTGTTGCACGCGGCCTTGCGCCAGGCGCTGGGTGAGCACGTGACCCAGAAAGGATCCCTGGTGGGCGCCGAGCGCATGCGCTTCGACTTCTCCCACTTCGAAGGGCTGACCATGGCGACCATTCGCCGGATCGAGGAGCTCGTCAACGCCCAGATCCGTGCCAACCACGAGGTGGCGACCCAGCTGATGGGGCTGGAAGAGGCCAAGTCAGCCGGTGCCATGGCGCTGTTTGGCGAGAAATATGAAGACGATGTGCGCGTGGTACGCATGGGTGACTACTCCACCGAGCTGTGCGGCGGTACTCACGCCAAGCGCACCGGTGACATCGGCTTCTTCAAGATCATTGCCGAGAGCGGCATCGCGGCTGGCGTGCGTCGTATCGAAGCGGTCACCGGCAAGAGCGCCATCGATCTGATGCACCAGCTGGGTGAACAGATCGAAGAGGCCGCCGCGCTGGTGAAGGGCGATCAGTTCTCCATCGCCGACAAGGTGCGCCAGGTACTGGACAAGGCCAAGATGATGGAGCGCGAGCTGGAACAGCTCAAGGCCAAGCTGGCGGCGCAGGCGGGTAACGACCTGCTGAGCCAGGTCATCGACATCAATGGCCAGAAGGTGCTGGTTGCCGCCATGGAAGGGGTCGACCCCAAATCCCTGCGCGGCATGCTGGACGAGCTGAAGAATCAGATGAAATCCGGTGTCGTGCTGCTGGCAACCAGCAGTGATGGCAAGGTCAACTTGATCGCGGGCGTGACCAATGACCTGACCGGCAAGGTCAAAGCTGGTGAGCTGGTCAATCTGGTGGCCCAGCAGGTGGGTGGCAAGGGCGGTGGTCGTCCCGACATGGCACAGGCGGGTGGTACCCAGCCTGAGGCGGTGCCGGCGGCGCTGCAATCCGTTCACTCCTGGCTGGAAGAGCGCCTGTAAGCGGGCGAGGTGATCTGTGGCACTCTATGTACAGAAGTACGGTGGCACCTCGGTCGGCACGCTGGAGCGGATCGAGGCAGTTGCTGAGCGGGTTCAACTGACCCGTGCCCAGGGACATGACGTGGTGGTGGTGGTCTCAGCCATGTCGGGCGAAACCAACCGGTTGCTGGGCATGGCCCAGCAGCTGGACCAGGATGCCAACCGGCGCGAGATGGATGTGCTGATCTCCACCGGTGAGCAGGTCACCATTGCACTGCTGGCGATTGCGCTCAACAAGCGCGGTTGCCCCGCAGTCTCGATGACCGGTGATCAGGTCCGCATCCACACCGATTCCGCCTATGGCAAGGCGCGCATCACCCGTATCGACACCGAGCAGGTGGAAGCCGCACTCGGTGCCGGCAAGGTGGTAGTGATTGCCGGTTTCCAGGGGCGCGATGAGCACAATGCCATCACTACCCTGGGCCGAGGTGGTTCGGATACCACCGCGGTGGCCGTGGCTGCGGCCATCAAGGCCGATGAGTGCCAGATCTTTACCGATGTGGACGGGGTGTATACCACGGATCCGCGCATCGAACCCAAGGCGCGTCGCCTCGATACCATCACCTTCGAGGAGATGCTCGAGATGGCGAGTCTCGGAGCCAAGGTGTTGCAGATCCGTTCGGTCGAGTTCGCGGGCAAGTACCGCGTGCCGCTAAGGGTGCTGTCGAGTTTCGTCGACGGAGAGGGAACCTTAATCACATATGGAGGTGAGAGGATGGAAGCACCCCTGGTATCCGGCATTGCGTTCAATCGCAACGAGGCCAGCCTGACCATTCTGGGTGTGCCGGACAGGCCGACCGTGGCCGCGCAGATCCTGAATCCGATCAGCGACGCCAACATAGATGTCGACATGATAGTGCAGAACACCATGGGGGATGGCACCGCCGATTTCACCTTCACGGTGAATCGTGATGATTATCGCCGGGCCCGCGCCTTGCTGGAGGAGACCGCCAGCGAGCTGGGGGCCGCCTGCGTGCAGGGCAACGGAGAGATCGCCAAGGTCTCCATCGTCGGGGTCGGCATGTGGAATCATCCTGGTGTAGCGCGCACCATGTTCAAGGTATTGGGTGAGGAAGGGATCAACATGCAGCTGATCTCCACCTCTGAAATCAAGATATCCGTGGTGATTGACGAGAAGTACCTGGAGCTGGCCGTGCGTTCGTTGCACTCGGCGTTCGGGTTGGATCAAGAGCCTCATGAGCAGCCCTTGGGAAACAATCCCTGATTGATTTAGTTTCAACCATTTACCATATCGGTATCTTTGTAAGATAATGGCGCATATCGATATAAATACAAAACAGGATACAGGAGCAAGCGAATGCTTATTTTGACTCGTCGTGTAGGGGAAACCCTGATGATTGGTGACGAAGTAACCGTTACCGTACTGGGCGTAAAAGGGAACCAGGTTCGTATCGGTGTGAATGCACCGAAAGAGGTTTCCGTACACCGCGAAGAGATCTACATGCGGATACAGGCCGAGAAAGTCCCGGGCCAACCGAATTTCTAAGCCATTTCATGGCTGCCTGAAGGCGACATCCCGGATGTCGCCTTTTGTTTTTCAGGGGCCTGCAAATCGGCCTGCAGAGCGCGTAACTACTGGGTAAGTGTCGATATTGCTTGAATATTCCACTCTTTGGCCAAATGCTGAGCGAACGCTCTGTTTTCTCCAAAAAAGTGTTTGACTAAAAATCCCTGTGAAGTATTATCAGCCCCGCAAACGGAGAGGTGGCCGAGAGGCTGAAGGCGCTCCCCTGCTAAGGGAGTATGCGGCTTATACCCGCATCGGGGGTTCGAATCCCCCCTTCTCCGCCATTTTGCGCCCGTAGCTCAGCTGGATAGAGTACCTGGCTACGAACCAGGTGGTCAGAGGTTCGAATCCTCTCGGGCGCACCATATTTGACTCTTGGAGTCATGTGTTGACCATCAGCAAGTCGGCACTAAAGAAGGCTTACTGTTGAGTAAGCTTTTTTTATCGTTTGAAAACAGGGCGCCCGTAGCTCAGCTGGATAGAGTACCTGGCTACGAACCAGGTGGTCAGAGGTTCGAATCCTCTCGGGCGCACCATTTCAAGCAATACAATGATTTATGAGCGCCCGTAGCTCAGCTGGATAGAGTACCTGGCTACGAACCAGGTGGTCAGAGGTTCGAATCCTCTCGGGCGCACCATGTTTCAAGCAGTGCAACAATTTATGAGCGCCCGTAGCTCAGCTGGATAGAGTACCTGGCTACGAACCAGGTGGTCAGAGGTTCGAATCCTCTCGGGCGCACCATATTTCAAGCAGTGCAACAAGTTGTGAGCGCCCGTAGCTCAGCTGGATAGAGTACCTGGCTACGAACCAGGTGGTCAGAGGTTCGAATCCTCTCGGGCGCACCATACAGACAGCCTCGACGTCAGTCGGGGCTGTTTTTTTATGGGCGATATCCTCCTACCCATCATGGGGTTGTCTCTCTCGTGTCCTTCTCCCTGACGCCCCCACGGGGGACGGTTCCCCCTGGCTGCACGTGCCCCCGGGTCACCACTCTCGACGTATCTTGCCTGGCAGGCTGCTGACGCATCCCGTGGCCGTGCCTGTGGCGGCCTGGGTGCCCAAACCATGCGCATCTATGCTGTGCGGGGCTGGCGGCCTCTGGCGGTCTGCTGTGGCGTTTGGCGGGCAATAAAAAAGGATGCCGCGGCATCCTTTTATGTCTTCGTGGAAAGAATCAGCTTTTCAGCCACTTGCGGATGCGGTTGGCATCCCCGACAGGGGTGCGTTTGCCCACCGAGTTGAGCAGTACGATGGCGAGCTCCTGACGATCCGGTTTGGCACGCATCAGCAGGCAGCGGCCCGCTTCGTCGGTATAGCCTGTCTTGGAGAGGCGTACATCCCAGTCCGGGTTCTTCACCAGGGGGTTGGTATTATTGAACATCAGGCTGTAGGCCGGCTTGCCAAAGCGCATCTCCCTGCTGGTGTCCTGGGTGAATTCACGGATCAGCGGCTGTCGATAGGCCGCAGAGAGGAGCTTGGCTAGATCCTGGGCGGTGGAGACGTTGCGGGTGGAGAGACCGGTGGAGTCATAGTAGCGGGTGTTGCGCATGCCGAGCTGTCTGGCCTTGTTGTTCATGGCGCGGATGAAGGCCTGGCGACCCCCCGGGTAGTGGCGGGCAAGCGCCGAGGCCATGCGGTTCTCGGAGGACATCAGCGCCAGATGCAGGGCGTCGCGGCGGCTGATCTGGGTGCCCATGCGCACCCGTGAATAGGTGTGCTTGATGTTGTCCCTGTCGTTCTGATCGATGGTCAGGGTCTGATTGAGGTTCTGGCGGGCATCCAGCACCACCAGCGCCGTCATCAGCTTGGTGAGGGAGGCGATGGGGCGCACCCGGGTGGGGTTTTTCTGATACAGGGTCTTGCCGGTGTTGACGTCCATCACCAGGGCACTGCCCGATTTGAGCTGCAGCTTGGCCGGGTCGGGAGTCGCCAGGGCTGTCTGCGAACCCAGCAGTCCCATCAATCCACCTACCAGCGCGATTGCGCGAATCCAACACCCCATACAACCAACTCCATCCACAGCGAAAAAAGGCGCTAGATTCACTCATTTTTGCCCCTGCTTTACAAGAGCGAGCAGGGGGAATTCGCCACTATTTTCCATAAAAAAGGGCCGCCTGTGGGCGACCCTGTGGCTTGTCTCACTCTCTGGAGACGCCGGGCTTGCGTCTGCTCCACCAGCGCCAGACCAGAGCGATGAGGCCGCCCACCAGCAGCACGACCGGCAGGTAGAGAATGACACTGAGAAATTGGGACTCATACTGCGCGGCCAGCTTGGTGTGGCTCAGGTAGTAACCCAGCCCGACCAGGGGGCAGATCCACATGATGGAGCTGATCAGGTTGACCACCAGGAAGCGCCCCTGGGGGATCTCGTTGGCGCCGACGATATAGGGGTAGGCGGTACGCACGAAGGCGATGTAGCGGGCGGTGATCAGGGTGATGATGCCGTACTTGTTGAGCAGGTAGTGCACCTTCTCCTTGTGCTTGTCATCAAGGTGGGACATCAGCCTGTGATACATCCGGGTGTGGCCGAGGAAACGCCCCTGCATGTAGCCAAGCCAGGTACCGACGAAGGTCGCCATGATCAGCAGCGGGACCACCGCCATCGGCAACACCCCCTGATAGATCAGCACGCCGGTCAGGATTAGCAGGGTATCCCCTGGCAGGAAGGCGGTGGGGATAAAACCATTCTCGAGCACCAGGAAGGTCAGCAGGACGACATAGACCATGAAGACCATCTTGGGATCAGAGAGTGTCGCCAGATCCTGATGCATAAAGGCGTGAGCCAGGTGGTAAAACTGCTCCATACATGCAAACTCCGCAGGTTAGCTGGGTTGGTCGGTCAAGGGCATGGCAAGTACCTTGTCGATGCGCAGGCCGTCCATATCCACGATTTCCAGTTGCCACTGTTCCAGGGTGACCAGGTCTCCGGTCTGGGGAAGGCGGCCAAGGAGCAGCATGATAAGCCCTCCAAGGGTGTGATAGTGATGTTTTTCTTCTTCCGGCAGACGAACCAGCTCCAGACAGTCCTTCAATTCTGGCAGCGGAATGAGGCCGTCGAGCAGCCAGCTGCCGTCGGCACGCTGGAAGGCCCAGTTGTCCTCCCCATCTTCCTGCTGGAAGTCGCCGGCCAGGGTTTCCAGCAGATCCTGCTGGGTGACCAGCCCCTGCAGCTCGCCATATTCGTCCACCACCAGCACCATGTGCTCGGAGTGGGTACGGAAGTGGTTGAGCAGCTCCAGGCCGTTGAGGGTCTCCGGCAGCAGGCTGCCGTCCTGGGTCAGCGCCGCCAGATCGATGGGCTCTCCCTTGATGTAGGCGTGCAGCACCTTGCTGACGTTGAGGATGCCGACGAGATCCGACAGGCTGCCGTCACAGACAGGGAAGAAGCTGTGGCGATACTCCGCCAGACGTTGGAGGTTCACTTCCAGCGGCAGTGACAGGTCCAGATAGCGGATGTCGCTGCGCGGCACCATCAGGGAGGCCAGGCTGCGTTCGTCGAGGCGGAACACGTTGCGCAACATAGTGTGCTCATGGTCCTCGATCACCCCCGCTTCGGAGCCCTCCACCAGCATGGCGTGGATCTCCTCCTGAGTGACGTTGTTGCTGCTGCGCTGATCGACCCGCAGCAGCCGCAGGCTGGCGTTGGTGGAGGCGGAGAGCAACCAGACGAAGGGACGGGTCAGGGTCGCCAGCCAGAGCATGGGGCGGGCTACCAGACAGGCGATGCGCTCGGCGCTGAGTTGTCCGAGGCGTTTGGGCACGAGCTCCCCTACCACGATGGAGAGATAGGTGACCAGCACGACCACGATGACGGTGGCGAGCAGGCTGCTGCTCTTGGGGGAGAGCCCCCACTCCTGCAGCCAGAGAGCGAAGGGCTGGGCCAGCAGGGACTCGCCATAGATACCGTTGAGCAGACCGATGCTGGTGATGCCGATCTGCACGGCGGAGAGGAAATGGGTCGGATCTTCCCCGAGCTTGAGGGCGATGGCGGCGGAGCGGCTCCCTTCGCTCGCCATTTTGGCGAGGCGTGCCTTGCGTGCCGTCACGATGGCGATTTCCGACATGGCGAAGACGCCATTGAGCAAAATCAATCCAAACAGGATCAATATTTCCATACTGCAGCAGCACTCCCGATAGAAAAGACCGCTGGCAGTGTAATGAATTTGCGGGCTCTGCGCTTGTGAAAGGAGGTGATTTGGCTCGTGAATTTTTGAATATCGTCCCGGCGGGAGGGATAAAACTGCGGGGCAGGAGAGGGAGAACTGAACCCCTGACATGAAAAAGCCCCCGATAAACGGGGGCTTGTCATGTTGCGCTGTGGCTTAGAGCGCGGCGATCTCGGCCTGCTGGGCTTCCAGCTTGGTCAGCTGGAGACGGTAATCTTCCAGCTTCTCGCGCTCCTTGATGATGACCGCTTCCGGCGCCTTGGCGACGAAGGCTTCGTTGCCGAGCTTGCCTTCGATGCGGCCGCACTCGCCCACCAGACGGGCCACCTCTTTGGCCAGACGGGCCAGTTCGGCTTCCTTGTCGATGAGACCGGCCATCGGGATCATCAGCTCGGTGGCACCGATCAGCTTCTTCACCGACAGCGGGGCGGTTTCACCTGCGCCAAGCACGCGAATGGATTCCAGACGGGCCAGGGATTTGAGGAAGGCCTCGTTGCCCTGAGCGCGCTGGGCATCCTTGGCATCGCACTGGAGCAGCACGTTGAGGGGCACGCTCGGGGCCACGTTCATCTCGGCGCGGATGTTGCGGATGCTGACGATGAACTCCTTCACCCACTCCTGATCCGCCATCGCGGCTTCGTCCACCTTGGCGGCGTCGAATTCCGGGAAAGCCTGAATCATGATGGTGTCGGCGTGTACGCCGGCCAGCGGGGCGACCGATTTCCAGATGGTCTCGGTGATGAACGGGATGATCGGGTGTGCCAGGCGCAGCAGGGTCTCAAGGACGCTGACGAGGGTGTGGCGGGCAGCGCGCTGCTCGGCCTCGGAGCCCTTGGTCAGTACCGGCTTGGTCAGCTCCAGATACCAGTCACAGAACTGGTTCCAGATAAATTCGTACAGCACGCCTGCCGCGATGTCGAAGCGGTAGGTATCGAGGGCGGTTCGGAAGTCACGGATGGCCACTTGCAGCTGGGACTGGATCCAGCGATCCGCCAGGCTGAACTGCATCTCGCCACCGGCAAAGCCGCAATCCTGATCTTCGGTGTTCATCAGCACATAGCGGGAGGCGTTCCACAGCTTGTTGCAGAAGTTGTTGTAGCCATCCAGACGCTTCATGTCCCAGTTGATGTCACGACCGGTGGAGGCGAGCGCCGCCAGGGTGAAGCGCATGGCGTCGGTGCCGTGGGCCTCGATCCCTTCCGGGAACTGCTTGGCGGTGCGCTTGGCGATCTTCTCGGCCATCTGCGGCCGCATCATGTTGCCGGTGCGCTTCTCCAGCAGGTCTTCCAGGGAGATGCCGTCGATCATGTCGAGGGGGTCCAGCACGTTGCCCATGGACTTGGACATCTTCTGGCCTTCTTCGTCACGGATGAGGCCGGTGATGTAGACGGTCTTGAACGGGACTTGCGGCTGGCCGTTCTCGTCCTTGATGAAGTGCATGGTCATCATGATCATCCGGGCAATCCAGAAGAAGATGATGTCGAAGCCGCTCATCAACACGTCGGTCGGGTGGAAGGTCTTGAGCGCCTCGGTGTTGTTCGGCCAGCCCAGGGTGGAGAAGGTCCACAGGGCGGAGCTGAACCAGGTGTCGAGCACGTCTTCGTCCTGACGCAGCACGGTCACGGACGGGATGCTGTGCTTGGCGCGCACTTCCTCTTCGTTGCGGCCCACGTAGACGTTGCCGGCATCGTCATACCAGGCCGGGATGCGGTGACCCCACCACAGCTGACGGGAGACGCACCAGTCCTGAATGTCGCGCATCCAGGAGAAGTACATGTTTTCGTACTGCTTCGGCACGAACTGGATGCGGCCATCTTCCACCGCCTCGATGGCGGTCTTGGCCATGGGGGCCACGCGCACGTACCACTGGTCGGTCAGCATGGGCTCGATGGGCACGCCGCCGCGATCGCCGTAAGGCTGTTGCAGCACATGATCCTTGATCTCGGCCAGGAGGCCCAGCTCGTCCAGCTTGGCGACGATGGCCTTGCGGGCGGCGAAGCGCTCCATCCCGGCGAACTCGGTCGGCAGGGCGGCGTCATAGGCGGTGCTCGGGTTGCCATTGGTATCGACCACTTCGGCCTCGGCACGCACGTGGGCGTCCAGGGTGAAGATGTTGATCATCGGCAGGTTGTGGCGCTTGCCCACTTCGTTGTCGTTGAAGTCGTGGGCCGGGGTGATCTTCACGCAGCCGGTGCCCTTCTCCATGTCGGCGTGTTCGTCGGCAACGATGGGGATCAGACGGTTCACCAGCGGCAGCAGGATGTGCTGGCCGATCAGCGCCTTGTAGCGGGGGTCTTCCGGGTTCACGGCCACGGCGGTATCGCCCAGCATGGTTTCCGGACGGGTGGTGGCGACGATCAGGTGATCCTTGCCTTCGGCGGTCTTGGCACCGTTGGCCAGCGGGTAGCGAAGGTGCCACATGTGGCCCTTGATCTCGCGGTTTTCCACTTCCAGGTCGGAGATGGCGGTGTTGAGCTTGGGATCCCAGTTCACCAGACGCTTGCCGCGATACATCAGGCCGTCTTCGTACAGGCGCACGAACACTTCCTGGACGGCGGCGGAGAGGCCCTCATCCATGGTGAAGCGCTCGCGCTCCCAGTCCACGGAGTCACCCAGACGGCGCATCTGACGGGTGATGGTGCCACCGGACTCTTCCTTCCACTGCCAGATCTTGTCGATGAAGGCTTCCCGGCCGTAATCGTGGCGGGTCTTGCCCTCTTCGGCGGCGATCTTGCGCTCAACCACCATCTGGGTGGCGATACCAGCGTGGTCGGTACCCGCCTGCCACAGGGTGTTCTTGCCCTGCATGCGGTTGTAGCGGATCAGGGTGTCCATCAGGGTCTGCTGGAAGGCGTGGCCCATGTGCAGGCTGCCGGTGACGTTCGGCGGCGGGATCATGATGCAGAAGGAGTCTTTGCTGGTGTCGCCGTGGGGCTTGAAGTAACCCTGGGCTTCCCAGTGCTGGTAGAGCGCCTGTTCGATGGCGTTGTGATTAAAAGTCTTTTCCATGGTCTCGCCGTATTCTGGATGGATGGATTCTGGTGTTGATTCGTCGTGGATCGAGGGTGGCACAGTCAGGGCTGCGCCGGATCCGGTGCGGCAAGGACGGGCTGATCCCTCATCTCGAGGGTATGGCCCGCCTGGCGATAGTGCTTGTAGCGCTCGCGGGCTTGCTGCTTTTGCGTTTCGTCAGTGGGGACAAAATCTACCACTTGAGCGAAGTGTCCTGCAAACAAAGGTGTCTGCCGGGCCAGGTTGATGAGGCTGGCATAGCGCCGCCGTGGCGGCTGATAGCCTATCTCCACCGGGGCCTGACCGCTCTCCCCCTGCAACTGGTGCGGCACGAAGCGATCGGGCGGCAACTGCCACAACAGTTCGTCCAGACGCAGGGCCTGGGCCTCGTCCTCGCACAGCAGATAGAGGTGGCCTGCGCTCCAGCCATCGGCCGCAAGCTGGCAGGCGAGGCGCTCGACGGCGGAGGCATCCGCATCATCGGGCTGGCTCATCAGGTAAAAGGTCACTTGGCTCATCAGGTCGGTCCCGTTTGGCTGTGACGGACTGCGATTGGCCGTCTTCGGGAGCCGCGTCTGGCACGGACTTCCCGGATTCTCTCAATGAAACAAGGAAGAGGCAGGCCTCTTCCTTGTGATACAGGGTAACGCCTTCTCGCATCGCTCTTCGAGTCGATGGATAAGGGAATCACTCCTTGTCTTCGACGTCCGCCACGCCGGCCCGGTTGAGCAGGAACTGGGTCAGCAGGGGCACAGGACGGCCGGTGGAGCCCTTCTCCTTGCCGCTCTTCCAGGCGGTCCCTGCGATATCCAGGTGGGCCCAGTTGTACTTCTTGGTGAAGCGCGACAGGAAGGCGGCGGCGGTGATGGTACCGGCCGGACGGCCACCGATGTTGGCCATGTCCGCGAACGGGCTTTCCAGCTGCTCCTGATACTCGTCGAACAGGGGCAGACGCCAGGCGCGATCGCCGGCCTGTTCGGAGGCGTTGAGCAGCTCGTGGGCCAGGGGGTTGTGGTTCGCCAAGAGGCCAGAGGTATGGTGGCCAAGGGCGATGATGCAGGCACCGGTCAGGGTCGCCACGTCGATCACGGTCTCGGGATCGTAGCGGTCCACATAGGTGAGGGCATCGCACAGCACCAGGCGGCCTTCGGCGTCGGTGTTGAGTACCTCGACGGTCTGGCCGGACATGGTAGTGAGGATGTCACCGGGGCGGTAGGCGTTGCCCCCCGGCATGTTCTCGCAGCCCGCCAGCACACCGATGACGTTGATGGGCAGCTGCAACTGGGCCAGGGCGTGCATGGTGCCGAGCACGGAGGCGGCGCCACCCATGTCGTACTTCATCTCGTCCATGCCGTCTGCCGGCTTGATGGAGATGCCGCCGGAGTCGAAGGTCAGCCCCTTGCCCACCAGCACGATGGGCTTGGCGTCGGCGTTGCCCTTGTACTCGATGATGGCCATCATGGCTTCGTTCTCGGAGCCGCGGGCCACTGCGAGGTAGGAGTTCATGCCGAGCTCGGCCATCTCCTGCTCCCCCACCACCCTGGTGGTGATGTTGTCATAGGCATCCGCCAGACGGCGGGCCTGGGAGGCGAGGTAGGCGGGGTTGCAGACGTTGGGCGGCATGTTCGCCACGTCGCGGCAGATGCGCACCCCTTTCGCCACGGCCAGGCCGTGGTTGATGGCGCGCTCGCCTATGGTCAGTTCCCGACGCGTCGGCACGTTGAAGACCAGCTTGCGCAGCGGACGGCGTGGTTCGGCCTTGTTGGTCTTGAACTGATCGAAGCTGTAGAGGCCCGCCTTGGTGGTTTCCACCGCCTGACGCACCTTCCAGTAGGTATCCCGACCCTTGACGTGCAGCTCGGTCAGGAAGCAGACCGCTTCCATGGAGCCGGTTTCGTTCAGGGTGGTGATGGTCTTGTTGATGATCTGCTTGTACTGGCGCTCGTCGAGTTCGCGCTCCTTGCCGCACCCGACCAGCAGTACGCGCTCGCTGAGCACGCCCGGTACTTGATGCAGCAGCAGCATCTGGCCCGGTTTCCCTTCCAGGTCGCCACGGCGCAGCAGCGAGCTGAGGTAGCCGTCGCTGATCTTGTCCAGCTGTTCGGCAACCGGAGAGAGGCGGCGGGGCTCAAAAACGCCGACCACGACGCAGGCACTGCGTTGCTTCTCAGGACTGCCACTCTTTACACTGAACTCCATGGAATCTCCTACATCCTAAAGACAAAAGGCACCATTTATTGAATAATGCGGTGCTTGTTGGGGTATCAGAGGCGGAGCGAACAGTCACAGGCTCCGCAGTTCAAACTGGTAAAAATCCAATATAGGGCCCTATTTTTCAGGCATTCGACTAAAAACACAAGTTTACTTGGGAATGACTGTGATCGTTTTCCGATATTTGTTCAGGGAGACCCTGAAAACCCAGCTGGCGGTGCTGTTCGTGCTGCTGCTTATCTTCGTCAGCCAGCAATTTATCCAGATCATTGGCGATGCCGCCGATGGTGAGGTGCCGACGCGCCTGGTATCCACCCTCCTGCTGCTCAACCTGCCGAATATGGCGTTGTTGATGCTGCCTATCAGTCTGTTTTTAGCCATTCTGTTTGCTCACGGCCGTTTGTACGCTGAAAGCGAAATGACGGTGATGCACGCGGTGGGTTTCAGTCACCGTTTCATCATGGGCAGCGCCCTGGTGCTGGCCTTGCTGACCGCTGCCGTCGCGGCGTTCAACACCGGCTGGGTCGCCCCCCAGGCCAAGGAGCGGGAGTACCAGGTGATCGACGAGTTCAAGGCCGATCCCGGTATCTCTTTCCTGCAGGCCGGCCGCTTCATGGAGCTCGACAAGGGGCGCCTGGTGGCCTACATCCAGGATCTGAACGACAAGGGGTCGGAGTTGCAGAAAATCTTCGTGCTGCAACGGGCCGAGGGTGGCTCACCCCCGTCAGTGGTGGTGGCCAACGAGGGGCAGGTGACCGCCGACAGCAACGGCTTGCAGTGGCTGACCCTGAAGGATGGCTCGCGCTACGAGGGACATTTCACCGGCAAGCAGTTCCAGGTCTCGGAGTTCCGTGAATACAGCCTGGTGATCCGCCAACAGGAGATGGAGCGATCCAACCGCAAGGCGGCGGCCAAGCCGACCCTGGCATTGCTCGGCACCCAGGACAATCAGCTGATGGCCGAATTGCAGTGGCGCCTGTCGCTGCCCCTCTCCATCCTGGTGCTCACCTTCCTGGTGGTGCCGATGGCGCGGGTCAATCCCCGTCAGGGGCGTTACGCCAAGCTGCTGCCGGCCATCCTGCTCTATCTCTCCTATTTCCTGCTGCTCAGCGCCGCCCGGTCGGCCATCGACAGTGGGCGTCTGCCCCACTGGCCCGGGATGTTCCTGGTGCCCCTTGTCTATCTGCTGCTGATAGGGTTGCCTCTCAACCTGCAGGGCACCAGCTGGTGGAACGGGGTCAAAGGGCAATTGTTCAAGAGAAAGTCAGCATGATGCTGCAACCTGGGAGTCTCTGCTGATGTTCGGCATTCTCGATAGATACATAGGCAGGGTCATCTTCATGTCGATCCTGCTGTGCGAGCTGACCCTGGTCGGGCTCGCCGCGCTCATCAAGTACGTGGAGCAGTTGAAGGCGGTCGGGGAAGGCAACTACGACATGCTCAACGCCCTCTACTACGTGCTGCTCTCCATGCCCAAGGAGGCGGTGCTCTTCTTCCCCCTGGCTGCCCTGCTCGGTGGCCTCATCGGTCTGGGCCAGCTCGCGACCAGCTCCGAGCTGGTGGTGATGCAGGCGGCGGGACGCTCCAAGATCAGCATCGTCATGGCGGCGCTCAAGACCGCCATTCCCCTGATGCTGCTGGTGGGGCTGATGGGCGAGTACGTCGCACCGGCCGCCAAGCGGATGGCGGATGACATCAAGGCGGGGGCCATGTCGGAAGGGCGGCTTACGGTCTCGGCCTACGGGGTCTGGGCACGGGATGGCAACAACTTCGTCAACATCAACGGGGTGCGCAACGATGGCGCCCTGACCGGCATCACCCTCTACCGCTTCACTCCGTCCCGCAACCTGATCGACGTGGTGCAGGCGAAGGAGGGCGTGTTCGAGGATCACCACTGGCTGCTGAAACAGGTGCACATCACCCGGTTTGACGATCCCACCCGGATCCAGGACGAAGAGCATGCCCAGATGGCCTGGCAATCCGAGCTGACCCCCAAGCAGCTCGGGGTGGTCAGCATCGATCCCGAGAACCTGCCCATCTCGGGGCTGCGGGACTACATCGGTTATCTGGATGCCAACAAGCAGGATGCCGGACGCTACAAGCTGGAGATGTGGCGCAAGCTGCTCTCACCGCTCTCCGTGGTGGCCATGATACTGCTCGCCTCCTCCTTCATCTTCGGCCCGCTGCGCTCGGTGAGCATGGGGGCGCGGATGCTGATGGGGATCATGACCGGCTTCGCGGTCTATGTGAGCGACAGGGTGTTCGGCCCGGTCAGCCTGGTCTATGCGGTCCCGCCCATCCTCGCGGCCATCGCACCCAGCCTGCTGTTTGGCGGCATCTCCTTCTATATCCTGAGCCGCAAGCAGTAGCAGCCTGAAGGGCGAGGGCTGCTGACAAAAGGCGGCCATTGCTCTCGATGCACCGTTTCCGTCAAGGTTCTGGGCTGCAAGCAGTCAGTTCTGGTCAACAAAAAGGGCACCTCGGGGTGCCCTTTTGCGTTGCCGTCTTGGGATCAGCGATTGAGCTGCTCCAGGTTTTCCGTCTTGCCGAGCACCACCACCTCGCACTCGGCCCAGATGTCCTGGAAGGCGCGGGGGCGGGTGCGATTGAACACACACAGCAGGTTGCCCAGGCCAAAGGCCGAGGTAGCGAGCCGGATCAGGGCCTGGGTGACGCGAATGTTGCTGCCGTCCAGGTTCTGGATGCGCAGGCGCCAGGCCCGCATGCCGATGGTCTGGCCGGCGCGGACCCAGAACCAGGTGTAGAAACCGCAGATGACGAAGGCCAGCCAGGCGCTGTAGAGGGGGCTGGTGAGCAGCCAGGCGGCATCCTTGCCCTCGGGGACGTGCGCCATGCCGGTGGCCAGCAGCAGGTGGGCCACCCCCATGCCGATGAAGCCGGCGATGATCAGCAGGGCAATCACCACCAGATAGTCATAGAGCAGGGCGCCGAGACGGCGCAGCAGACCGGCAGACGGATGCCGGGGAGCAGGCTGGAGAGGGGAGGGGGTCTTGCGCTTGGCCATGATGATTATTCCATTAATATGATGCGGGCATTCTATGTAACTGGCCTGGCATCGGCAAGGCGTTGAATAAATGAGCAAACAACGGTGGGGGCAAGAAAAACACCTTGCATGGCCAAGCGCCATTCGTATAATCCCTCGCAGCTGCCCGGGTGGCGAAATCGGTAGACGCAGCGGATTCAAAATCCGCCGTAGCAATACGTGTCGGTTCGAGTCCGACCCCGGGCACCATCAGATTCCATGACAAAAGGCCATCCTCGCGGATGGCCTTTTGTTTTTCCGGGCGGTGCGAAGAGGTGTACCCTCAGACCTTCAGACCTTCAGACCTTCAGACCTTCAGACCTTCAGACCTTCAGACCTTCAGACCTTCAGACCTTCAGACCTTCAGACCTTCAGACCTTCAGACCTTCAGACCTTCAGACCTTCAGACCTTCAGACCTTCAGACCCACAGGCTCTCAGGCTCTCAGGCCATCAGCCTCTCGGACTGCCATCCCCTCAGTCGATATTCTGTGCGATGCGCCACAGCACGCCGGCGGGATCGTACAGACAGAACTCCTTCATGCGCCACGGCTGGGTGACGAGCTCTGTGACCCGGACGCCATAGCGGGCGGCGACCTGGCTCGCCTCCACTTGGGCCTGCCAGGCGGCCACGTCCTCCACCAGGAGGTGCATCATGAGCTGCTCGGCCAGCCCCGGGGGGTTGCCATCCTGCAGCAGGAAGCTTGCGTTGCCGAGATGAAAATAGGCCACGCCGTCGCCATCGGAGGCCAGGGTAAAGCCGAGATCCTGATAGAACTGCTTTGACAGCGTGAAATCCCGGGCAGGCACGAAGGCCTTGATTTCGGTCACGTTGAGATTGGGCATGGGCTCCTCGCGGCGCTGGGAACAGGGGAAGATGGCTTGCCAGTATGACCGGGCATTTCGGGGCAGGCCAGACGAATGGCGCGCGTTTGCACTCTTAAAGTGCTTGTGCCCCTCGGGTGGGGGGATATTGGCCGTCAGCCTCATTTGATTTCACCATGGTATGGCCCATTTCATTTATTTCATAAATACCTTAGCGGGATAGATAAGCCTGCCAGGGTGACATCACCAGGGGTTCGCCCCGTCATTGTGAGGCGATTGGGTCATCCTGGTGCATTTTCCCGGCAATGCACAGCCAAAGTGCGATTTTCCCCCTGTAACCGGGCATCGTGCGCCAAGATGGTGCGTGTTGAATGTGATAAAAACATAACGCCATGAAATAAAAGGATTATTTTTCTTGGCCTGTTTTATGCTTTCCCCATGTCATGTCGCCATGATGTCTCCGTGAGCCACACAGGTGCGGTGGGCAGGTGGCCAGGTTGGAAATGCATATCAGGAAATGGACCCGGATGCCGGGACGACAAGGAGAGGGCTGTATGTTCAAGAGACTCGTAATGACTGGCCTGCTGGCGCTGGCCGCCACCATGGCCGCCCCGGGCTGGGCCGAAGAGGTGGCCGCGCAGGCCGATGTGGTACAGGCGGCCGCGACCGTGACCATCAACAAGGGGGACAATACCTGGCTGATGGTGGCGGCGGCCCTGGTGATCCTGATGTCCGTGCCGGGCCTCGCCCTCTTCTACGGCGGCCTGGTGCGCGCCAAGAACATGCTGAGCGTGCTGATGCAGGTGTTCACCCTGTTCTGCCTCATCACCGTCCTCTGGGTGGTCTACGGCTACTCCCTGGCCTTCACCGAGGGCGGCGCCTTCTACGGCTCCTTCGACAAGGTGCTGTTGATGGGGGTGACGCCGGATTCCATCGCCGCCACCTTCAGCAAGGGGGTCGGGATCAGCGAGTTCATCTACGTGGTGTTCCAGGGTGCCTTTGCCGCCATCACCTGCGGGCTCATCGTCGGCGGCTTTGCCGAGCGGATGAAGTTCTCGGCGGTGCTGCTGTTCGCGGTGATCTGGTTCACCTTCGCCTATATCCCGATGGCGCACATGGTGTGGTACTGGGCGGGTCCGGATGCCTACACGGATGCGGCCGCCGCCGAAGCGGCCGGTGCCACCGCAGGCTATCTGTTCCAGCACGGCGCTCTGGACTTCGCCGGCGGCACCGTGGTGCACATCAACGCCGCGGTGGCCGGTCTGGTTGGGGCCTTCATGGTGGGCAAACGGGTTGGCTATGGCCGTGACCCCATGACCCCCCACAGCCTGACCATGACCATGATCGGTGCCGCCCTGCTGTGGTTCGGCTGGTTCGGCTTCAACGCCGGCTCCTCCCTCGAAGCCAACGGCACGGCGGCCCTGGCCTTCGCCAACACCTGGATCGCGCCGGCCGCTGCCGCCCTCTCCTGGACCTTCGCCGAGTGGGCGATGAAGGGCCGTCCCTCCCTGCTTGGCGCCGTGTCCGGTGCGGTGGCGGGCCTGGTCGCCATCACCCCTGCCGCCGGTTTCGTCGGTGTGGGGGGCGCCCTCATCATCGGCCTGCTCAGCGGTGTGGCCGGTTTGTGGGGCGTGCACGGTCTCAAGCGTCTGCTGGGGGCCGATGACAGCCTGGACGTGTTCGGCCTGCACGGGGTGTGCGGGATCCTGGGGGCCGTGCTGACCGGGGTGTTCGCCAGCCCGGATCTGGGCGGCACCGGGGTGTGGGACTATGTGACCAACCAGGTGGCCGAGGGATACTCCATCCTGGCCCAGGTCAAGGTACAGGTCATCGGCGTGGGGGTGACCGTGGTCTGGACCGCCCTGGTCTCGGCCGTGGCCTACAAGCTGGTGGACCTGCTGATCGGTCTGAGGGTGAAGGAAGATGCCGAGCGCGAAGGGCTGGACGTGACCAGCCATGGCGAGAAAGCCTACAGCCATTGATCCTGCTGCCATGAATGTCATACCGCCGGCCCCGTCCGGCGGTTTTTTTATTGGGGCGGACTGGCCAGGCTGCCCGGACCGGGCCGCTGGTGGCCGGGGTCGCTATTTGTGTTTGCGGGGTCTTTTATGCCTGCATTTTGGGCGGATCTCCGCTAAACTCTGCCACCCTTTATTCGGGGTCGCCGGGTCTGCCCCGTCGTCACCCTCTCTTTCATGCCTTCGGAGCCGCTCATGCCGTTAGTGGGACACCAACATCAGATCGATATTCTGGAACTGACCGACAAGGGGGATGGCAAGGGTCGCCTGTTCGATCGCCCCCTGTTTGTCGAGGGTCTGCTGCCCGGTGAGCAGGCGCTGGTCGAGTTGACCGAGGTCAAACCGAACTACCTGCACGGCAAGCTGGTCGAGTTGACCCAGCCCTCTGCCGATCGGGTGGCCGATTTTTGCCCCAACACCGAATGCGGTGGCTGCCAGGTGCGCCCGCTGGCCTATCCGGCCCAGCTTGCCCTCAAGCAGAGCCTGGTGCAGAGCGCCCTGGAGCAGGTCGGGCTGGGTGAGGCCGTGGTCAACCCCATCCTCGGCATGGAGACGCCGTTTGCCTACCGCAACAAGGCCCAGTACGCGGTGCGTGGCAGCGAGGCGGGCGCCGAGATCGGCTTCTACCGCAAGCACTCCCATGACCTCATCACCGCCGATGATTGCGCGGTGCAGGACTCGCTGCACGTGGAGCTCAATGCCCGGGTACGCAACTGGATGCGCGAGCACGACATCGCGGCCTATGACGAGGTGGCCCACACCGGCTGCGTGCGCAACCTGATGACCCGCAAGGGCTTCAAGAGCGGCGAGCTGATGGTGGTGCTGGTGACCCTGGGCGAAGCGCTGCCGTTCGAAACCGAGCTGCTGGCGGCCCTGGCGGATCTGCCGGTCACCACCCTGGTGCAGAACATCAACGAGGCGCGTACCAACCGCATCCTGGGTGACAAGAACCGGGTGCTGCTGGGCAGCGGGGTGATCCGCGACAAGATCCACGAGCTCGAATTCGAGATCTCGCCCCTCTCCTTCTTCCAGAACAACCCGAGCCAGACCGACGTGCTCTACTCCAAGGCGCTGGAGTATTGCGAGCTGACCGGCAGCGAGACGGTGTTCGACATCTATTGCGGCATCGGCACCATCTCCCTGTTCCTGGCAGGCAAGGCCGCCAAGGTGGTGGGGATCGAGTCGGTGGAGAGCGCCATCAGCGACGCCCGTCGCAATGCGGCCCTCAACGGCATCGAGCAGACCGAGTTCCACGTGGGCAAGGCGGAGCAGCTGATGCCTGCCCTGTATGCCGACGGGGTGAGTGCCGACGTGGTGGTGATGGATCCGCCCCGCAAGGGCTGTGACAAGGCGGTATTGCAGACCCTGGTGGCCATGGCGCCGCGTCGTCTGGTCTATGTCTCCTGCAACCCCCAGACCCTGGCCCGGGATCTCGCCTGGCTGGCCAAGCAGGGCTTCGTGCTGGAGGAGGTGCAGCCGGTGGACATGTTCCCGCACTCCATGCACGTGGAAGCCGTTGCTCGCCTGAGCCTGCCTGCCAAGGCCTGATCGTCGCTCGGGATCTTCCCCTCGCGCGATGCAGGTGGAAGTGGTCGCCTGCCTGAGCCTGCCAGCGAAAGCCTGATCGGGCCGAGGGCGTAGCGTTAGCCAGATGGCTCTGATAAAAACGACT
>NZ_JBFODC010000024.1:0-123249 GCF_040908105.1 Aeromonas sp. R7-2 | reverse complement strand
GTCGTTTTTTTATGGTCGTGGTCGGCAGAGCCACCAGGCAGGGAGGTCGGCGTGATGATTCGTATGGTAGGGGTGGAGGATGCGGCGGCGCTGGATCGCTTCTTCGGGCAACTGGACAGGGAGACCCGCTTCATGCTGTATGAAGCGGGAGAGCGCCCCTCGGACATCGCGGGGCAGCGCAGGCGGCTCGAGGCCATGGCCGCGGCCCCCAATCAGGCCATGTGGTTGCTGGAGCTGGCGGGGGAGGTGCAAGGGTTTGCCGCGCTCCTTGGTGGCGGCCTGGCACGCAACCGCCACTGCGCCCTGGTGGTAATGGGGCTGCGTTCGGGGGCGCGCGGGCAGGGATGGGGTGAACGGTTGCTGCGCACCCTGATCGCGACCGCGAGGGATCTCGGTATCCACCGGCTGGAGCTGGGAGTGATGGCCCACAACGAGGTGGCCCACGCCTTGTATCGCAAGTGCGGGTTCGTGGAGGAGGGGGTGAGACGGCAGGCCTATCGGCTGGACGAGGGCTATGTGGACGAGATTGCCATGGGGCTGTTGCTGCCGCTGGACAGGCCATGACGCCGCTGGCCCCGAGATGCTGGTCTGGGGCGCTGGATTGGGGCAGGCTTGTGGGGAAACCATCGAGACAAGGAGGCGCCCATGAAGGGGATATTGCTGCGTTGGCTGGCTCGCTACGATGCCTGGTGCCAGGAGTGGGGACTCACACCGGAGAACCGGCGCTGTTGCGCGCCGGTACGCCATGATGAAGACGAGAAGCGCCCGGAGAAGGGCGACGACCTCACTGGAACTGGCGGGTCACGGCGCCAGTGACGCTGTTGTAGTCGAACGATAGCCCGTCGGGGTATGCCGGGAAGCGGCCAACGGAGCTGCGCAGGGTATAGCGGCAGTTGTCGTGACGAAGGGCGCCGTCAGCCTGAGCGTCTGCCGGGATGAGCCGGGAGATGTAGTCACTGTCTGAATCCTGGTGCAACTCATCGGCCACCGTCAGATCGGTATCGAGCAGGGCGCCAAACAGGCTCTCGCAGTCGTCCCGGCTGCTGACGGAGATCTGATCGCTGTCGCCACCGGGGAAGACGGTATCGGGCCCCTGACCTCCCTGGTCCTCCTTGGTGCCCACCGGCCAGCCATGGCTGTTGATGTCGAGATCCTGCCTGCCCATGCCGCTAAAGTTGTAGAGTGCCAGGGGCTCCCCCTTTACCTTGACCGCCCAGCCGGCGTGGGCGAGCCGGGCGGCACTGGCAAAGCTGCCCGCCGTGGCCGAGACGCTGCTCTTGAGCCCGTCGTCCTGGATGTTGATGAAGCGGGGCAGGGCGGTCACGGCCAGGATCCCCAGCACGATGATGACCAGCACCAGTTCTATCAGGGTAAAGCCTCGGGAAACGTGTGTTGGCATGGAATGAACCCATTGAGTACGACAGACAGGTAAGCGCGACATGGAATTGATAGACACCCACTGCCACCTCGATTTTCCGGTCTTTGACGCCGATAGGGAGGCGCTGCTGACCCGGTGGCGCCAGCTGGGGGTGGGCGAGTATATCATCCCCGCCGTGGGAGAGGAAAACTGGGGGCGGGTGATGGCGCTGGCCGAGCGCCACGACGACATCCGCTATGGCCTGGGGATCCATCCCTGGTATGTGGGCAAGCAGCCTCGGGATGCACTGACCCGGTTGGAGACCCTGCTGGCGAGTCGGCCCCGTGGGCTGGTGGCCGTGGGGGAGTGCGGGCTGGATCTGCGCTCCCATGTGCCGCAGGAGGGGCAGGTCGAGATGTTCGAGGCGCAGGTGCGGCTGGCCATGGCGCATGAGCTGCCCCTCATCGTCCACTCGGTGCGTGCCAACGACACGGTCGCCAAGATCCTGCGGCGCTTCACTCCGCCACAAGGGGGGGTCATTCACGCCTTCAGCGGCTCCCTGCATCAGGCGGAGGTGTTCTGGCAACTGGGTTTCAGGCTGGGGATCGGGGGGGTCATCAGCTATGAGCGCGCCAACAAGACCCGGGAGGCGATACGCCAGATGCCGCTGGAGGCCTTGCTGCTGGAAACCGACGCTCCCGACATGCCGCTGCAAGGCCAGCAGGGGGAGGTGAACACGCCGGCCAGCCTGCCGACCATAGCCCGCTTGTTGGCACAATTGCGGCAGCAACCGCTGGAGGATGTTATTTCGGTGTTACATGACTCCACCCGGCGGCTGTTCCCCCCAGGAAATCATGAAATTAACATTTGATTATCAAATGATGACCGAGTGATAAAAAACAGGGCCCATAAAAATCGTTTGCGGTCTAATTAAACGATGTTCAGGCCGTTTGTGGCTTATAAAATGTGACCAGTATTCTATTTTGTCGCACCGTAATTAGTATAATGCGCACCCTTGATTAGCGGCTTCAATACACAAATCGTTAACAAGCTGGCAGGTGCTACTAAAGAGGAAGTGTTAATAATGAATCTGATAATGGGTCTGGTAGGGATGGCGACGCTCATCCTGATTGCGGTGCTGTTCTCCAGCAACCGCAAGGCAATCAAAATTCGTACCGTAGGTGGCGCCTTTGCCATCCAGGCCGGTCTGGGGGCCTTCGTGCTCTACGTACCGGTCGGTCGTGACATCCTGGTGGGCGTGTCCGACGCCGTCTCCAGCGTCATCGGTTATGGCCAGAACGGCATCGAATTCCTGTTCGGTGGTCTGGTTGGCAACAAGATGTTCGAAGTGTTCGGTGGCGGTGGCTTCGTCTTCGCCTTCCGCGTCCTGCCCGTCATCATCTTCTTCTCTTCCCTGATCGCGGTACTCTACTACCTCGGCATCATGCAGTGGGTGATCAAGCTGCTGGGCGGCGGTCTGCAGAAGGTGCTGGGCACCTCCCGTACCGAATCCCTCTCCGCCACTGCCAACATCTTCGTCGGTCAGACCGAAGCCCCGCTGGTGGTACGTCCCTTCATCTCCAAGATGACTGACTCCGAGCTGTTCGCCGTCATGTGTGGTGGTCTGGCTTCCGTTGCCGGCTCCGTGCTGGCCGGTTACGCCTCCATGGGCGTCAAGATGGAATACCTGATCGCCGCCTCCTTCATGGCTGCCCCGGGTGGTCTGCTGTTCGCCAAGCTGCTGGTACCGGAAACCGAGACCCCGAGCTACGACGAGAACGCCGCAGAAGGTGAGCTGGACGACAAGCCGGCCAACGTGATCGACGCTGCTGCCGCCGGTGCCTCCGCCGGTCTGCAACTGGCCCTGAACGTGGGTGCCATGCTGCTGGCCTTCATCGGCCTCATCGCCATGATCAACGGCATCTTCTCCGGTGTGGGCGGCTGGTTCGGTTACCCGCAACTCTCCCTGGAGCTGCTGCTGGGCTGGCTGTTCTCCCCGCTGGCCTTCCTGATCGGCGTGCCCTGGAGCGAAGCGGTCGTGGCCGGTTCCTTCATCGGTCAGAAGCTGGTGGTCAACGAGTTCGTGGCTTACCTGAACTTTGCCCCCTACCTGAAGGATGAAGTGCTGATCAACGGTGTGGCCATGTCCGAGCACACCAAGGCGATCATCTCCTTCGCCCTGTGCGGCTTCGCCAACCTGTCCTCCGTCGCCATCCTACTGGGTGGTCTGGGCTCCATGGCACCGAACCGTCGCGGCACCATCGCCAAGTTCGGTCTGAAGGCCGTGCTGGCAGGTTCCCTGTCCAACCTGATGTCTGCGACCATCGCAGGCTTCTTCCTGGCGCTGTCCGGCATGTAACATCGCCTGACTGACAGGATAAAGACGAACGCCACAGCGATTTGCTGTGGCGTTCTCGTTTGGGGTGGTGACAACCGTTTTCCTGTCAAGACTAATAATAAAGTGAGTCAAATCGGAGGTTCTATGAATGAAGTGCTACTGGCTATGGCGGCCGGCTTTATCGTTGGGGTGTTGTTTTCTTTCCTCAAGTTGCCGATACCGGCGCCGCCCGTCCTCTCCGGCGTCATGGGGATCGTGGGGGTCTATCTGGGGGGCATTGCCTACTCCTGGATCCTGACCCGCTTCTTCTCTTAAGCGCCTTCCAGCGCTGGATTTGCCGGGTGTGAGGTACCTCTGAAATTGGCAAATCCGGCTTGCAAACACGGGGTATCTCGGCTGAAATAGGCGATGCCAGCAGGGTGCTGGCATTGACTAATGCCCGGTGAATCCGGGTGTTGGCGGTCAAATGGAATTGATTGGGAAGTCGGGTCTGCGTAGTCGGCCTTTCTCAAGTCTTCATGGAACCAAGTCCGCACTTTTGTAAGAAAGTGACAGGGCTCTTGCCTTATTTGCAGCCGTATTGCCTGTGCATTTGCGCTGCAATTCCATATCCCGTTGCTCCGGGAACGTCTCTGCCGACCCTTGGTGTTCGGTGAAGCCGCTCGCGGGTGATGGGGCTTAACAAGACTTTGGAGACATAGCATGACTGATCTGAAAGTGGCCGCCCAACGCGCCCTGAACCTGATGGACCTGACCACCCTGAACGATGACGACACCGATCAGAAGGTGATCGACCTGTGCCACAAGGCCAAGTCTCCGGCCGGCCTGACCGCCGCCGTCTGCATCTACCCCCGTTTCATTCCCATCGCCCGCAAGACCCTGCGTGACATCGGCGCCGCCGACGTGCGCATCGCGACCGTGACCAACTTCCCCCACGGCAACGACGACATCGAGATCGCCGTGGCCGAGACCCGTGCCGCCGTGGCCTACGGTGCCGACGAGGTGGACGTGGTCTTCCCGTACCGCGCCTTCATGGCCGGCAATGAACAGGTCGGTTTCGATCTGGTCAAAGCATGTAAGGAAGCCTGCGGCGCCAAGGTACTGCTGAAAGTGATCATCGAGACCGGCGAGTTGAAGGAAGAGGCGCTGATCCGTCGCGCCTCCGAGATCTCCATCGACGCCGGTGCCGATTTCATCAAGACCTCCACCGGCAAGGTGCCGGTGAACGCGACCCCGGAAGCTGCCCGCATCATGATGGAAGTGATCAAGGCCAAGAACCCGAAAGTGGGCTTCAAGCCGGCCGGTGGCGTGAAAGACGCCGCCGTGGCAGGTCAGTACCTGGCCATGGCCGAAGAGATCCTGGGCAAGGACTGGGTATCCGCCCGCACCTTCCGCTTCGGCGCCTCCAGCCTGCTGGCCAGCCTGCTGGCGACCCTGGGGCATGGCGACAAGCCTGCCAATACCAGCGGTTACTAAGCGGTGGCAGGGGGCGGTGCGCCGCCCCCTTTCGGATCTGGTTCGGTCTGTGTTCGTGCGTGATGCACGGAGGGAATGAAAGATGTTTTTGCCTCAAGAAATTATTCGCAAGAAGCGCAACGGTGAAGAGCTCAGTACCCAAGAGATTCAATTCTTCGTCCAGGGCATAACCAACAACACCATCGGCGAGGGGCAAATTGCGGCCCTGGCGATGGCGGTCTACTTCAAGGACATGACCATGGATGAGCGGGTTGCCCTGACCTGCGCCATGCGCGACTCCGGCATGGTGCTGACCTGGGACCACCTCAATCTGGGCGGCCCCATCGTCGACAAGCACTCCACCGGCGGCGTGGGTGACGTGGTCTCCCTGATGCTGGGCCCCATGGTCGCTGCGTGCGGCGGTTTCGTGCCCATGATCTCCGGCCGTGGTCTCGGCCACACCGGCGGCACCCTGGACAAGCTGGATGCCATTCCCGGCTACCAGACCTCGGTCGACAACGACCGCTTCCTGAAAGTGGTGAAAGAGGCGGGGGTCGCCATCATCGGTCAGACCGGCGATCTCGCCCCGGCCGACAAGCGTATCTATGCGGTACGGGACATCACCGCCACCGTCGAGTCCATTGCCATGATCACCGGCTCTATCCTCTCCAAGAAGCTTGCCTCCGGGCTGGAAGCGCTGGTGATGGACGTGAAGGTGGGCTCCGGCGCCTTCATGCCGACCTTTGAAGCCTCTGAAGAGCTTGCCAAGAGCATCGTCGCCGTGGCCAACGGTGCCGGCTGCCGCACCTCTGCACTCCTGACCGACATGAACCAGGTGCTGGCCTCCAGCGCCGGCAACGCCGTGGAAGTGCGCGAAGCGGTGCGCTACCTGACCGGTGAGTATCGCAACCCGCGCATTCATGAAGTGACCATGGCCCTGTGCGCCGAGATGCTGATCTCCGCCGGTCTTGCCAGCGATGACGGCGATGCCCGCACCAGGTTGCAGGCGGTGCTGGACAACGGCAAGGCAGCCGAGATCTTCGGCCGCATGGTGACCGGCCTCGGTGGTCCCGCCGACTTCATGGAGCGCTACGACGCCTACCTGCCCAAAGCCGCCATCGTGCGCCCCGTCTACGCGGCCCACAGCGGATTCGTCACCGCGATGGATACCCGTGAACTGGGTCTGGCCGTGGTCGCCATGGGGGGCGGTCGCCGCGCCGCCGCCGACAAACTCGATTATGCCGTCGGTCTGACCGACTTTATCCGCCTGGGTCAGAGCGTCGATGCTGACAAGCCGCTCGCCCTGATCCACGCTCAGACAGAAGCTCAATTTGCCGAGGCTGCCCGCATGGTGCAGGCTGCCGTGAAGATCGGCGACACCCGACCAGAGGCGCTGCCCGAGGTTTACCGTCGCATCGGTCTGGCTGATTTGTAACAAGGGGAAGTCCCATGAAACGTACCTTTATTCTGATGATGGACTCTTTCGGTATTGGTGCTGCCGCCGATGCCGACAAGTTCGGCGACGTGGGTGCCAATACCCTTGGCCATATCGCCAAGGCGTGCGCCGCCGGTGAGATCGAGGGCCGTGGCGCTCTCAACCTGCCAAACCTCAGCAAGCTGGGTCTGGGCCACGCGGGCGAACTCGCCAGCGGCACCTTCCCGGCCGGACTGAACAAGGATGTCGAGGTGATCGGTGCCTACGGCTTTGCCCAGGAGCTCTCCTCCGGCAAGGACACCCCGTCCGGTCACTGGGAGATTGCCGGCGTGCCCGTCTTGTTCGAGTGGGGTTACTTCCATGACCACCACAACAGCTTCCCGCAGGAGCTGCTGGACGCCATCGTCGAGAAGGCCGGTCTGCCCGGGTATCTGGGCAACTGCCACGCCTCCGGTACCCAGGTGCTGGACGATCTGGGCGAAGAGCACATGCGCACCGGCAAGCCGATCCTCTACACCTCTGCCGACTCCGTATTCCAGATCGCCTGCCACGAAGAGACCTATGGCCTCGAGAAGCTCTATGAGCTGTGCCACATCGTGCGCGAGCTGCTGGAGCCCTACAACATCGGCCGCGTCATCGCGCGTCCGTTCGTGGGCAGCGGCAAGGGCAACTTCAAGCGCACCGGCAACCGCCACGACTACTCCGTGCTGCCGCCGGCGCCGACCGTGCTGGACTACATGAAGGAGGCGGGTGGCCAGGTGGTCTCCATCGGCAAGATCGCCGACATCTATGCCCAGCAGGGCATCACCAAGCAGGTGAAGGGGACCGGTCTGACCGAGCTGTGGGACAGGACTCTGGAAGAGGTGAAAGCGGCCGGTGACCAGACCATCGTCTTCACCAACTTCGTGGACTTCGACTCCTCCTACGGTCACCGCCGTGACGTCAAGGGCTACGCCGATGCGCTGGAGTACTTCGACTCCCGCCTGCCGGAGCTGTTCGACCTGCTGCAGGATGGCGACGTGGTGGTGCTGACCGCCGACCACGGCTGTGACCCGACCTGGAGCGGTACCGACCACACCCGCGAATACATCCCGGTGCTGTTCTACGGCAAGCCGGTCAAGGCGGGCTCCGTCGGTCGTCGCGAGACCTTCGCCGACATCGGCCAGAGCATCGCGGCCTACCACGGCCTGCCCAAGCTGCAATACGGTACCAGCTTCCTGTGATGGTGACCCCGGGCCGGTTCGCCTGCCCGGGGTGCCACAGGGCCCCGGTTTCCTGTAATGTACCGCCGCCGCGCAGGCAGCGGACAATCCATAAAGACAATAAAACTCAACCTAGTGTGAAGGAATAAAGAGAATGGCAACTCCTCATATCAATGCGAAAGATGGCGCCTTTGCTGATACCGTGCTGATGCCGGGCGACCCCCTGCGTGCCAAGTACATCGCCGAAACTTTCCTGGAGAACGTCGAGCAGGTGTGCGACGTGCGCAACATGTTCGGTTTCACCGGCACCTACAAGGGTCGTCGCATCTCCGTCATGGGTCACGGCATGGGCATCCCGTCCTGCTCCATCTACGCAAAAGAGCTGATCACCGATTACGGCGTGAAGACCCTGATCCGCGTGGGCTCCTGCGGTGCCGTGCGTGAAGACGTGAAACTGCGTGACGTGGTGATCGGCATGGGTGCCTGCACCGACTCCAAAGTGAACCGTCTGCGCTTCAAGGACCACGACTTCGCCGCCATCGCCGACTTCGACCTGGTGGCCAATGCCGTTCAGGCCGCCAAGAACAAGGGCGTGGCCGTGCGCGTGGGCAACATCTTCTCCGCCGATCTGTTCTACACCCCGGACCCCTCCATGTTCGACGTCATGGAAAAATACGGCATCCTGGGTGTCGAGATGGAAGCCGCCGGTATCTATGGCGTGGCCGCCGAGTACGGTGCCAAGGCGCTGACCATCTGCACCGTCTCCGACCATATCCGTACTGGTGAGCAGACCACCTCCGAAGAGCGTCAGCTGACCTTCAACGACATGATCGAAATCGCGCTGGACTCCGTCCTGCTGGGTGACAACTGATCCCCCTCGCGCATAAAAAAACGGCGGCCCTCGGGCCGCCGTTTTGCATTTTTGCGAAGCACGGTCAGAGATCGAGGGCGAAGCGCCCCTTGCCCGACTGCTTGGCCCGGTACATGGCGGCATCGGCCCGGTGCAGCAGATCGTCGATGTGACAATACTGGCCCGAGTGGCAGAGGGCGCCTCCTATGCTGCCGGCAAGGGGCAGCCGGTGACCGGCCACGTCTCCAGGAACCGCCATGGCCGCCAGCAGCCGCTCGCACAGGGCGGGTAGCTCCAGTTCCGGTTGGCGCAGGGCGGGCAGTATGATGGTGAACTCGTCGCCGGCCAGGCGCGCCACCATGTCCCCCGGGCGCACCTCGGCACTCAGCACCTGGGCGAAGCGTTGCAACAGGGCATCGCCGACGTGGTGTCCCAGCCTGTCGTTGATCCCCTTGAAGCCGTCGAGATCGAGGAACAGCAGGCCCAGGGGTTCGGCATTCTGGCGCACCCGCTCCAGCTCCCGGGAGAGGCGCAGGGTGAAGGCGCGCCGGTTGGGCAGGCCGGTGAGGGGGTCGTGAGCCGCCTCGTGTTCCAGCTGGCTTTGCAGCGCCTTGAACTCGGTGATGTCGCTGCCGAGGATGTAGACCCCGGGCTCGTCGCCCCGGCTCGGGATCATGGTGATCCTGAGGTCGCGTCGGCCTATGGGGAGATCGAAACGGTGCTCGAAACTCACCTGCTCACCGGCGAGGGCCTTTGCCACATAGGCCATGGCCCTGCCGTGGGCCTCCTCGCCGATGACGTCCCGCACGCTCATTTCCCGCATCTGTTCGGTATCGAGCCCGAAGTAGCGGCAATAGGCCTGGTTGGCGAACAGGTAACGCCCCTCGGGCGACACCATGCTGATGGTGACCGGCAGGCCATCGGTGATGGCCCGCAGTCGGGCACGGCCACGCTCGATCTCCGCGAGCACCTGGCGGCGGGCCGTGATGTCGTGCAAAAACAGGGCGATGCGCACCTTGCCGTCGAACTGGTAACGCTCGGCAATCACCTCGACCGGGATGTGCCGGCCTGTGCGGGTGATGATGTCGCACTCCAGCCGCCGTGGCGGACTCTGCGGGTTGCCTGACAGGCTCAGCAGGGGATGCTCGGCGCCGAGCAGCCCGAAGAGGGGACGGCCCAGCATCTCGTCGGCGTGCCAGCCGAGCAGGGTGGTGGAGGCCGGGTTCCAGCCTGTGATGATGAAATCGGCATCGAGCTCGAGGAAGGCATTGCTGGTGTGCTCCAGCATGTGCTGCAAGCGGCGCTGCTCCTGCCACAGCTGCTGCTGCATGGCGCCGCGCTCGCGCATCTCCTGATGCAGCTGTTCCACCGTGCGGGAAAGCTCCCGGGTCCGTGACTGCACCTGCTGCTCGAGCCCTTGCTGCAGCCGCACGAGTTCGGCTTCGGCCTGTTTGCGCTCGGTGAGGTCGGCAAACACGGCGATCATGTGGGGGGCCATGGTGCGGCTCTGGCAGAGGGTCACGCTGAGCTGGACCCAGCACTGGGTGCCATCGGCCCGGATCATCCGCTTCTCCAGCCGGTAATCCTGCCGTTGCCCCGCGATCAGGGCATCGAACAGGGGCTGCTCCCGTTGCAGATCTTCGGGATGGGTCATGGCGAGCCAGGTCCGGCTCAGCATCTCATGCTCGCTGTAACCGAGCAGCCGCTCCAGCCCCGGGTTGGCTCTCAGCCATTTCCCCTCGAGGGAGGAGAGGGCCATGCCCACCGACGACTGGTTGAAGGTGAGGGTGAAGAGATGCTCCTTGTCTTCCAGCACCTGGTTGAGGGTGCGCACCTGGTGGCGCCGCTCCAGATCGTGCAGGGTGTTCTCCACCAGGCGGCCGAAGTCGTCGAGATCCCGGCAGGCATCTTCGTCGAGATGGCGCGGCACATGGTCCACCAGGCAGAGGGTGCCGAGCACCACGCCATCGAGGGCGCGCAGGGGGCGGCCGGCGTAGAAGACCACGCCGGGATCATCGGTCACCAGCGGATTGTCGGCAAAGCGGAGATCCCGTCTGGCATCCGGTACCTGCATGATGTCGGGGCGCAAAATGGCATGACCGCAGAAGGAGTGTTCCCGGTTGATCTCGCACATATCGACCCCGGTGCGGGCGAGAAACCACTGCCTGTTCACGTCGGTCAGGGAGACCATGGCGATGGGGAGTGCGAAATGCCGGGTGATGAGCCGGGTGAGGCGATCAAGCTGATCGATGGGCTCGTGGTCGAGCAGGCCGAGGATGCGCAGTCGTTCCAGTCGACTGTGTTCATCCCGCGGCAAGGGGGGGGCAATCATGTGGCTCTCCTGCCAGTGATCTTGCCAGTGTTATATACAAGCCGGAGGATGTGATCCACTCCCGCTTATTGCGGAGCGGCGGGTTTGCTCTGTTTCTTGTGCTTGCGCACCCGCATGTAGTTGCGACGCACCCCGTAGGAGATGAGCAGGCCGGCCAGCAGCATCACCAGCAGCATCAGGCGCTGTTTCTCCTGGTTGACCTTGAGATGGGTATCTTGTGCGGCCAGCAGTTTCTGCTCTTCCAGGGTGATCCTCAGATAGCCCAGGGTCAGGTTTCCGTCCTGGATCTCCTGGACGAACTGGATGCGCCCCTTGCCCTGCTCCGGCAGGGATTTGTTGTCGCTGCCGATGGGCAGCAGACTGTCCAGCGGCAGGGCGTTGTCCGACTGGGCGAGGGGAATGCCGCGGGCGTCATAGAGGGTGACATCCAGAATGTCAGGCTCGACGGCCAGATCCTGCGCCAGTCTCTCCAGTTCGCTCTCCTTGTCCTCCTTGATCCAGCGGCGCATGTCCCGGGCGGCATAGGCGACCAGCGCCTGTGCCCTGTCCCGTGCCGCCGCGTGCAGGGCGGCCTGGCTCTCTCCCTGCATGTGGATGAGCAGCACCAGCACCCAGAGACCGAGCAGGACTCCCGCCGCCAGGCTGACAACACGTTTGATGGGAAGATGACGCACAGAACCGGGCCTCTGGTAATGGATGAGTGGGGCTGGCTGGTGCCCCGGTGCCGCGAAGCGGGAAACAGGGTGGTCTGTTTCCATGTCTGCCCGCACCGCAGGCGGGATCTTGGCGCTTGCCTGTACAAAAAGCAATACGCTACTCTGGGCCCGCATGATGAACCCCATGATTTCCAAGGAAGGCGTCTCTCTTATGTTGTTGTCCCAACTTCCCCGCTCCCTGCACGACTGGTCCGGGGCCCTGAGCTGTG
Source organism: Aeromonas sp. R7-2 (assembly GCF_040908105.1). Lineage (NCBI taxonomy): Bacteria > Pseudomonadati > Pseudomonadota > Gammaproteobacteria > Aeromonadales > Aeromonadaceae > Aeromonas > Aeromonas sp. R7-2. The sequence goes on along the minus strand of NZ_JBFODC010000024.1, from coordinate 111,355 downwards.
CCCCCTGCTGGCAGCTCACCAACGAAGCCCTGCTGCCCGCGGCCAACGCCCACGACAGCGCCTGGATTGTCCTGTTTGGCAAGGGGCTGGAGGCCGGTCATCTGGCCCGCCTGGCCCAGCAGCTGGATGCCCTGGGGCTTGAGTCAAGCCTCTATCCCGCAGGGGAGCAGGCCGGTATTCCGCTGCTGCTGCTTGGCACCAACCGCTTTTCCCCCGAGCTGGTGCAGGCGCTCAAAGCCCAGGAGTGGGACATCGACCTGTGTCATCTGGCCGCCCTGCCTACCCTGAGTGAGCCCGGTCTGCTGGTGATGGACATGGATTCCACCGCGATCAGGATAGAGTGCATCGACGAAATCGCGCGGCTGGCCGGGGTCGGTGAGCAAGTGGCGGCCGTTACCGCGGCGGCCATGCAGGGCAAGCTGGAGTTTGCCGACAGTCTGCGTGCCCGGGTGGCGCTGCTGGAAGGGGCGCCGGTCACCATCCTCGACGAGGTGGCGGCCGACATGCCCTGGATGCCGGGCCTGCCACTCATGGTCGATACCCTCAAGCAGGCTGGCTGGAAGGTGGCGATCGCCTCCGGTGGCTTCACTCGCTTTGCCGGCGAGTTGCAGCGTGCCCTGGGTCTGGATGCCATTTTCGCCAACGAGCTGGCGGTGGAAGGGGGCTTGCTGACCGGCAAGGTGAGCGGCCCCATCGTCGATGCCGCCGCCAAGGCCGAGGCACTGCAACAGCTAGCCTCGGAGTACGGGGTGGTTGCATCCCAGACGGTCGCGGTCGGCGATGGTGCCAACGATCTCAAGATGATGGGGGTGGCGGGGCTTGGCATTGCCATTCATGCCAAACCCCTGGTACGTGCCCAGGCGGCGGCGACCCTCAATCACCACGATCTGGAAGGGGTGCTCTGCCTGCTCGGCGCCCTGGCTTGTCGCGACCGACGCTGGTGCTGATCCCGCTCAAGGAGGAGCCGATCACGAGATGGAACTGTTACAGCAATCCCTGTTTGTCCCCTGCGGTGAGCATCGACTCCATGTGCGCCATATCCAGCCCGGTGTCGCGGTGCATGCCGATCCCATCCTGATGGTGCACGGGGCCATCGAGAACGGCCGCATCTTCTACACCGAATCGGGCAAGGGGCTGGCCTGCTTTCTGGCTCGCCACGGGTATCAGGTCTATGTGGCGGATCTGCGTGGTCGGGGTCTGAGCACTCCGACCATCGCCGAGCGGGCCGGCCACGGTCAGCATGAGCTGATCACCGAGGATCTGCCCGCCCTGCAGCGCTGGGTATCGGCCCGCCATGCCGGTGCCCGGGTGCACTGGATGGCCCACTCCTGGGGCGGCGTCATCATGGCCTCGACCCTGGTGCGCTTCCCCGAGCTGGCGGAGCAGGTTGCCAGCCTGGTGTTCTTCGGCACCAAGCGGGGGGTCTCGGTGCAGAACCCGGAGCGCTGGTTGAAGGTGGATCTGATCTGGAACCGGCTTGCCCCCTGGCTGGCGCGCCGCCGGGGGTTTCTGGCCGCCCGCCGTTTGAAGATAGGGGCCGATGATGAGCCTCTGCGCTACTTGCAGGAGACCATCCCCTGGGTCAAGTGCGGGCCCTGGCAGGATCCCTTTGACGGCTTCGCCTATGACGAGGCGGCGAGCCGGGTCAACTGGCCCCCTCTCTGGATGATCTCCGCCAAGGCGGACAAGGTCCTTGGCCACCCCGTCGACGTGCGCCGCTTCAGCGACGAGATGGGCTCGGCCGCCCGCCACACCCGCCTTGGGCGGGACAACGGCAACCGCCTCGATTACGACCACATCAACATGTTGACGGCCCCCCAGGCACAGGAGGATCACTTCCCCGACATCCTCGCCTGGCTGCGCAACCCCCAGGCTGCCTGATAGACAAAAAACGGGCACTTGCGTGCCCGTTTTTTGTTGTCTTCCTGCCCTGCTGGCTAGCGGGACCCGGATGGTATGCCAAGGCGGAACAGGGTCGCCTCGGTGGTATCGGTCAGTTCACCCACGCCCACGACACTCCAGAGCTCCTCTTCCAGCTTCTTGGCCTTGTGAATGGCGAACTTGGCGATGTAGTCCAGTTCACCCGCGATGAAGCTGGTGTCCGGGCGGCCGGTGCGCGAAATACCCACCAGTACCGAATAGAACTCTCCCTGTTGCCGGGCCAGCTCGATGAAGCGGCGCTTTTGATCCGGTGAGCTGAAGCTGCTGGCCAGGTGGCTGCGAAACAGGGGGGTTCCCCCCTGAGAGTGGAGGGCGGCGATGTAGACCTCCTCCTCTTCCGGCTTGTCTTCCCGCTCGATGGCGCGCAGGGGATTGAGCAGCAGGGCCTTGAGCAGTGCCCCCTGGAACAGGGGATACAGGTTCAACTGCTGATCCTGCTCGGCACAGATGCGCAGCAGACGGGAAAGGCTGCGTGGCTGTGGCGAGAGGCCGGCCGCGGCCAGTTTCGGGGCGGCCTTGAGCTTGTTCACATAGACGGGGGTGTTGAACAGGTGGTGGGTGTAGAGGTTGCGCAGCGCCCTGGCCATGCCGCGATAGCGATTGAACTCCCGGGTGGTCTTGAGCTTGTTCTGGTTGCTTTCGATAAGCAGGCTGAAGAACTGGTGGCCGGTATGGCGCTCGGCCGTCCCCTCGATGCACAGATGCAGCACGGTTCTGCTCAGGTTGAGGCTGACCAGCCGATAGGGCAGGCGTTGCAGGTCCATGTTCCTGGCGAGCTCCTGCAAGCGGGGCAGGGCCACCGTGATGATGTCTCCCTTCTCCCCGTCGAACGGCTCCTCCAGCTCGATTTGCATGCCGTGGGCAGAGATGTCTCGGGTCCAGCCGACCCAGGATCGCTCCTTGTGATGCAAGACGATGGCCGTCTTGTGCATGTAGCGCGCCTCCTTGCGCAGTTGCACATAGTGCAGCGTCTCTATCTCGAAGGGGGCGGCATGGATGTCATGGCCAAAGCGCTGCAAGGCGTTGGCGTTGAGCGGCTCCTGGCTGGTCTCTCGCTGGAACTCGTCGCGCTGGTTGTCCAGGTTTATCTCCTGCAGCATGCCCACGTAACCGAGCTGGGCCAGGCGCTCGCGCAGCAGCCTGTCCTGCAACTGGCTCGCCCCGCCCTGGGGGTTGTCGAGGTCGGCCTCCCGCAGGGTGCAGGCTTCCATGCTGAACTTGTACACCCGCCAGCTGGGGCGGCGGGCTCCGATCTGGAAGAAGAGCGCGGTCAGTCCGCTTTGTTCCAGCTCCTCCCGGGTCGCGGAGAAGAAGTAGAGGTGGCTTCGTACCGCATGGGTAAAGCTGTAGATCAGCGTCTCGCGCAGCCCCTCTTTGCCTGGGAGCAACGAGGGCATGCGGGCCGCAGTGAAGAGGCTGGCGAGCATGTCGCGGTTCTTGGCGTCGCGCCAGTATTCGAGAATGTGCTGGTTGTTCTCGGTGCGCAGGGCGATCTCGAGGGCGGGGACGCTGCCCTTGCCGAAATAGAGGGGCATGCCGGTCATGCGCGGCAGATAGAACTGCTCATACCCCTTGATGACGGCGGCGGAGAGCAGGTAGTCGACGCTGACGCGATAGCGGCTGCGGTTGCGCTCGATGAAGTCGCGCAGGAACTCGTCGAACACCGGATGCTCGCCGTTCTTGAGCAGCCTGAGCCAGAATTTGTCCTCTTTTCTCTCCTCCCCCAGGATCTGGTAGCTGACCGGGTCACGCAGCAGGGGATGGGGATGATCGCGTTCCAGTCCGGTGAAGAAGACGGCTATCAGGTCGCCTGTCTGGTAGTCGGGCAGATAGGGCACGGATACCCGGATGCCGCCGAGGGAGATGTCGGAGCTCTTGGCGAGGATCTTCTCGCCGTTGGCGAGCTGGAGCACCATGGGAGAGCTGAAGTGCATGCGCTCTTCCTGTCGCCCGTAATGGCTGGCGAAGGGGATGGCGCTGACATCGAACGGACGAAACGGGCTGATGGGCAGCGCCAGATTGTCGCTGCGCCCCTGGTTGAGTTTGTACCAGGCTTGCAGCGCCTCGTAGACCCCCAGGGTGTAGCTGTCCCGGTAGAGGTAGCACTGGGATTGAAACAGCTCGATGGCCTCGGCGGGCATGAAGTGGGTCACCCCGTCGAACTCATGCACCTGACAGAGGGCGCCCAGCTCGTTGCGCATGTCGATGACGCGCCGGCAGGGGGTGCACTTGCGTTTGAGTTCCATCTTCAGCAGGAACCGACTGTTGGTATTTTCGTTCTGGGTCAGACGGTTGAAGATTTCGTCGAAGTCCTTTTCCCGGAGCAGGGGGACAAGTTGTTCTATCAGATGTAGTGGTTGTTCTGAATCCATGTATTCCTGCCGCGGAAAGTCACTTTTCCGATTCTGGGTTTGATCTGCCGGTCGCAAACAAGTATATCAAGCAGGAATTCATCCTGTCCCCGAGTTATCCATGGCCAAAAACAAAACCGCCTATGTTTGTTCCGAATGTGGAGCCGACTTCACCCGCTGGCAAGGCCAGTGCAGCGAGTGCAAGGAATGGAACACCATCACCGAGGTGCGACTGGGGGTGACGACACCCGGCAAGAGCGCTCGCTATACCGGTTATGCGGGCGCCGTCGGCAGCCAGGTGCAGACCCTGGCGGAGATCGCCACCACGGAGATCCCCCGTTTCAGCTCGGGCTTCAAGGAGCTGGACCGCGTACTCGGTGGCGGCGTGGTCCCCGGTTCGGCCATTCTCATCGGCGGCAACCCCGGGGCCGGCAAATCGACCCTGTTGCTGCAGACCATGTGCGGCCTGGCGCAGCGCATGAAGACCCTCTATGTGACCGGTGAGGAGTCACTGCAACAGGTGGCGATGCGGGCCGGTCGGCTGGGTCTGCCCACGGACAAGCTGCGCATGTTGTCCGAGACCAGTGTCGAGCAGATCTGCCTCATCGCCCAGCAGGAGCAGCCTCAGATCATGGTCATCGACTCCATCCAGGTGATGCACGTGGCGGATGTGCAGTCTGCGCCGGGGTCCGTCTCTCAGGTGCGGGAGTCGGCGGCGCTGCTGACACGCTATGCCAAGCAGAATCATGTGGCCATCTTCATGGTGGGCCACGTCACCAAAGACGGCACCTTGGCGGGTCCCAAGGTGCTGGAGCACTGCATCGACTGCTCCGTGCTGCTGGATGGCGGGCACGACTCGCGTTTTCGCACCCTGCGCTCCCACAAGAACCGCTTCGGTGCGGTCAACGAACTGGGGGTCTTCGCCATGACCGGGCAGGGAATGAAGGAGGTGAGCAACCCTTCCGCGATTTTCCTCAGCCGCGGGGAGGAGCAGGCTCCGGGCTCCATCGTCATGGTGATCTGGGAAGGCACGCGCCCCCTGCTGGTGGAGTTGCAGGCGCTGGTGGATTACTCCCAGCTCTCCAATCCGCGCCGGGTGGCGGTGGGGATGGACCACAACCGTCTCGCCATGCTGCTGGCGGTGCTGCATCGTCACGGCGGGTTGCAGATGGCGGATCAGGATGTGTTCATCAACGTGGTGGGTGGCGTCAAAGTCGAGGAGACCAGTGCGGATCTGGCGCTGCTGCTGGCCATGGTGTCGAGCTTCCGGGATCAGGCCCTGCCCAAGGATCTGGTGGTCTTTGGCGAAGTGGGGCTCTCCGGCGAGATACGGCCCGTGCCCTCGGGTCAGGAGCGACTGCAGGAGGCGGCCAAGCACGGTTTCCGCCGAGCCATCGTCCCGCATGCCAATGCGCCCAAACATCCTATCGAGGGGATGGAGGTGGTGCCGGTGAAGAAACTCTCCGATGCCCTCGAGGCCCTGTAACCGACCATGAAAAAGGAGCGTATGGACGCTCCTTTGTTTTTCTGCCTGCCTGCTCAGGATTCGGGGGGGACGTGGTCTCGGTGCTCTTGCAGCAACTGCTCCAGCTCGCGATGGAGCAGTTGCTCCTCTCCGATGTTCAGCTCGATCATCCGCTTGAGGTGAGTGGCGCTGTCGATGTCGATGTGGTGGCAGTAAAACCCCAGCTTCTTGCTGGCTTCGTGGGTCAGCTCGACCTGCATCTTGATCTCGATGTCGCTGCCCCCGAGCACGAAGCAGATTTCGTACTCCTTATCCTCGCTGGCGACCCAATCCTCGGGTCTGAGCAGCAGGGCTCCCTGCAGGGAGACATCGACCAGCTGGGTGCGCCACTGGTGTTCACCCTGGGTGAGCTTGGCGGCGGTCAAATAGAAAATCCGAGTAAAGTGGCGGCGCTCGGCCATGGTCGTCTCCGGTCTGCGTGGGAGCAAGATGCTCATCCTTCATGTTGCAGAGTGTAATCCAGCTGGCACGCCAGGATATTGAGCTGGCTCCGATATTGAATATCAGACCTGCTGATGGCTGAGGGATTCCACCACCTGCAGCGCCTTGACCAGCCGATCCTCCTGTTTGAACCTGTCCTCCAGCACGGGGCCGAGCTGGTTCAGATCCTCGTCCAGTTGCAGCAACTGGGCTTCGTCGGCGTTGCTGTACTTGTCGTTGAACTCCAGCGCGAATTCGGTACAGGCACGGATATGGGGGTAGATGCGCTTGGCCAGCTCCAGTTTGTCCCCGCTGGCTTGCTCAAAGGCGGTGACGACATGGTTGTAGATCTCGAAATGGCCTGCGCTGACGTAATCGACCAGTTGTTCGCAAAAACGTTGCAGTTCGACGTGACCTGGGAGGGTGCGTTGCTTGCACTTGGCGGGCATGAGGCCTGCCAGTCGCATGTACTCGACCAGCAACGCCTGTCTGGCATCCAGCCAGTCATCTATTGCTCTGTGCTTGCCTGCCAGTGCGCGCTTGGTTTTTTCCAGTTCAGTTAACATAGTCCCTCCATGGGCATGGCATGCGGCTCTCGGGTCGCACGCCTCCGGTCATTCTCATCGACTGACGACACTCCTATAACTAGGGAAAATCCAGTTGACCGTCAATAGGAGTGTAGGGATATTGTTACATCAGGCGGGGATTTGCATGCCTCTCCCCACCGGTACTTCGCATCCTGTCGCCCATCCAGGGGACAAGGGGGCGATATATGTGACTATTTCCGCAGATCTTGATGAAAACCCCAGCATTCAAGCCAATCCGGCTGATAAAGCCTTTGCCTGAGTGTTTTTTTTTGAATAGAGTGGCCCGGTGCTAAATGCCCGATCATAAAGGAAATGTTATGAACAAAGCTCAACTTGTCGATGCAATTGCCGCCAAAGCAGACCTGAGCAAAGCTCAGGCCAAAGTCGCTCTGGAAGAGATCATCAATGGTATTACCCAGAGCCTGAAAGAGGGCGATGCCGTTCAGTTGGTGGGTTTTGGTACCTTCAAGGTCAACCATCGCGCGGGCCGTACCGGTCGCAACCCGCAAACCGGTAAAGAGATCCAGATTGCAGCCGCCAATGTGCCGTCCTTCGTGGCTGGCAAGGCGCTGAAAGACGCCGTCAAATAAGATCGTCTTGTAATCAAATGAAACCCGGCTTGTGCCGGGTTTTTTCTTGCCATCTTCGTCAAAATTTGTTTCAGATACACTCAGAATATGGCATGCGCTGTAGCGAGGTGGATATGGAACAGAAAAATGCCATTCGGCAGGTAGCCGTCCCCTGGGCACCCTCTCGTCAACTCCCTCCCGGCCTGGTCGTGGCCGAACTGCATCAGGATATCTGGAGCGACACCCTGACCGTCATGCTGGGGCGTGCTCGCAGCATCGATCTGCCTCCGTTGCCCCTGTGCCGGGTGAGTTTTCGCCACATCTTCGCAGTGCGGGTGATGGAGGATTGCGATCTGGCGGAGGGGCGTGACAGCCACGTCATCGAGGAGCAGATCCAGCTCATCACCCCGTCCCGTTTCGCCAGCTGGTTCCATCAGGAATCCGATGGACTGCACCTGGATGAAGATTTGCAGCACTACCGCATCTCGACCTGGGATTACTGCGCCGATGTGCTGACCTCTTCTCCCCCTGAACTCCAGTTCATGGTTCAGGAAGAGTAAGCCAGACTGTCGGGTCACCTCCGTGGTGACAAAAAAGCCGGCGCAGGGGCGCCGGCTTTTTCTTGTTCGGGAGCGTGGGGCGCTTAGCCCAGGATCTGGTCCCGGTGCAGCCCCAGCACTATCAGCAGCCCGATGAAATAGAAGGCGCTGAGCTTGATGCCGAGAATGGTGAGCAGGCCGGCGCACAGACGCACCAAGGCCTTGTGCAGCCAGGATCCGGTGAAGCGGTACATGATCACTCCACCGCGTCGGCTGGCGCGAACTCCGGCACCTTGGCCATGGCGTCCAGCACCACTTGAATGTCGGCCCCCGGCTTGCAGGCATTCTCGCTCAGATGGCGACGCCAGGCGCGCGCCCCCTGCATGTTCTGGAACAACCCCAGCATGTGGCGGGTCATGTGGGAGAGGTAGTTGCCCTTGGCCAGCTCCTGTTCGATGTAGGGCAGCATCATCCGCACCACCTCGTGGCGGCTTGGCACGGCATGGTTCTCGCCGAACACCAGATTGTCCACCTGGGCCAGAATGTAGGGATTCTGGTAAGCTTCGCGGCCCATCATGACCCCGTCGAGGTGCTGCAGATGTTCAAGAGTCTGTTCCAGACTGGTCACCCCGCCGTTGATGGCAATGGTCAGTTCCGGGTAATCCTGCTTGACCTGGTAGACGCGAGGATAATCGAGGGGCGGGATCTCGCGGTTCTCTTTCGGACTCAGGCCGCTCAACCAGGCCTTGCGGGCATGGACGATGAAGGTATCGCAACCGGCGTCCCTTACCTGCTCGATGAAGGCCTGCAAGAACTCGTAGGAGTCTTGCTCGTCGATGCCGATACGGGTCTTCACGGTGACCGGAATGTCGACTACGTCGCGCATCGCCTTGACGCAATCGGCCACCAGCGCGGGTTCGCCCATGAGGCAGGCGCCGAAGCGGCCGTTTTGCACCCGATCGGAAGGGCAGCCGACGTTGAGGTTGACCTCGTCATAGCCGCGCTCCTCGGCGAGCCTGGCGCAGCGGGCCAGGTCTGCCGGGTTGCTGCCACCCAGTTGCAGGGAGAGAGGGTGTTCCTGCTCGCTGTAGCCCAGATAGTCGCCCTTGCCGTGGATGATGGCGCCCGTGGTCACCATCTCGGTATAGAGCAGGGTCTGGCGGGTCATCAGACGGTGGAAATAACGGCAATGCCGATCGGTCCAGTCCAGCATGGGGGCGATGGAAAAGCGCTGCGCCTGCATAAAAATCATCCGGGTTGGCCAAACAAGGGGCGGGATTCTATCACAACGTGAGACAGCCCCAGAAAATGAATTTTGTCGCCGCGCACTGGGGGCCCTGTGATAGTATCCGGCTAATTGACAGGGTATCTGCGTGAACATGAATCAAGACCAACTTCTACAACGAGCGGAACGCCTCTGCGAGCAGCGAGGGATCCGTTTCACCCCGACACGGCGCCAGGTGTTCCGGCTGCTTGCCGCCCACGGCAATGCCATCAGTGCCTATGATTTGCTGGCCCAGTTGCAGCAGACCGAGGCTCATGCCAAACCGCCTACCGTCTATCGGGCGCTCGACTTCCTGCTCGAACAGGGCTTTGCCCACAAGGTGGAGTCGCTCAACGCCTTCATCTTCTGCTGCCACTTCGACCATGCCCACCCGATGCAACTGCTGATCTGCGATCGTTGCGGTGAGGTAGTGGAGCTGCACGATCCCGCCATCGACGGCGCCTTTTCCGAGCAGGCTCATCAGCATGGTTTTACTATTACCAACAAGACCATAGAAGCCCATGGTCAATGTGCCCGCTGTTCCGCTACCGTAGGAAGTCAAGATGAAGGCTGATTTTGTAAACCCGTTCCTGCTCTCCCTGCTCAACGTGCTCTCCACCATGGCACAGCTGGAACTCAAACCGGGCGCGCCCAAGCGCAAGACGGACGAGCTGGCTCGGGGAGATGTCTCCGGCCTGATTGGCATGGTGGGTCCGCAGACCCGGGGTTCCCTCTCCATCAGCTTCGAGAAGGGGCTGGCATTGGAGATCATGCGTCGCATGCTGGGGGAGGCGCCGGCCACCATCAACGAGGAAGTGACCGACATGGTGGGCGAGATCACCAACATGGTGACGGGCGGCGCCAAACGCATGCTGGGGGAGAAGGGCTATGAGTTCGACATGGCGACCCCGGTCATCGTCTCCGGTCCCAATCACACCATCACTCACCGGGCCGACGGCGCCAAGATCATGATGCCGTTCGAATCGGAGTATGGCCGTGCCACCATCGAGATCTGCTTCGAGTAATCGCCATGTGGAAGATGCTGAAATGGAGTGTCATCGGTGGGGTGGTGCTGCTTATCCTGTCGGATATCGAGATCAGCACCTCTCTCTACAAGTACGAAGACAACCGCGTGGAGATCAACTTCCCGCGCTGGCAGGCTGACCAGCCCTGGGGCACCCTGCGCTGGCATGCGGGCCGGTTTGAGCATCACTGGTACGGTCTTGCAGGCAAACCCAAGCCAGCAACCGTCCTCTGAAGAGCGCTCTCCACAACGGATGAACCAGATTGCACCAACAAAAAAGAGGCCAGCGAATGCTGGCCTCTTTCATTTGATCAAGATCTGTTATCAGGCCGCTTCTGCAGCCAGCTTGCCATTGCCACGCACCATGACACCGAGGCCACAGGCCAGCAGGGTCGGCAGCAACCAGGCCAGGCCCTTGTCAAACAGCGGCAGGAAGGCGAAAGCATCCATCTTCATGCCGGCGGCGCCCAGGCCGTCCAGGCAGCCGAACAGGAAGGCGACCAGCAGCACGGAGCGGAACACCAGGCGGGGGCGACCGAAGTAACCCTTCAGGAAGGTGACCAGTACCAGCGCCACGGCAACCGGGTAGATGGCGACCAGCACCGGAATGGAGAGGCTGATGAGCTGGCTCAGGCCCACGTTGGCCACGACGCCGCAGATGACACCCAGCAGCACGACCAGCTTCTTGTAGCTCATGCCGGTCAGGTTGTGGAAGAAGTCGGAGCAGGCGGAGATGAGGCCGACGGCCGTGGTGAAGCAGGCCAGGGTGATGATGGCAGCCAGGATGAACTGACCCGGTTGGCCGAACAGGCTCAGCACGTAGGCGTTGACGATGGCACCGCCGTTGCTCACGTCGGTGGCGACGCCGGCAGCGGTGTTACCCAGCTGGAACAGGGAGACATAGACCACGGAGAGACCGATGGCGGAGATGATGCCCGCGATGGCCAGGTACTTGAACTGGCTCTGGTAGTCATGGATGCCTTTCTGGCGCAGCAGGTCGACGATCAGGGCGCCGAACATCAGGGACGCCAGGGTGTCCATGGTGTTGTAGCCTTCCAGAATGCCCTTCACGAAGGGGGTGCTTTGGTAGTCACCGGATGCGGCAGGCATGCTTCCTTGCGGTGCGACGAAGACACCGATGGCCAGGGTCAGCAGCAGCAGCATCAGCAGCGGGGTCAGGTACTTGCCGATGGCATCCATCAGCTTGCCCTGGTTCAGGGAGACCAGGATGGCCACGCCGAAGAACAGTACTGTATAGGCAGCCAGACCGGATGGTCCCATGTCGCCAAGGAAGGGCTTGAGGCCCATCTCGTAGGCCACCAGGCCGGTACGGGGGGCGGCGAAGGCCGGGCCGATGATGATGTAGATGGCGACGGCCAGTGCGGTGGCCACGCCGGCTGGCAGCAGCTTGGTCATGCCGGCCCAGCCGTTGCCAGCCTTGGCGACGGCGATGATGGTGATGAGGGGCAGGCCCACGGCGGTGACCAGGAAGCCCAGCATGGCCAGGGAGAGGTGCTCACCCGCCATGAAGCCGGCCAGGGGCGGGAAGATGATGTTGCCTGCGCCCAGATAGAACGCAAAGGTCATGAAGCCCAATCCGAGTACATCGGACAATGTGAGTGATTTCGTCAAGTTCAACCTCGTCTGTCTTGTAAACTATTGCTTGTTATAGTTTTTTATTTGTCAGTGACCGGCACTTTCCGGGGGTAAAAAAAAGAGCCCCGCTGGTTTTTTCATCGCGACCAGTGGTTTGAACTGGTCTTGAGCGGGCGCTCATTTAGCAGTCAGCATAATGATGTGAAAAAATAGTTCAAGGCAAAATTTACATCTTCAAATAGAAGGGGCTGGTTAGTTGGATATATCTGTCGGAATAGCCTCCCGTGGCAGAATGGATCACAATTTCACCCCTCTCACACTTGTTTAATCCTCTGCCAAGCAGCAATAAAACACGATTTGCCTCTTTCCCCTCTCTGGTAGTAACAGCCAGATAACAACGCTCATACAGATCATAACTCGACGAAATGCATAAAATTTCATCCGCCATCGCCGTGGGCAGCACCAGGGCCAGTTGCCCGGTACGGCTCAGCAGGCGATCGCTGGCGGCCAGCAATCCCCTGGGGTCGAGCCCCCCGGTATGTCGCGCCAGAGCCCTGGCTGGATCGCGAAGTGTCTGGCCTGCCGGGAAATAGGGCGGGTTGGAGACGATGAGATCGTAAGGGGGGGCGAGGTGATCCTGAATGGCGCTCTCTATGATGGTGACCCGCTCACGCCAGGGGGAGGCCGTCACATTCTCCTGGGCCTGCATGGCTGCATCCTTATCCAGCTCCACCCCGTCTATGTGGCAGTCGTTCGTGCTGCGCTGGGCCAGCATCAGGGCGATGAGGCCGCTGCCGGTGCCGATGTCCAGCACCCGGCGGGCGCTGTCGACCGGCGCCCAGGCTCCCAGCAGAATGCCGTCCGTACCGACCTTCATGGCGCAGCGGTCGTGATCGATGTGAAATTGCTTGAACGTGAAACCGTTGTTGCGCCCCATTCGGCCCTCCTCCTGTGCCTGCCCGCGGAAAATGGCCGGCGATTATAGCGGCTAAGCCACAGTCACCATAGGAGCCGGCGGCATAATCGCCTATAATCTGCCGCTTCCTTAATGACCGAGTATTGCCATGAGCCAGTCCTTTGATGATTTCGACCTGAATCCAGCCCTCAGTCGGGCCTTGGCCGAGATGGGATTCACCCGCCCCACCACCATCCAGCAGATGGTGCTGGAGCCAGCCCTGGACGGCCGCGATATTCTGGCTTCTGCGCCGACCGGAACCGGCAAGACCGCCGCCTTCCTGCTGCCCGCGATGCAGCACCTGCTGGACTTCCCGCGTCGCAAGCCGGGTCCGTGCCGCATGCTGATCCTGACTCCGACCCGCGAGCTCGCGCTGCAGGTGAGTGCTCACGCCAAGGCCCTGGCGGTGCACACCCATCTCAGCATCGAGACCATCATCGGTGGTGTCAGCCATGAAGAGCAGCTGCCTGCCCTGACCAAGACCACCGACATCGTGGTGGCCACCCCGGGCCGTCTGCTCGAGTACATCGAGAAAGAGGAGTTCGAGAGCCACGACATCGAGGTGCTGGTGCTGGATGAAGCGGACCGGATGCTGGACATGGGCTTCATCAAGGACGTGGACCGCATCGTGGAAGAGGCGCGCTACCGCAAGCACACCATGCTCTTCTCCGCCACCCTGGAAGGGGCCGGCCTCGAGAAGTTTGCGAGCGAGATCCTCAAAGACCCGGTTGAGCTGCACGCCGAGCCGCCCCGCAGCGAGCGCCGCCCCATCACCCAGTGGATCCACCTGGCCGATGATGCCGCCCACAAGCTGGCTCTGCTGGTGCACATCCTGAAAAACCCGGAAACCCAGAAGGCCATCATCTTCGTCAAGACCCGTGAGCGACTGGCGGAGCTTTCCGGCCAGTTGCAGGCGGCAGGCGTGCCCTGCGCCTGGATCCGTGGCGAGATGGAGCAGGCCAAGCGCATCGAGTCTATCCGCAAGTTCCACGAAGGGGAGGTGCCCTTCCTCATCGCCACCGACGTGGCCGCCCGCGGCATCGACCTGCCGAACGTCAGCCATGTCATCAACTACGACATGCCCTACGGCGCGGATGTCTATGTGCACCGCATCGGTCGTACCGGTCGTGCCGGCAACCGTGGCTGCGCCATCAGCCTGGTGGAAGCTCACGACATGGCCATGGTCGCCAAGATCGAACGCTACACCGAGGAGCGCCTCAAGCGCCGGGTGATCGATGAGCTGCGCCCCAGACACAAGGAAGCGCGGGTGCCGGTGAAGAAGAAAAAGCCGAAGGATGCCAAGAAGTCGGCAAAGAAGAAAAAGAAGTAATGCCCCCGAGCACAGTTGAAACGGCCATCCCAGGATGGCCGTTTTGCTGTCTGCTGCCTGGGGAGTGGCCTGAGAGAGGCGCAGAAAAAAGCCGACGCAAGGACGTCGGCCAACAAAAAGTGCTTACAACAGAGGATTCACAGAGTCAGACCCGAGGATCTCCGACTTGGTTCCCTTGAATGTGTAATTAATTTTCAGCGCGCTTGAACATCAGGGTATTGGCGTCGGACTCTTCCGGTACAAAGTAGTAGCCGTCGGCATTGAAACCGGTCAGCTGTTCCACCCGGGTGAGCCGATGCTTGATGATATGGCGTGCCATCATGCCGCGGGCCTTCTTGGCGTAGAAGCTGATGATCTTGAACTGGCCGTTCTTCTCGTCCTTGAAGACCGGGGTGATGATGCGCCCCTGCAGGGCTTTCGGGCGCACCGACTTGAAATACTCGTCGGAGGCGAGGTTGATCAGTACGTCGTCCCTCTGGGCTGCCAGCGCCTTGTTCAGGTGCTCAGTGATGATGTCGCCCCAGAACTGGTAGAGGTCCTTGCCGCGCTGGTTGTCGAGGCGGATCCCCATCTCCAGGCGGTAGGGCATCATGAGGTCAAGCGGCCGCAGCACGCCATAAAGGCCGGAGAGCATGCGCAGGTGGGCCTGGGCGAAGTCGAGGTCGGCCTCGCTGAAATCTTCTACGGCCAGACCGGTGTAGACGTCCCCCTTGAAGGCCAGCAGCGCCTGGCGGGCGTTGGCCGGCGTGAAGTCAGGCTGCCACTCGGCAAAGCGGGCGGCGTTGAGGCCGGCGAGCTTGTCGCTGATCTTCATCAGGCTGGCGATCTGGTCCGGGCTCAGTTGACGAGCCCGGGTGATCAGTGCTGCGGAGTGGTCCAGCAGTTCGGGTTGGGTGAAACGGGAGGTCACCAGGGGTGACTCGTAATCCAGCGTCTTGGCCGGGGAAACCACAATCAGCATAACTGTCCTTTACTAGCGGTGACGCACACCCCTCATTCATCCAGGGTCACGTTGTCGAGAGTGCCTGCGCCCAGCTGCTCGCGACCCGACAGCTTGATGAGCAGTCGCAGGTCGTTGGCGGAGTCGGCATGGGCAAGGGCCTCACTGTAGCCAATTTGGCCGGCGCAGAACAGGCCGAACAGTGCCTGATCGAATGTCTGCATGCCGAGCTCGCCGGATTTGGTCATCACCTCCTTGAGTCTGTGCATCTCTCCCTTGCGGATGATGTCGGTGACGAGCGGGGTGTTGAGCAGGATCTCGAAGGCGGCGACCCGGCGCTGCCCGTGAGCGGAGGGGAGCAGCTGCTGGGCGACGATGGCGCGCAGGTTGAAGGAGAGATCGAACAGGAACTGGCGGTGCTTCTCCTGGGGGACCAGATGCAGGATGCGATCCAGCGCCTGGTTGGCATTGTTGGCGTGCAAGGTGGCGAGGCAGAGGTGCCCCGTCTCGGCGAACTGGATGGCGAATTCCATGGTCTCCTGGGAGCGGATTTCACCGATGAGGATGACATCCGGGGCCTGGCGCAGGGAGTTTTTGAGGGCGACATCGAAGGATGCGGTGTCGATCCCCACCTCCCGCTGGGTCACCAGACAGCGATCGTGCTGATGGACGAACTCCACCGGATCCTCCACCGTCAGGATGTGGCCGTCACCGTGCTGGTTGCGAAAGCCGATCATGGCCGCCTGGGTGGTGGACTTGCCGGCGCCAGTGGCGCCGACGAAGAGCACCAGCCCGCGTTTGGCCATGGCGACCTCCTGCAGGATGGGAGGCAGCACCAGCTCGTCAAAGGTGGGGATGCGGGTCTCGATGCGGCGCAGCACCATGCCCGGCATATCCTGTTGCCAGAAGGCGCTGACCCGAAAGCGCCCCAGCGAGCCCCGCTGGATGGCGTAGTTGGCCTCGCGGGTGTGCAGGAAGCGCTCGAAGTGGGTCTCGTCCAGGCTCTCCCTGATCAACGCCAGCGCCGTCGTCTTGTCGAGGGGAGCCGGCCCGAGTGACACCAGACGCCCGTTGACCTTGAGGGTCGGGGGGGCATCGACCGTGATGAAGAGATCCGAGCCCTTTTGTTCAACCAGTGCGGCGAGCAGAACATCCATGTTCATGGCGACTCCTTGGGTGTGCGAGCTTAAATGGTATTGGGATCGACCGCCTTGGCCTTGGCATCGAGGGAGGCGACGACCCCCCGGTTGACCAGCTGCTTGAGGCTCTGGTCCATGGTCTGCATGCCGTGGGTCATCCCGGTCTGGATGACGGAATAGAGCTGGGCCACCTTGTCTTCCCGGATGAGGTTTCGCACCGCCGGGATCCCCAGCATGATCTCGTGGGCCGCCACCCGGCCGCCACCGATACGCTTGAGCAGGGTCTGGGAGATGACCGCTCGCAGGGATTCGGAGAGCATGGATCGCACCATGTCCTTCTCCGAGCCGGGGAAGACGTCGATGATGCGGTCGATGGTCTTGGCAGCCGAGGAGGTGTGCAGGGTGCCAAACACCAGGTGACCGGTTTCGGCGGCGGTCATGGCGAGGCGGATGGTTTCGAGGTCCCGCATTTCACCTACCAGGATGATATCCGGGTCTTCCCGCAGGGCCGAGCGCAGGGCGTTGCTGAAGCTCTTGGTGTCGCGGTGTACTTCCCGCTGGTTCACCAGGCAGCGCTTGTTCTCGTGCACGAATTCGATGGGATCCTCGATGGTGAGGATGTGGTGGTGGAAGTTGTCATTGATGTAATCGACCATGGCGGCCAGGGTGGTGGATTTGCCCGAGCCGGTGGGTCCAGTCACCAGCACCAGGCCGCGAGGGTACTCCGCTATCTTGCGAAATATCTCCGGCGCCCCCAGATCGTCCAGGGTCAGAACGGTGCTCGGGATGGTACGAAACACGGCGCCCGAGCCGCGCGCCTGCTGGAAGGCATTGACCCGAAAGCGTGCCATGCCGGGTACTTCGAAGGAGAAGTCCACCTCGAAGTTCTCCTCCAGCTCCTTGCGCTGGTGGTCATTCATGATGTCGTAAATGAGAGCATGGACTTCCCGGTGATCCAGGGCGGGCAAATTGATCTTGCGAACCTCCCCATCAACCCTGATCATCGGGGGGACCCCGGCCGAGAGGTGTAGATCCGAGGCCTTATGCTTTACACTGAATGCCAATAACTCTGTGATATCCATAGATTTGTTATTCTCCCATCACAAGATTACGAACGAAATATGAGCCAGATTGCCCAGCACCTGCTTCAGGTAAAGGAACGTATTGTAGAGGCTGCACGGCGTGTTGGCCGCAGCCCAGATCACATCCAGTTGCTTGCTGTCAGCAAAACCAAGCCGCTGGGGGACATTCAGGCTGCCTATGCCGCCGGTCAGCGGCGCTTTGGCGAATCCTACGCCCAGGAGGCCGCGCTCAAGATTGATGCCTTGCGCGAGCAGAACGCCTGTACAGACATAGAGTGGCACTTTATCGGCCCGCTGCAATCGAACAAGTCCAAGCTGGTGGCGGAGCGGTTCGACTGGGTTCAAAGTGTCGATCGCGACAAGCTCATCGAACGCCTCAACAATCAGAGACCGGGTGGGCTCGCGCCGCTAAATATCTGTCTGCAAATCAATATTAGCGGAGAGAGCAGCAAATCCGGTACGTCGGCGCAAGAGATTTTCCGCCTGGCCTCTCTGGTGGCCCAGAGCGAGCGGCTGCGGTTGCGCGGCCTGATGGCCATCCCCGAGCATACCAGCGACGAGGGGGTGCTCGCGGCCCAGATGGCGCGCATGCAGGCTCTGTTCACCGAGCTTGCGCAACAATACCCGAGCGTCGACACCCTTTCGATGGGGATGACCGAGGATCTCGAGCCGGCCATTGCCCATGGCAGTACCATGGTGCGGGTCGGGACCGCCATCTTCGGGGCCCGCGACTATTCATGAGCAAGAGCCGGGGCGAGAAACACCCCCGGTCGTGCTTTTTTTTCAGGTAAACAGGCGCGTGTGATGCTGTCAGCCCGCACAGGCTGGGTCGGCATCCGCTGCGATGTCAGTAACAGGAGTGTTTGATGCAGCAGAGAACCCTCGCCTTCATCGGGGCAGGCAACATGAGCCGCAGTATCATTGCCGGCCTCATCCAGGCGGGTTACCCGGCAGAGCGTATCATCGCCGCCAATCCCAGTCGCCCCAAGCTGGACGAACTGGCCAGCCAGTTCGGCATCCGTATCACCCAGGACAACGCCGAGGTGGCCCGGGAGGCCGAGGTGATCGTGCTGGCGGTCAAGCCCCAGCTGATGGCGGGCATGCTGAGCGCGCTGGTGGCCGAGCTTGGCTCGCTGGATGGCAAGTTGCTCATCTCCATCGCTGCCGGCATTCGCGTCGCACGCTTGCAGGAGATGGCTGGCGGTCACGATCGCATCATTCGCACCATGCCCAACACCCCCTCCTTGCTGGGGCTGGGGATGACCGGGCTCTATGCACCGCCCGCCATCGGGCAGGCCGATAGGGCGGTGGCCGAACAGATGATGCAATCCGTGGGCAAGACCCTCTGGGTGGATGAGGAGGCCGGCATCAACGGCGTCATTGCGGCGGCGGGCAGTGCCCCGGCCTACTTCTTCCTGTTCATGCAGGCGATTGCCGAGGAGGCCGAGGCCATGGGCTTTACGCCGGAGCAGGCTCGCCTGCTGGTGCAGCAAACCGCCCTGGGGGCGGCCGCCATGGTGGAGCAGAATCCCGAGCTGTCGCTGCAGACCCTGCGCGAGCAGGTGACCAGCAAGGGCGGGACCACGGCCGAGGCCGTCAAGACATTCCAGGAGCAGGGGCTGATGCCGCTGACCGCAAGAGCCATGCAGGCGGCCGTTACCCGGGCCGGCGAAATGGAAACCCTTTTCTGAATCCCTTTTAGCAAGGAGCCCGGATGAACACGGCTTACTTTTTGATTAACACTGTCTTTGATCTCTACCTCATGGTGGTGCTGCTGCGGGTCTGGCTGCAGTGGGCGCGGGCCGACTTCTACAACCCCATGAGCCAGATGGTGGTCAAGCTGACCAACCCGCTGGTGGTGCCCCTGCGCCGCGTCATCCCGGGTTTTGGCGGGCTGGATATGGCCTCTGTGCTGCTGGCGCTGCTGATCGCCTTTGGCAAGTTGGTCCTGCTCAAGAGCATGAATGTGCTGCAGGCGGACTGGCTCACTCTCTGTCTGTTTGCGACGCTCACCGTGCTGAAGAAGGCGGGTTCCATGATCTTCTGGATCCTGCTTATCCGCGCCATCCTGAGCTGGGTAAGCCAGGGTCGCAACCCCATTGAATACGTGATGCACCAGCTCACTGAACCCTTCCTGGCCCCCATTCGCCGCATCCTGCCTGCACTGGGCGGGCTGGATCTCTCCGTGCTGGTCGCCTTCATCGCGCTGCAGGCCATCAACTACCTGATGGGGGATCTGTTCGGCCAGTTGTGGTGGATGATCTGATGCCCGCCGTCCTGCTGGAAGGGGACGAGCTGGTGTTGCATCTGATGATCCAGCCCAAGGCGAGCCGGGATCAGATCATCGGATTGCACGGTGACGAGTTGAAAGTGGCCATCACGGCACCGCCGGTGGATGGTCAGGCCAACAGTCACCTGATCAAGTACCTGGCCAAGCAGTGCAAGGTGGCCAAGGGGCAGGTTCGCATCCTGCGGGGGGAGCTGGGTCGGCACAAGACGGTCGCCATCGACGCGCCAAAGCAGATCCCCGCCGAGATTGCCGCTCTGCTCGATAATCAGGGTTGATACGAGAGGGATGACATCATGAAAACAGCCTGGATGAGTTGCCTGCTGGCACTCCTGATGACGCTGCCGCTGCGGGCTGAGCAGATGCAGGAGCTGGGCCCCTGGAAAGTGCACTACAGCGCGTTCAACTCCAGCTTCCTCACCCCCGAGGTAGCCAGGACCTATGGCCTGGAGCGCAGCCGCTATAACGGCATCGTCAATATCGCGGTGCAGAACAAGCAGGGGGTGGCACAGGCGGTGGGGATCAGCGGCGAAGCCCGCAATCTGACCGGCACCCTTCGCCCCCTGAATTTTCAGGAGGTGAAAGAGGGGAATGCCATCTATTACCTGGCAGTGCTGCCCTATCGCAATGAGGACACCTACCAGTTCACCCTGAAAATAATGGGGGAGGGGCAGCAGCAGACGCTGACCTTCCAGCAGACCTTCTACGTCGACTAGATTGCAGGGTGAATGCAGATGCCCTGCCCCCACGGGGGCGGGGCATTTTTTTGCCCGGTGAACCTGTGCTCGACGTCAGTGGCTGGCCAGGGGATAGGTAAACAGGGCCAGGTGGGCGAAGTTGAACAGGAAGTGGAGCAGGATGGCGACACTGAGGCGCCCGCTCAGCTGGAACGCCAGGCCATAGCAGGCCCCCGCCAGCGCGGCGAACAACACCAGCAACGGGCCACCGGCAAGATGGGCTGCGCCGAACAGCAGGCTGGCGACCAGGAGACCTGCCCAGGGCGTGCTTCGGCTTGCCACCCCTTGCTGGATGCATCCCCGGAACAGCGCTTCTTCTGCCACACAGGTGAACAGCAGGTTGTTGAACGCGAACAGCCACCACCAGTGTGGCAGTCCCGCTTCGGGTTTGAGGGCGCCCAGTTGCCAGGCGGTGATGAGCAGGGCCGCGAGCGGCAGGATGAGCAGGGCCAGCGGCCGCCAGCGCATCGTTCCACCCGAGCCGAGCAGGCCGGGGATGGCCAGCAGCAGGGCGAAGAAAATGAGCGGCTTGTCCAGATTGAGGTAGAGGGTGAAGGGCACGCTGGCCGGGCCCGCCTGTACCTTGTCGAGCACCCTGAGATTGTCAAAGCCGGGCACCAGATGCAGCGTCAGGGCGAGGGACCACAGCAGTACCAGCGTCAGTACGACGCCGCGCCAGGGTGGGGGTAGGGTGGGGGTACGCCAGGCCAGCAGCAGACCGGCGAGGCTGACAAGAGCGGCGAGGGGCGCGAGTCGCTCAAGCCAGAGGGCGGTAAGCAGGGCAAGTCCCAACAGGAGCATGCCGGGCCTGGTCCGGCGGGCGAGGCAGCAGAGTACGGCCAGCCCCAGGACGAGCCAGATGAGGATATCGGGGAGTGGTAACATCGAGTCTCCTTGTATGAATGAAGGGCGCACCTTAACGATCCCCATGGTCTGGTTCAAGGAAAAGGGGGTGGCCGAGACTGGCCGGCAGAAGACGCGCAATGAAAAGCCGGAGCTGGGCTCCGGCTTGGACGGCGGCAAGATGCCACCGAGAGAGGCGATGGCCTTCCTGTATCAGCGACCGGACTCGGCGATGACCCGGGCGATGATGTCGGCGCGTTTGCTGGCTTCCAGCTCGCCCAGGGCGATGAGACCGGCCTTGAAGATGACGTTCTTCGGCAGACTGACGTCATCCAGGGTGGTGATGGCCTCGACGTGCATGCCGTTCAGGCGGCTGGCATCGCGCGGGCTCAGGTTGACCTGGGTGTTCAGCACCTGCTTGCCCTTCTTCTTGGGTTGGGCGGGTTTCTTCGGTTGATCCAGCTCGTCTTCCGGCAGTTCGTCATCAAAATCGTAAATAGACATAGTCAATCCTGTTGGGTTGCAAGGGGCATGCTCGCCCGAATGGGGGTAATCAGCCCATATCCTCGTTGCGGATAAAGGCGCGCCAGGAGCCGAGTACCTGGGCAAAATCTTCCAGCCCGCACATGGCCAGCTGTTCATCATCGTAGTAGGCGAGATCGTCGAGATCCTCGTCCTGCTCGATATTGAGGACATTGGCCTTCACCTCGGCTTCCTCGTGGGTCAGCAGCAGGGAGTAGTCGCCCCCCAGCAGCCGGTATTCGGTGCGGGCCCGGCTGGAGAGCTGGTCGATGATGGCGAACAGCTCGTCGAGCTTCTCCTCGTCCTTGCCCACCTCGTCGATCAACCACTGGCCGATGGCTTCATGGCCCATGGAGAACCGGGCGCGATAGCCACCGAACGGGTCGCGGCGAAATTCATAATCCATAGCGGAGTCCATATCGGAGGGTGAAACCACCACGGCGCAAAGCGGCATGATGCCGGATCCTTGATCCATGGTGGGGCACTGATAGCGTAAAGTGGCCTATTCTAGCGATCCCCCCCGCGCTTGTCTTGATGATGTGGGATCTTTAACGGGTGATCCCGGTGATGGCGCACGCCGGGGACCCTGTCAACGAATGGTATGGAGAGGCAATGCAGCTCAACGACGCGCTCGCGCATCAGATAGTCAGCCGGGCGATGAAGATCCTCTCGTTCTCGGTCAACGTCATGGATGAACGGGGACTCATCATTGCGTCCGGCAATCCGGAGCGGCTGCACCAGCGCCACGAGGGGGCCGTGCTGGCCCTGACCGAGAACCGGGTGGTGGAGATAAGCGAGGCCACCGCCCGGGAGCTCAAGGGGGTGAGGCCCGGCATCAACCTGCCCATCGCCTATCAGGGGGAGCTGCTCGGTGTCATCGGCATCTCTGGGGATCCGGACATCGTGCGTGCTTACGCCGAGCTGGTGCGCATGACCGCCGAGCTCATCCTGGAACAGGCGGCGCTCACCGAGCAGTTGCAGTGGGACAAGCGCCACAAGGAGGAGCTGGTGTTGCAGCTCATTCGCGGCGAAGGGCGGGCCGATCAATTGCAACAGGTGGCCCGCTTCCTCGAGCTGGATCTCGCCCAGCCCCGGGTGGTGGCCGTGCTGGCGCTGGAGGAGGCCGAGCCCGCCCAGGTGAGGGAGCTGGTTCACCTGCTGGAAAACCCGGAGCGGGACAACCTGGTGGCCATCAACGGCCTGGACGAGATAGTGGTGCTCAAACCCGCCCAGCTCAGCGACGGCGTCTGGCAGTCGGCGCAGGAGCGCAGCCGGATCCGGCAGCTGCTCTCCCGTATTCCCCATTTCAAGGTTCGCATCGGGGTGGGTGATTACTTCGCCGGCATCCCCGGGCTGGCGCTCTCCTACCAGACGGCGCGAGACACCTTGCGCCGTGGCATGCGCCAGTCGCCCCGCAAGCAGGTCTATTTCTTCGAGGATTACCGGCTTTCAGTGCTGCTCGGCACCCTGGCGGACTCCTGGCAGGCGGATCAGCTACGGGCTCCGCTGCAAAAGCTGGCGCAGGAGGACACAAAGGGAACGCTGCAAAAGACGCTGCGCCAATATTTCTTGCAGGATTGTGATCTGCATCCCTGTGCCGAAGCCCTGTTCATTCACCCCAACACCCTGCGTTATCGACTGACCCGGATAGAGCAGATAACCGGCTTGAATTTCAACAAGTTAGATGACAAGTTTCTGCTCTATCTCGGGCTCAGTCTCGATAGCTGATTTGTCTTTTCCAACAAAAATACAAGGCCGGTAAATGCTTTTTTTGGTTTTATGGCCAAAGCATTCCAGGCGGGGATCCCCATAATGGCGCCACTCATTACAACAACAAGGTGCCCGTCATGATCCCAGTCTCCGCGCTCGGCGCACTCGCCGCGCTTTCCATCGCCATCTTCCTCATCCTGAAGAAGGTGCCGCCCGCTTACGGCATGATTGTCGGTGCCCTGGCCGGTGGCCTGATCGGTGGCGCCGACCTGACCCAGACCGTCGCCCTGATGATCGGCGGCGCCCAGGGGATCACCACGGCGGTGATGCGGATCCTGGCGGCGGGTGTGCTGGCCGGGGTGCTCATCGAATCGGGCGCCGCCACCACCATCGCCGAGACCATCGTCAAGAAACTCGGCGAAACCCGCGCCCTGCTGGCCCTGGCGCTGGCCACCCTGATCCTGACCGCGGTCGGCGTCTTCGTGGACGTGGCCGTCATCACGGTCGCCCCCATTGCGCTGGCCATCGCCCGCCGTGCCGATCTCTCCAAGGCGGCCATCCTGCTGGCGATGATAGGCGGTGGCAAGGCGGGCAACGTCATGTCTCCCAACCCCAACGCCATCGCGGCAGCCGATGCCTTCCACCTGCCTCTCACCTCGGTGATGGCGGCGGGCATCATTCCCGGCCTGTTCGGTCTGGTGATGGCCTACTGGCTCGCCAAGCGCCTCAACAACCGGGGCAGCAAGGTGGCCGCCGACGAGGTGGTGAGCGTTGACGGTGCCAAGTTGCCCGGCTTTGCCGCCGCCATCAGTGCGCCCCTGGTCGCCATCCTGCTGCTGGCCCTGCGTCCCATCGCCGGCATCGTGGTGGACCCGCTCATTGCGCTGCCCCTCGGCGGCCTGGTGGGGGCTATGATGATGGGCAAGTTCACCAAGGTGAACCAGTTTGCCGTCTCGGGCCTGGCCCGCATGGCGCCGGTGGCCATCATGCTGCTGGGGACGGGTACCCTGGCGGGCATCATCGCCAACTCCGGCCTGAAAGATGTGCTCATCAGCGGCCTGACCGCTTCCGGTCTGCCCTCCTATCTGCTGGCCCCCATCTCCGGTGCCCTGATGTCGCTGGCGACCGCCTCGACCACGGCCGGGACTGTGGTGGCCTCCAACGTGTTCAGCGCCACTCTGATTGAACTGGGGATCAGCAGCCTGGCAGGGGCCGCCATGATCCACGCCGGCGCCACCGTGTTTGACCACATGCCCCACGGCTCCTTCTTCCATGCCACCGGCGGCAGCGTCCACATGGGCGTCGGCGAGCGGCTCAAGCTCATCCCCTACGAAACCGCGGTCGGTCTGACCATCGCCGTTGTCTCCACCCTGATGTTTGGCGTGTTTGGCCTCGCCTAAGGAACTGATATGAAAATTGTGATCGCCCCCGATTCATTCAAGGAGAGCCTGAGCGCCATGGCGGTGGCCGATGCCATCGAGGCCGGTTTCAAGCAGGTGCTGCCGGATGCCGCCTACGTCAAGCTGCCCATGGCCGATGGCGGCGAGGGGACGGTGCAGTCTCTGGTGGATGCCACCGGTGGTCGCATCCTGCCGGTCGAGGTGACCGCCCCCCTCGGCAACAGGGTGCAGGGCTTCGTGGGCCTGCTGGGGGATGGCAAACGGGCCGTGATCGAGATGGCGGCGGCCTCCGGCCTCCATCTGGTTGCGCCCGAGCTGCGCAATCCGCGGCTTACCTCGAGCGTCGGCACCGGCGAGCTGATCCTGGCCGCGCTGGAGATGGGGGTGAACCACCTCATCCTCGGCATCGGCGGCAGCGCCACCAATGACGGCGGCGCCGGCATGATCCAGGCCCTCGGCGGCAAGCTCCTGAAGGCGGATGGCAGCCCCATCGCATTGGGCGGCGCTGGTCTGGCCGAGCTTTCCACCATTGACCTGAGCGGGCTGGATCCCCGTCTGGCCGGGCTCACCATAGAGGTGGCCTGCGACGTGGACAATCCGCTGTGCGGCCCGAAAGGGGCGTCCGCCGTGTTCGGTCCACAGAAGGGGGCAACTCCCGAGATGGTGGCCGAGCTGGATGCCAATCTGGCCCGTTACGCGGACTGTATCGAGCAGGCGCTTGGCAAGCAGGTGAAGGAGATCCCGGGAACGGGGGCCGCAGGCGGCATGGGGGCAGCCCTGGTGGGGCTGCTCGGGGCCGAGCTCAAACCCGGCATCCGGATCGTCATCGAGGCGCTGAACCTGGCCGAGGCGGTGGCCGATGCGGATCTGGTCATCACCGGCGAGGGCCGCATCGACAGCCAGACCATCCATGGCAAGACGCCCATCGGGGTGGCTCGCTGCGCCAAGCAGTTCGGCAAGCCGGTGATCGGCATCGCCGGATGCCTCACCGATGACTGCGGCGTGGTGCATGAGCATGGGCTCGATGCGGTGTTCGCCGTGGTCAATCGGGCCATGTCCCTGCCGGAGGCGCTGGCCACCGCCACCACCAACCTGCAGCTCACGGCCCGCAACGTGGCGGCTCTCTACCTGCTGCGCAAATGACCCTCTCTCCTGGCCGATGCGGTGCATCGGCCTGACCCTGCCCCGTGCAGCAGAGTGAGCGGCCCGGCGTGGCACCTCTGACGCACTTGCCGATCCTTGGGTCGGCTTTTTTTATTATCCTGCTGTCTTTCATATGGTTTTTGTATTCTGAGAAGGGGCTTTGCGGCATAGTGATCTCCCGACAGTGAGGGAGCCACGAGAAACAAGGCCCGCCTGAGGGAGGGCTTCCCATTCCGGGGGGCAATATGCGAGGTGCGAGCCATGATCCTGCTGACCCTGGGGGTGGTGTTGTTCACCCTGACTCATCTTTACCCCTGTTTCGCGGCACAGCACCGCGCCCGTCTGCGGGAGCGGCTGGGGGAGAACCGCTACAAGGGGCTCTTCTCGCTGCTGGTGTTCGTCGCCATCGGTTGCATCCTCGCAGGCTGGCGCAGTGCCAGTCCCATGCCCCTCTATTTTCTGCCTGTCTGGGGGCCCACCCTGGTGATGGGGATCATGCCGATCGCCCTTGTCCTGCTGTGTGCGGGGCAGGGGGCGAACCATTTCCGTCGTTGGCTGGTGCACCCCCAGCTGCTCGGGGTGCTGCTCTGGTCGGGGGCCCATCTGGTGGTGAACAGCGAGGCGCGTTCTCTGGTGCTGTTTGGCGGGCTCGGTCTCTGGGCTCTCATCAGCATCGTCTGGATTTCGATGCGGGAGTGGGGTCGTCACCCCCGTGCCGCCGCCACCTGGCAGGGGACGGGGATCAGTCTGGGGGCGGGGCTGGCCCTCACGGCTCTGCTTATCTTCTGGGGACACGGCTGGCTGACCGGGATCCCCCTGCACTGATCCCTGAACCAGATTCCGGGGTCTTGCGTATGATGGACAAAATAATGGGAGTCACGTCGATGAAATGGTTCACCCTGCTGCTGATGCTCGGCTCGGGCGCGGTCTCTGCCGCCTGCCCCGATTACTTCAACGTGGAGATGCGGGAGCTCAACAGCACCCAGCGCCACAACCTCTGCCAGTTGACCGAGGGCAAGGTGGTGCTGGTGGTCAACACCGCCTCCTACTGCGGTTACAGCGGTCAGTTCCGGGATCTGGAAGCCCTCTATCAGGGCTACAAGGAGAAGGGACTGATGGTGTTGGGCTTCCCCTCCAACGATTTCTGGCAGGAGGCGGGCAACGAGAACAAAACCGCCGAGGTGTGCCGCCGGGACTACGGGGTGACCTTCCCCATGTTCAACCGGGTGGCGGTGCGGGGTTCGGATGCGGTGCCGCTGTTCAAGGGGCTGGCCGCGGCTGCCGACGGTGACGCGCCCAACTGGAACTTCCACAAGTACCTGGTCGGGCGGGACGGCAAGCTGATTGCGAGCTATGGCGCCAACCAGAATCCGTCGGATGATCCTCTCAAGCAGCAGATCATCGATGCCTTGGGGCACTGACCCTACCCCATGGCGGGCCGCTCTGGAATAATGCGGGCCCGCCATCCACTCCGGTGACACCGTGCTGCAACGTCTTCCCCAAATGGTGATCTTCGATGCCCTGGTTCGTGAACAGGGCATCTCGGCGGCTGCGCGCCGCCTCGGGGTCTCCAAATCCCACATCAGCAAGCAGCTCGCCCTGCTGGAAACCGCGCTCGGCGCCCAGCTGGTACAGCGCACTACCCGCCGTTTCGGGCTCACCGAACTGGGTCTGGAGTATGCCCGCCACTGCCGCGCTCTGGTGGCGGTGGCACTGGAAGCGGAATCCATGGTGGCGGAGCGCCGTGGCAAGGTGAGCGGCGTGCTCCATCTGGGGGTTGGTCAATCCTTCGGGCGGTTGCACGTGATCCCGCGCCTCAAGGCGTTTCAGGCACGTTATCCGGATCTGGAGCTGGAGGTGTCCCTGTTCGATCACCGCACCAATCTGGTGGATGAGGGGCTGGATCTCTGGATCACCACCTACGAGGACAAACCCGAGTCCCTGGTCGGGCAGCGACTGGCAGACATCGGCTTCGTGCTGGTGGCCTCGCCGGATTATCTGCTGAGTCACGGCACGCCACTGCACCCCAGGGATCTGGCCCATCACAATTGCATCACCTACCAGAGCCGGGAGCGGCGCTACCACGAGTGGTCATTTCGCCAGGGCAAGGAGCGCCAGACGGTGCAGGTGGCGGGCAACTATCGGGTGGATCTGGCGGAAGCGGTGCGGGACGCCGCCCTGGCCGGGCTCGGCATCGCCTATGTGGCCAACTACCTGCTGGACAAGGAGCTGCAATCTGGTCAGCTCATCCCTCTGCTGCCCCAGTGGCAACCGAACCAGAAGATGGCGGTGCACGCCGTCTATGCCAGGCGAGAGCATCTGGATCCCAAGATCCGCCTCTTCATCGACTTCCTCAAGGAGAGCTTCGGACCCGGGCCCTACTGGGCGCAGCGACTCGCACCCTGGCTCGGGGGGAAATTGTCCGGCACCGAGGAATAATCGTTTCCATACAAGAACACTGGTGTGAGTGCGGTTTCAAAGTTGTGTCAAATCAGTCAGTTGGCGCAACCGATATCGTGCAAACGTTTTTGCTAACAGGGTTGTAACCCGGCGGGGTTGCGGCGGTGAGGGGAGGGGGGCAGAATCCGCGCCCATCTTCAGCCTCACTGGATGGAATCCCCATGATTGCCCTGCTTGGTATCCTGAGCATCCTGGCCCTGGCCGCACTCTGCTCTGATAATCGTCGTCGTATCCCGTTGCGAACAGTGGGCTTTGCCCTCTGCCTGCAAGTGCTCTTCGCCGCCCTGGTGCTCTGGCTGCCCGCCGGTCAGCAGGTCTTGAACGGTGTCAGCGAGAGCGTCAGCAGCGTCATCGGCTACGGCCAGGAGGGGATTGCCTTCCTGTTCGGGGATCTGGCCAAGTTCAAGCTGGGCTTCATCTTCGCCTTCAACGTGCTGCCGGTGATCATCTTCTTCTCCGCGCTGATCGCCATCCTCTATCACATCGGCCTGATGCCCAAAGTGATCGCCCTGCTCGGCGGCGGCCTGCAGAAATTGCTGGGCACCGGCCGCGCCGAGAGCCTCTCTGCCACCGCCAACATCTTTGTCGGCATGGTGGAAGCGCCGCTGGTGGTCAAACCCTATCTCTCCAGGATGTCCGATTCCCAGTTCTTTGCGGTGATGAGCTGCGGACTGGCCTCGGTAGCTGGCGGCACCCTGGTGGGCTACGCCAGCATCGGGGTCGAGCTGAAATACCTGATTGCGGCGGCCTTCATGTCCGCCCCTGCCGGGCTTGCCATGGCCAAGATCCTGGTGCCGCCCGCCGCGCAAGAGGAAGATCACCACGAAGACGTGGAGATCCCCCGCGCCACCAACGTCATTGAAGCGGCCGCCGATGGTGCCATGGCGGGTCTCAACATCGCCGTCGCCGTGGGGGCGACCCTGCTGGCCTTCGTCGGCGTGATCGCCCTGCTCAACGGCCTGCTGGGCTGGGCCGGCGACCTGGTGGGGCTGGAGCTGAGCTTCCAGATCATCCTGGGCTGGCTGTTTGCCCCCGTTTCCTGGCTCATTGGCGTTCCCTGGGATCAGGCCCAGGCGGCTGGTGCCCTGATCGGCACCAAGATCGTCATCAACGAGTTCGTCGCCTTCATCGCCCTGGTGCAGGATCAGACCCTGAACGAGTCGAGCAAGGCCATCGTCACCTTCGCCCTGTGCGGTTTCGCCAATATCTCTTCCATGGCGATCCTCATCGGCGGCCTGGGGGCCATGGTGCCGGAGCGCAAGTCCTTCATCGCCCGCTACGGCATGCGTGCCATCCTGGCGGGGGTGCTGGCAAACCTGATGAGCGCCTCCCTGGCAGGCTTGTTCCTCGCCCTCTGATAGACCCTGGAAGTCAGCACCTTCCGGTCATTGCCCGCTTCGGCGGGCTTTTTTGCACCCGGTTGCAGGCAAAAAAAGCGCCTCTGGGGAGGCGCGGGGAAAAGACAGATTGGAAGCGTCACATGGGTGCCACCTGAATGAGGGATGAGCCGTCCCATCCAAGTGTGAAGCCATGATGCCTGATGCTCTCTGAAGCGCTTCTGAGGCGATTCTTCATACTGTGTTCATTTTCAAAATGCTGCTGCAATGTGATTTTTAAATGATTGATGCTGAAATAAAATAAATAATCAGTGATTTATTTTGCTTTACGGCTCAAAGGAAAGATGAATCGGGGCGGTGGGCATGCTCCTGCCATGGGGCGGATCCGGCGGCAGATTATCCCGGTGCAGGCTCAACACATCACGCAACCATACTGCCAGATGGCAAGCAACCAGCATGTGATGGAGATGCTGTCCGTCATGGGCAGTGCAACGCCGCCTGCGGTCTGCTGTTGGGACCAGCAACTCGTATGTGATGGAGATGCCGCTCGTCAGAGGATCCGCGCGAGTGGCCTGTGGTCTGTGGTGCCTGCACCCGCAACCCGCATTTGACAGGAGGCGCGCCCCTTCATAGGGTCAGCGCGAAGTGGTCTGCGGTCTCTTGCTCCAGTGCCAGCAACCAGCGCTTGATGGGGATACCTCCCCCGTAGCCGGTCAGTTCACCGCTGCGCCCTATGACCCTGTGGCAGGGCACTATGATGCTGAGGGGATTGCGGCCGTTGGCGGCGCCTACTGCCCGCACGGCCCTGGGGTTGCCGATGGCCTCTGCAATCTGGAGGTAGCTGACGGTCTCGCCGTAGGGAATGTCGCACAACGCCTGCCACACGGCCTGCTGGAATGGTGTGCCCGTGGCGGCCAGGGGGAGATCGAAGCGCCGCAGGCGGCCGGCAAAGTAGGCGGCAAATTGCTCGACAAAGGGGGCCAGGGCGACATCATCCCGCTGCCACTCCGGTTGCGGCAGGACGGGGCGCTCCCCTTGCATGAATTCCACGTGGCGCAGCCCGGCCCCATCGATGGCGATGAGCAGGGGCCCCTTGGCACATTCACAAAAGCTGTACTGCATTCTCTTGTCCTCGGGGTTGTGGCAGGTCACTCCAGCACGGGCTTGCCGCGGGTGGATTTGATCTCTCCCTTGCGTTTCTTGGCATCGACCCGCTTGCGTTGGGAGCTGCGGGTCGGCTTGGTGGCGTGGCGGGCCTTGGGGCGCCACGCGGCTTTTTTCAGCAGCTCGGTCAGGCGGCTCATGGCCTCCTTGCGATTCATGTCCTGGCTGCGATGGGTCTCGACCCTGATCTGGATGAAGCCGTCGTGAACCCGGCTGTCGCTGAGCCGCTCCAGTCCCTCCTTGTAGAGCGGCGGCAGGCTGGGGGAGTCGCGATAATCGAAGCGCAGCCAGACGGCGGAGTCGGTCTTGTTGACGTGCTGGCCGCCATTGCCCTGGGCCCGCATGGTCTGGAATTGCAGTTCATGCCAGGGGATGATCACGCTGTTGGAGATGACTAACATGGGGTGATGCTCTCATTTGGTGCATCAAGGGAGTCTGGTGCAGCTTGGTGCCTCATTATGGGGCGAGATGCGCTTCCTTGGTGATCCTGAGCCTTTCTGGCTCAGAGTGTCATGTCTATCTATATGAAAATAAACGATAAAAATACTTGGCACAAGAATTGATGACCCATTCGTGACATACCATGGATTGGGAGCAACCAGATGAAGCTGATTACTGCGATTATCAAACCTTTCAAGTTGGACGACGTGCGCGAGGCCATCGCCAACCTGGGGGTGGAAGGCCTGACCGTCTCCGAAGTGAAGGGTTTTGGTCGCCAGAAGGGGCACACCGAATTATACCGGGGGGCCGAGTACCAGGTCGACTTTCTGCCGAAGGTGAAGCTGGAGATCGCCACCGCAGACGAGAACGTCGAAGGGGTGATCGAGGCCATCTGCAAGGCTGCCTATACCGGCAAAATCGGTGACGGCAAGATTTTCGTCTATGACCTGCTGCAAGCGGTGCGTATTCGTACTGGTGAGAGCGACGACGAGGCGCTCTGAGTACGCTCCTTTGCCCGGCCGGGTCGGGCAAAGGTCCGGGCAGGTTCTGCCGACAGTGTGAAGGGGTGGTCGTCGAAAGACCGGATGGGATTCCATCCGGTCTTTTTGTTTGGCCGCTGATTAAATAGATCGTTCCAACCCAGCAAACCGCCTTGATCCTCTCCTCCCGATTCATGCAGAATGCAAACGAAAATGGTTATCACTCTTTACGCAGACAAGGAACGGATGATGAAAATGAAGATGTTGGCACTGGCTTTCTCCACGCTTGTCGCCCAGTCGGCGTTCGCCGCCCAGGAGGTAAACGTCTATTCGAACCGTCAGGATGAGCTGATCAAGCCCATCATCCAGCAGTTCGAGAAGGAGACCGGGATCAAGGTCAATGTGGTGTTTGCCAAAGAGGGGCTGAACGAGCGTCTGGAACGGGAAGGCAAGCTCTCTCCGGCCGATCTGATGCTGACCGTGGACATCAGCCGTCTGACCGAGCTGGTGGACAAGGACCTGGTGCAGCCGGTGGACAGCAAGACGCTGCAGGAGAACATCCCCTCCATCTATCGCGATCCGGACAACCGCTGGTTCGCCCTGACCACCCGGGTGCGTGCCATCTACTCCAGCAAGGAGCGTCTTGGCAAGCTCGACACCATTCGCTACGAAGATCTGGTCAAGCCTGAATTCAAAGGAAAAATTTGTACCCGTAGCGGCAAGCACGAGTACAATGTGGCGCTGGTTTCGTCCATGATTGCCCATCACGGCATGGCGGACACCAAGACCTGGCTGGAAGGGGTCAAGGCCAACCTGGCGCGCAAGCCCCAGGGCAACGACCGTGATCAGGTCAAGGCGATCAAGGACGGCATCTGTGATGTCTCCCTGGGCAACAGCTACTACCTGGGTGCCATGTTGAAGGACCCGGCGCAGAAGTCCTGGGCCGACGCGGTGGAAATCAACTTCCCGAACCAGGGTGATCGCGGTGCCCACGTCAACGTGAGCGGCGTGGCCATGACCAAGTATGCCAAGAACAAGGACGCAGCACAGAAGCTGATGGAGTTCCTCTCCGGGGATACCGCCCAGCACATGTATGCGGATGTGAATGCCGAGTACCCGGTCAAGGCGGGGGTCGAGCCTTCTGCCATGGTCAAGTCCTGGGGCACGTTCAAGTCTGACCCCATGCCGGTCAGCGATTATGCCAAGCACCGCAAGGACGCCTTGCAACTGCTGGATGAAGTGAAATTCGACTTGTAATCAGATGGGGCCAACGGCCCCATCAACTTCTGTGGACTCATGAAACATTTTGGATGGATTGCCGGCAGCTGGGCCACCGCCCTGCTGCTGGGTTTGCCGGTACTCGCCCTGGTCTTCTCCGCCTTCTCGGCTGATGGGGAACTGTTTGCCCACCTCGCCGATACCGTACTGCCCGACTATCTGCGAAACACGTCCGGTCTGGTGCTGGGGGTGGTCTGCCTCAGCCTGCTGTTCGGGGTGCCCACCGCCTGGCTGGTGGCCATGTGCGAGGTGCCGGGGCGCCGCGCCCTGCAATGGGCGCTGATGCTGCCCATGGCGATGCCTTCCTATATCGTTGCCTACGTCTATACCGACCTGCTCGACTACTCGGGCCCGCTGCAGGCGGGGCTGCGTGCCCTGTTTGGCTGGCAGGGACCGGCCGACTACTGGTTCCCGGCCATTCGCTCCCTCGGGGGCGCCGCCTGGGTGCTGGCGCTGGTGCTCTTCCCCTATGTCTATCTGCTGGCACGGGCCTCCTTCCTGGAGCAGTCGGTCAGCCTCATTCACTCCAGCCGTCTGCTCGGCTGCACCCCCTGGCAGAGCTTTCGCCGCCTGAGCCTCCCCCTGGCCCGCCCGGCCATCATGGTGGGGGCATCTCTGGTCGCGATGGAAACTCTGGCGGACTTTGCCACCGTCCACTTCTTTGCCATCAACACCCTGACCACCGCCATCTACGACACCTGGCTCGGCTACGGCAGCCTGGCGACCGCCGCCAAGCTCTCCTGTCTGATGCTGCTGGCGGTGGTGCTGCTCATCGCGCTGGAACGCCGCTCCCGCCAGCGCCAGCAGGTGTTCCAGAAGTCCATGGGCTTCGAGCAGCCCCTGCGTTACCCACTCAGGGGCCTGAGGGGCGTGCTGGCCGGGCTCTGGTGCTGGGGCCTGGTGCTGGCGGGGTTCGCCCTGCCGTTCGTCATCCTGTTCGATTACGGGGTGCGTTACTTCGCGCTGTCGTGGACGCCCGAATTCGTGCGCTTTGCGGGCAACAGCCTCGCCATCTCGGCCCTGACCGCCCTGCTGGCCATGGCCATTGCCCTGCTGCTCGGCTTCTTCCGTCGCCTCGATGGGGGGACTCGCAGCCTGCTGCCCCTGCGCCTCGCCGCCATGGGCTATGCCATGCCGGGGACCGTGCTGGCCATCGGCGTGCTGGTGCCGCTCACGGCCCTTGATTTTGGCATCAACGATCTGGCCGAGTGGCTCGGGATGCCGGGCCCCGGTCTGCTCCTGACCGGCACCCTCGCCGCCATCGTGTTCGGCTATCTGGTGCGCTTCGTGGCCATCGCCATCGGGTCGGTGGAGAGCAGCATGAGCAAGATCTCCCCCAGCCTCGACATGGCGGCCCGCTCTCTGGGGCAGGGGGCGGGCGGCATGCTGCGTCGCATTCACCTGCCGCTGGTACGGCGCGGCCTCTTTGCCGGCGCCATGCTGGTGTTCATCGAATCCATGAAGGAGCTGCCCGCCGCCCTGCTGCTGCGGCCGTTCAACTTCGAAACCCTGGCGACCCACGTCTATCAGTTCGTCTCGGACGAGATGCTGGAGCGGGGGGCGCTCGGTGCCATCGTCATCGTGCTGGTGGGGCTGATTCCCCTGCTGTGGATCAACCGTACCCTGGATGGTCCAGGCCATTGAGCGGCCCCGTCCGGCATCACTACGCGAGAGGAAAAGAACCTTGTCCTGCCTGAATATCGAGAAGGTCAGCTGTCACTACAATGGCCGCCCCGTGCTGGAGCAGCTCTCCCTGCAGGTGGCCGACAACGAGATAGTCTGTCTGCTGGGGGCCAGCGGCTGTGGCAAGACCACGCTGCTCAAGGCGGTGGCCGGTCTGCTGCCCCTGGCCCAGGGGGAGATCCGGCTGGGAGAGACCCTGCTCGATGCTCCCGGCGTGAGTGTGCCGCCGGAGGCCCGCCATATCGGCATGATCTTCCAGGATTACGCTCTCTTTCCTCACCTGACGGTGGCCGAGAACGTCGGCTTCGGCCTGACCGGGCAGGATCGCGGCAGCCGCCAGCAGCAGGTGGAAGAGGCGCTGGCGCTGGTCAATCTGCAGGGGTTGGGGGAGCGCTATCCCCATCAGCTCTCCGGCGGCCAGCAGCAGCGGGTGGCCATCGCCCGCGCCCTGGTGTGCAAGCCGCGCCTGATGCTGCTGGACGAGCCCTTCTCCAACATCGACACCCAGGTGCGGATGAAGCTGATCCTCGAGATCCGCGCCCTGCTCAAACAGCAGGGCATTGGTGCCATCTTCGTCAGCCACAGCAAGGAAGAGGCCTTCGCCTTCGCCGATCGGCTGGCCCTGTTTCGCGCCGGTCGCATCGAGCAAGTGGGGGAGCCGGAGCAGCTCTATCGCCGACCCGGGAACCGCTTCGTGGCGGAGTTTCTCGGCGGGGTCAATTATCTGGCGGCCGAGGTGGTGGACAGCCACTGCGTGCAGACCCTCCTTGGGACCATCTGCGGTCAGGAGCCCCATGGCCGCGCGGTGGGGGCGCGGTTGCAGCTCATGCTCAGACCCCAGCAACTGGCGCTGACGGCGGCGGATGACGGTGAGCTCCGGGTGCGTGAGCAACAGTTCCTGGGCCATCACTGCCGGGTACTGGTGGAGTGTGGCGGCCAGCAACTGGAAGCCAGCATCGGTGAGCCTCTGGAAGGGGAGCGCGCGCGGGTGACCGTGGCGCCTCATGCCCTGGTGTTGTTTGACCCCTTGCCCTGAGTGCGTGGTATTGTCGTGAAATCAATGAACTGGAAGCGCGCTGGTTTATAATCGCGCCACGCCCATAGCCAACGCACTTGGAGAGAGACATGAAAGCCCAAGCCGGGATCTGCGCAGAGCCGAATCTGCACGCCCTCTATCT
This sequence comes from Aeromonas sp. R7-2, assembly GCF_040908105.1. Taxonomy (NCBI): domain Bacteria; kingdom Pseudomonadati; phylum Pseudomonadota; class Gammaproteobacteria; order Aeromonadales; family Aeromonadaceae; genus Aeromonas; species Aeromonas sp. R7-2. The sequence continues at coordinate 75,431 of NZ_JBFODC010000024.1, read as the reverse complement.
GATGTTCAATCGCACCGGTGACGCCGCTGCCCTGACCTCCCGCCTGGCCAGCCTGCCAGCACTCTGGGAGGCGGTGAGCGCCGACTTCCCCGATGCGGCCTTCAGCGGTCTGGTCGCCGTCGGGGCCGACGCCTGGGATGATCTCTATCCTGTCGCCCGGCCGCCCCAGTTCCGCGGTTTCATGGCGCAATCCGCCAACGGTCAGGAGGCCCCCAATACCCCGTTCGATCTCTTCGTACAATTGCGTGCTGATCGGGTGGACGTGCTGCATCATGCCGGTCATCGCGTCATGGCCCTGCTGGCCGGGCTTGTTGAATTGGCCGAGGAAGTCCGTGGTTTTCGCAACCAGGATTGCCGGGATCTGACCGGTTTCGTCGACGGCACCGAGAACCCGCAGGATGAGCACCGCGCCGAGGTGGCGTTGCTGGACGGCGGCGAGTTCGCCGGTGGCTCCTATATCCACGTGCAGCGCTGGGTCCACGCCATGAGCGACTGGGAGAAGCTGGCCCTGAAGGAGCAGGAAGACATCATAGGTCGCACCAAGGTCGACAACATCGAATACGAGTCCGCCGACAAGCCGCTCACTTCCCACATCAAGCGGGTCAACCTCAAGACCCCGAAGGGGGAGTCCATGGAGATCCTGCGCCAGAGCATGCCCTGGGGCACCATGAGCGAGCAGGGGCTCTACTTCATCTCCTGCTGCCGCACGCCGCTGCACTTCAACGCCATGCTGGCCAGTATGTACAAGGGGGAGGGGAGCCACTTCGATCACCTGCTGCGCTTCACCCGGGCGGTGACCGGCGCGGCCTTCTTCGCCCCTTCCGTCGATTTTCTGGTGGCCGAGGGCAAATAAGCCCGGCCTACCGACCGCTCAAAACAAAAAATCCCGGCCAAGGCCGGGATTTTTGTGCGGATCGCCCAAGGCGACCGGATCAGGGCGTCTGCTCGAACAGCTCGAGGGCGGAGAGGTAGAGCTCCTCGATGTCGGTATCGCTGGTCGGGGTGATGAAGATGGTGTCATCACCGGCGATGGTGCCGAGGATCCCTTCGGCCTTGCCGAGGGAGTCAAGCAGGCGGGCGATCAGCTGGGCTGCGCCGGGGCTGGTGTGGATCACCACCAGAGCGCCGTTGTGGTCGACATCCAGCACCAGGTTCTTGAGGGGGCTGGAGGTGGTGGGCACGCCCAGTTCCACCGGCAGACAGTAGACCATCTCCATCTTGGCATTGCGGGTGCGAACGGCGCCGAAGCGGCTCAGCATGCGCGAGACCTTGGACTGGTTGATGTTCTCGAAGCCCATCTCTTGCAGGGCAGTCACTATCTCTGCCTGGGAGCCGAAACGCTCCTCTTTCAGCAAGGCTTTAAAGGCCTTGGCCAGTTTTTCTTGCTTGTCGTTATGTTTCATCTTGGACTCACGAATGAGGGGAGTGACCGCCTGTCACGCTCAGGCGGCAGATACGAACAGCGCTGCTATTTTGCATTCATATGCCTGTTTTGGCAAGGAAGCGGCGCTTGTTCTGCATATTGATTCAAATATAGCTTGCATCAACTTATGCTGACGCTAGAATCAGGACGAAATTTTGAAAACTTATTCAATTGGGCTGTATGGGTATCGAATTAATCGGCATCGAAAAATCCTGGCACAAGGTGCCGGTACTGCAGCAGGTGAGCTTTCGGACTGCTCCCGGCGAGACCTTGGTATTGCTGGGCCCGAGCGGGGCAGGCAAGAGCTCTCTGCTGCGCATGATGAACTTGCTGGACACGCCGGATGCCGGTGTGTTGCGCATCGCAGACAGTGAATTTTCTTTCCCGTCCAGCCTCTCTACTGCCGAATTCAACCGTCAGGCACAGGCGCTGCGCCGCAAGGTGGGCATGGTGTTCCAGCAGTACAATCTGTGGCCGCACCTCACCGTGATGGAGAATCTGATTGAAGCGCCCGTCAAGGTGCTCGGCATGAGCCGCGAGGCGGCCATCGAGAAAGGGGCCTATCTGCTGGCCCAGCTGCAACTGGCCGACAAACGGGACGCCTGGCCCGCACGGCTTTCCGGTGGCCAGCAGCAGCGGGTCGCCATTGCCCGGACCCTGATGATGGATCCCCAGGTGCTGCTGTTTGACGAACCGACGGCTGCCCTGGATCCCGAAATTACCAAAGAGGTGGCGGAGATCATCCGCACCCTGAGCCAGACCGGCATCACCCAGGTAGTGGTGACCCACGAGGTGGAGTTCGCCCGCAAGGTGGCCAGTCAGGTGATCTATCTGGAGAAGGGGCGGATCATCGAATCTGGCACCGCCGCCATCTTCCAGTCCCCGCAAACCAGCCGGTTTGCCGAATTCTTGATGCATTGATATTGAGTCGATAAGGAAGCTGTCATGAAAAAGAGTCTGTTGCTGATCGCCGCCATGGGTCTGCTGAGCACTTCTGTGCTGGCCAAAGAGATCAAGTTCGCCACCGAGGCAACCTATGCGCCGTTCGAATACCTGGATGACAAGAACGAGTTCCAGGGGTTTGACATCGATCTGGCCCGCGCTGTCTGCGAGCAGGCCAAGCTGGAGTGCAGCTTCCACAACCAGGCCTTCGACAGCCTGATCCCCAGCCTCAAGTTCCGTCGCTATGATGCCGTCATCGCCGCCATGGACGTGACCCCGGAGCGGGCTGCCCAGGTCGACTTCTCCGATATCTATTACGAGAACTCCGCGGTGTTCGTCGCCAAGAAAGAGACCTTCAAGGGGCCGGACGATCTGGTGGACAAGACAGTCGGCGTGCAGAACGGCACCTCTCACCAGTCCTATCTGGTGGACAACTGGGTGAGCAAGGGTCTGCTGACCGTGCCCTACGCCAGCTACCAGAGCGCCTTCCTCGACATGATGAATGGCCGCACTGACGGCGTGTTTGCCGATACGGCGGTGGCCGCGGACTGGCTCAAGCAGCACAAGGAATACGCCGTGGTCGGTACCCCGGTGACCGACGCCAAGTACTTCGGTACCGGTTTTGGCATCGCGGTGGCCAAGGGCAACCAGGAGCTGCTGACCCAGCTGAACAAGGGGCTGGCCGAGATCAAGGCCAACGGCACCTATCAGAAGATCTATGACAAGTACTTCGCGCAGTAAGCCATGTTGAGCCTGTTGTTGGATGCAGCCTGGATGACCCTCGGGCTGGCCCTGGCATCCCTGGTCGGTGGCATGGTGCTGGCACTGGCATTCAGTGCGGCTGAGTTGAGCAAGCAGCGTGCGTTGGTGTGGCCCGTGGCCACCCTGACCACCTTGATCCGTGGTCTGCCCGAGTTGCTGGTGGTGCTCTTCATCTACTTCGGCTCGACCCAGGTGCTGTTCCTCATCACCGGGGAGTATGTGGAGTTCAGCCCGTTCGCCTGCGGTGTGCTGGCGCTCTCCCTGCTGTTTGCGAGCTACGCCACCCAGACCCTGCGTGCCGCCCTCAATGCGGTGCCCCCTGGGCAGCGGCTGGCGGCGCAGGCGCTCGGCCTAGGCAAGGGGCACACCTTCTTTCGCATCGTGCTGCCCCAGGCCTGGCGTCACGCCCTGCCCGGGCTCGGCAACCAGTGGCTGGTGCTGTTGAAAGACACCGCCCTGGTCTCTCTCATCGGGGTGAACGAGATGATGCGTCAGGCACAGATGGCTTCGGCCAGCACCTATCAACCCTTCACCTGGTACGCCGCTGCCGCCCTCATCTATCTGGCCATCAGTCTGGTGAGTGAATTCGGCTTGAAGCAGGCGTCCCGCTATACCCGCCGTTACGGAGGCTGACCATGCAGGATTACCTGATGACCCTGCTGGGAGGGCTGGCGATCACCCTGCAGCTCACCGCGTTCAGCTTGTTGCTGGGCGTGCTGATGGCGGCCGGCATGACCTGGGTGCTGGAGCGTCGCATTCCGGTGGCGACCCAGCTGGTGCAGCTCTGGGTACTGGTCTTTACCGGTACGCCGCTGCTCATCCAGATCTTTCTCATTTACTACGGGCCTGGCCAGTTTGAATGGCTCAAGGCGGGGCCGCTCTGGCCGCTGCTCAAGCAACCCTGGTTCTGCGCCGTGCTGGCGCTCGGTTTCAATACCGCAGCCTACTCCACCCGGTTGTTCAAGGGGGCGCTCGACGCCATCCCCGCCGGTGAGGTGGAGGCCTGCCGTGCGCTCGGCTTCTCGGCCGGACAGACCCTGTGGATGAAGACCCGCCATGCCGCCCGTCGGCTGGTCCCCGCCTATTCCAACGAGGTGATCCTGGTGCTCAAGGGGAGTTCGCTCGCCAGTACCATCACCATCATGGACATCATGGGGCTGGCCCAGCGTCTCAATGCCCAGACCTATGACACTCTGGCGGTGTTCACTGTGGCCGGAGCGCTCTATCTGACCATGAATGGATTGTTAACAATTGGTTTCCGCTGGTGTGAGCGTCGAGCACTGGCTTTCCAGTCCTGAAGCAGTCACATTTACCTCTTAATGGTGAGGGGAGCACAGGAAATCTGTGTCTTTCCTCCCATTTATCGCATATTCCTCTCCGCTTTCATCGCCGCTTGTTCCCTGGCTCACAGAACCCGTGATTACAACTGTTATCAGATTGTTTTTTAGGAGGGGATCCTTTAAGGTGAGGCGCACAATAAGAATCAGCGTTAACCCAACTAGAAACAACCTTAAACCTACGCTTAGACATGGAGTTGATCATGAAAGTTGCCGTTCTGGGTGCCGCCGGTGGCATCGGCCAAGCCCTCGCTCTGCTGTTGAAAAACCGCCTGCCTGCCGGTTCCGAACTGAGCCTGTATGACATTGCCCCGGTCACTCCGGGCGTGGCGGCGGACCTGAGCCACATCCCGACTGACGTGAAAGTAAAAGGTTTCTGCGGTGAAGATCCGAGCCCGGCTCTGGTCGGCGCCGATGTCGTGCTGATCTCTGCCGGCGTGGCGCGCAAGCCCGGCATGGACCGTTCCGACCTGTTCAACATCAACGCCGGTATCGTCAAGAACCTGGTGGAAAAGTGTGCCGCTTCCTGCCCGAAAGCACTGATCGGCATCATCACCAACCCGGTCAACACCACGGTCGCCATCGCCGCCGAAGTGCTGAAGAAAGCCGGTGTCTATGACAAGCGTCGCCTGTTCGGCGTGACCACCCTGGATGTGATCCGTGGCGAGACCTTCGTGGCCGAAGCCAAGGGCCTGAACGTTGACAAGGTCCGCGTCAACGTCATCGGCGGTCACAGTGGCGTGACCATTCTGCCGCTGCTCTCCCAGGTTGAAGGCGCCAGCTTCACCGCTGAGGAAGTGGCTGCCATGACCAAGCGCATCCAGAATGCCGGTACCGAAGTGGTGGAAGCCAAGGCCGGTGGCGGTTCCGCCACTCTCTCCATGGGTCAGGCAGCCTGCCGTTTCGGTCTGTCGCTCATCAAGGGTCTGCAAGGGGAAGCCAACGTCATCGAGTGTGCCTATGTGGAAGGCAACGGAGAGCACGCCACCTTCTTCGCGCAGCCGGTGCTGCTCGGCAAGAACGGTGTCGAAACCGTGCTGGACTACGGCAAGCTGAGCGCCTTCGAGCAGGAAGCGATGGACAGCATGCTGGCCACCCTGAAGGCCGACATCCAGCTGGGCGTCGACTTCGTCAAGTAAGTTGCTACGTCGACCGCAAGGGGAGCCCAGGCTCCCCTTTGTCATTTTCGGGGTTGGGTGTAGCGGGCTAAGGAGATGGCTCTGGCTGCCGATAACAGAAGGCAGCAGGAGATCCCTATGATAAAACCAAGAACCCTCATCGCCATTATCGGTGTGTGCAGCTTCCCTTTGCAGGGTGCGGAGCCCACCTCGGCCGCTGCGCAACCCCAGTCGACGGCGGTCACGGCCGCTCCCGTCCCGACGCCCTCGGCGGCCTTGCCATCGACCGCCCCGGTCCCAACACCGGTTGCGGAGCCCTCGGCCAGTCCGGCCACAGCACCGACGCCCTCGGCGGCCTTGCCATCGACCGCCCCGGTCCCAGCACCGGTTGCGGAGTCCTCGGCCAGTGTGGCCACAGCTCCCATGCCGTCAACCGCGGTGCCGGCCGCTGCCGCCCCCGTGGCATCTGCCCCGGCCCCGGCGCCGCTGCCCAGGGCGACGACGCAGGCATCCGCTGCTGCGGGAGAGTTGCAGGCCGTGCCGCTCTATCGCCAGGACGAACTGCTCAACTGGATAGAGCAGGGGCGCCATCTGGCCCGGGTGAAACAGGACAGGTGCCAGCTCACCCAGGATATCGAGGCGCGGGCCTCGGTGATGAAGATCCCTGCCTATCAGTTCCTCTGGGGGGACATGCTGGCCTGGGGAGTTTGCACCAAGCCGGACGCCCAGATCGGGGTGCAGTACATGTGGGAGGCCGCCAACCAGGGGCTGGCACCGGCGCTGGAACAGCTTGGCCGCTATTACTGGAAGGGGATCCTGGTCCAGAAAGATCTGGTGCGGGCCGAGACCCTGATGCGGGAAGCCGCGAGCCTCGGCTTCTTGCGGGCACAGATGGAGTGGGTGGAGATGTTGCTGCAGGGCATGGGGAGTCCCCTGGATTACGAGGAGGCGTATCACTGGCTGCACGGCGCCGTCATCGGCGACAAGGCCATGCACCAGAAGGCGGCGAGCCTGCTCAGCCGGCTCGGCAACCGGATGCCCGCCAATGCCATCGCCCGTGCCAAGGCGATGCACTGAGTGCTGGTAGCCCGCTTTGATATTACAAGGCCCACGAAGCTGTGCTTGTGGGCCTTGTGCATTTTCCCGGTCAGGGGAGGGATCAGAGGCCCTGATGGGGGCCGAAGACCTCGTAGTGCATCCGCTCGGCAGGCACGCCCACATTCTCCAGCTGAGCTTTGACTGCCTTCATGAACGGGACAGGGCCGCAGAAATAGTAGTGGGCGTCGGCCGGAATGAGGTCGGTGACCTGCTCCAGTGCCAGAGTGCCACTGAAGTCGTAATCCTCTCCTTTGACATCCTGCTCCCCCGGCTCCCGATACCAGATCCGGCTCTCCAGTTTCCCGTGTTGCCTGCTCTTTGCCCGGATCTCGTCCCTGAACGCGTGGTGGGCGCCATGTTCGCAGGCGTGAAGCCAGCGAATATCCATATCCGGGCCATCGGCCAGCAAGTGGTTGAGCATGCTCAGCATGGGGGTGAGGCCGACCCCGGCGGAGATCAGCACCACAGGCGTGTCTGTCTCCTCTTGCAGGAAAAAGTCGCCGGCCGGCGGCATGATGTCGAGCGTGTCACCGATGTGAAGATGATCATGCAACAGGTTGGAGGCCTGACCCCTGGGTTCTCGCTTGACGCTGATGCGGTAGTCGCGGCCATTGGGGGCGTCCGAGAGGGAATACTGGCGGATCTCCTGATGCTCGAGGGCGGGATGAACCAGCTTGATACTGAGATATTGCCCCGGTTTGAAACGCAACACGGGGTTGCCATCGAGGGGGGCCAGGACGAAAGAGGTGATGAGTTCACTCTCCTGACGCTTCTCCTTGATGATGAAAGAGCGGGTTCCCTGCCAACCACCGTCCTGGCTTGCCTTCTCCCGATAGAGCTCGCTCTCCCGGCCGATAAAGATGTCGGCCAGCACACCGTACGCCTTGCCCCAGGCGGTAAGGACCTCCTCCGTGACAGCGTTGCCACCCATTTCTTTGAGCGTGGCCAAGAGATGACTACCCACAATGTGATATTGTTCCGGCTGGATCAGGAAACCCGTGTGTTTGTGGGCGATGCGTTCAACGGCTCCGGCCAGGGCCCCCAGATTGTCGATGTTCCTGGCATAGGCCGCCACCGCACTGAACAGTGCCAAGGGTTGCCCCCCGCTACGCTGGTGAGCCAGGTTGAAGACATCCTTCAACTCGGGATTGTGGCTGAACATGCGCTGATAAAAGTGCCGTGTGAGGTCAGGGCCCGCCGATTCGAGCAAAGGAATGGTGCTCTTGATGACGGCGATGGTGGCTTGGTCTAACATAGGAGGTCCTTTCTAATTGAACATCTGGAATGTCATTTATTAAGTTGCATCCTAAATGTTTAATTGATCTGGATCAATCATCAATTCTTCGCGCTAGGCGCTACAGGCACTATGAGACTAACGAGCTATACCGATTTTGGATTGAGAGCCCTGCTCTATCTGGCCACCCTGCCGGAGGGGGAACTGTCGAGCGTGGCCAAGGTATCCGCCTTGTACGACGTATCCCGCAACCACATGGTGAAGGTGGTGAACCAGTTGGTAAAACTGGGCTATCTGCAGTCACAACGCGGCAAGAATGGTGGCATCCGCATGGCGCGCTCCCCCGACGAGATCAATATCGGGCAAGTGATCCGGGCGTTGGAAGGCAATCTGGACGGGATCGACTGCAGCTCCCCGGTCTGCCATATCGTCTCCGTCTGTCTGCTCAAGAGTGCCTTGAAGGAGGCGATGAACGCCTTCCTCGCGGTGATGGATGGTTATACGCTGCAGGATTTGCTGGCAAACCGTGACGAGTTGCAGCAGGTGTTCGGTGAGCTCATCCCCACTCTGGTGCTGGAGCCGGATGACGAGAGCGAGTGAAACAAAAAGGCTGCCATTGGCAGCCTTTTTTCAATCCTCGTACCCTGAATCGTCCCGGTACAGGTGCGGCATGATCCTCGCCATCTTCACCATGTTGTTCTCCACTTCGAGAATCTCGATAGGGTAGCCCGCCAGCCTGACACTGATGTTGGGTTGGGGGATCTCCTCAAGGTACTCCAGGATTGCGCCATTGAGGGTCCGTGGGCCGTCCATGGGCAGGTGCCAGTCCATCTCCTTGTTCAGCTCGCGGATGCTGGCGGAGCCTTCGACCAGGAAGGAGCCGTCCGGCTGGGGATGGATCTCGTCACTCGGGGTCGGTGTCATGGAGGTGGTGAAGTCACCGACAATCTCTTCCAGGATGTCGTCCAGGGTGATCAGCCCCTGAATATCGCCATATTCGTCGACGATAAGGCCAATTCGCTCCTTGTTGCGCTGGAACTTGGCCAACTGCACGTTGAGGGGGGTCCCCTGGGGGATGAAATAGATGGGGTCGACTTCCCGCAGCAGGCTGGACTTGCTGAACTGATCCCGGGCGACCAGTCTCAGGGCATCCCGTGAGTGCAGGAAGCCGACGACGTCATCGATGTTGTCGCGATAGAGCAGGATCTTGGTGTGGGCGCAGTGGGCCAGCTGGCGCAGTATGATCTTCCAGTCGTCATTGATGTCGATGGCGGAGATCTCGCTGCGCGGGACCATGATGTTCTCCACCGTCATCTTGTCGAGATCCAGGATGCTTATCAGCATCTCCTGGTGGTGCTTGGGAATGAGATTGCCCGCCTCGTTGACGATGGTGCGCAGCTCTTCGGAATTGAGGGAATCATCCTTGTTGTGCTCGAGACGCAAGAGTTTCAGCAGCAGGTTCGTGATGCTGTTGATGAGCCAGACAAGGGGGGCGAACGGCACCATCAGCCCCTTGAGGATCCAAGAGGCAGGGTAGGCTATCCGCTCGGGGAACATGGCCGCCAGTGTCTTGGGGGTGACTTCCCCGAATACCAGCACCACCAGGGTCAGCCCGAAGGTGGCAATGGCGACGCCGAGATCCCCGAACAGCCGGATGCAGACGATGGTCGCGATGGCGGAGGCCAGGATGTTGACCAGATTGTTGCCGATGAGAATGAGGCCAAGCAGGCGGTCCGGCCTGGCCAGCAGCTTCTCGACCCGGCGGGCAGCCTTGTGCTTGGTCTGGGCCAGATGCCGCAGCTTGTAGCGGTTGAGCGACATCAGACCTGTTTCGGAACTGGAGAAGAAGGCTGACAAAAGGATCAAGATAACGAGAACAATCAGCAATGTACTCGTTGAGATACTGTCCAAGAAGGGCTCCTGTAAGGATGGTTGGGGAATGTTCGTGTGTCAGCTAAGCAGCACTTCCTTGACGAAACGGCTGCCAAAATAGGCCAGTGTCAGGATGAAGCTGCCGATGAGGCTCAGCATGATGACCTTGCGGCCGCGCCAGCCACGGGTATGGTGACCCCAGAGCAGCAGAGCGTAGACGCACCAGGCCAGGATAGAGAGGATGGCCTTGTGGGACTTGCCCTGGGCAAACATGTCTTCCAGGAAGAACAGGCCGGATGCGATGGAGAGAGTCAGCAGCAGCAGACCTGCGGAAATGAGCTGAAACAGACGCTTCTCCACCGTCATCAGGGGTGGCATGGCTGGCAGGTGGCTGATCTTTCTGGATTTCAGTTGCCTGTCCAGGCAGGCAAGCTGGAGGGCAAACAAGCAGGCGATCATCAGTACCGAATAGGCCATCAGCGCGAGGCCTATGTGCAGCAGTAACTGGGGGTGCGCTTCCAGATGGGTGATGTAGCGCCCGGGAATGAGCGCGCTGGCTGCCAGCAGCAGGGCTGAAAAACTGTAGACGACGGGCAGCAGGATCCAGCCGTTGAAGCGTCGGGTGACGCAGGTCATGAAGCAACTGATGATAAGGCTGACCAGGGACGCCACGTTCAACATGCTGAGATTCTGGCCGGAATGGGTGGCCAGCACTTCGCTGCCCACCGCCATGCCATGGGCGGTCAGGGCCAGGCCGACACAGGCGAACAGCGATACTTGCCCGACGGGCTTGGCGCTGAGCAGCAGGTGCAGTGAGGCGATGATGGCCAGCAGGTAAAACGCCAGGGCCAGAACAGAGATCACGATCATAACCAGGTCGTTGTCAAACAAGCTTTATGGATAAGAGGGGCAGTATACCTTGCACAAGATATGCTCGCCAGTTGTGCCAGAGGCTAACTGCCCACATATAAGTAGGCGTTGATGGTCACCGTGCGGCGAATAATCGTCCTCCGGCGTTGACTGGGGTATACTGCCCTCCATTTGTTGACCTGCCCGTTCGATGGCAGGCCGCCGCGGCAAGCGGCGAGTAATCGTCCCTAGAGTGCTGACCGGGGTATAATGCCCCCAGTGTCACGCCAAGAACCGGAAAGCGTCATGTTTGAGAATTTGACTGAACGACTCTCGCGCACCCTGCGCAACGTCAGCGGCCGCGGCCGTCTGACCGAAGAGAATATCAAGGATACCCTGCGCGAAGTCCGCATGGCGTTGCTCGAGGCGGACGTCGCCTTGCCGGTGGTGCGCGATTTTGTGGCGCGCGTCAAGGAACGAGCCGTGGGCCAGGAAGTGGCCAAATCCCTGAGCCCGGGCCAGGCCTTCATCAAGATAGTCCATGGCGAACTGGTCACCGTGATGGGGGAGGCCAACGAACAGCTCAACCTGGCTGCCCAGCCGCCGGCCATCATCCTGATGGCAGGTCTTCAGGGGGCCGGTAAGACCACTACGGTCGGCAAACTGGCCAAACTGCTCAAGGAGCGCAGCAAGAAGAAGGTGCTGGTGGTCAGTGCGGACGTCTACCGTCCGGCGGCGATCAAGCAGCTTGAGACCCTTGCGGGCGACATCGGTGTCGACTTCTTCCCGAGTGATGCCAGCCAGAAACCGATCGCCATTGCCACTGCCGCCATCGATCAGGCGCGCAAGAAGTTCTATGACGTGGTGATCGTCGATACAGCCGGTCGTCTGCACGTCGATGGCGAAATGATGGCGGAGATCCAGGATCTGCACGCCACCATCAAGCCGGTCGAAACCCTGTTCGTGGTGGATGCCATGACAGGCCAGGATGCTGCCAATACCGCCAAGGCCTTCAACGAGGCGCTGCCGCTCACCGGTGTGATCCTTACCAAGGCAGACGGTGATGCCCGCGGTGGTGCCGCACTGTCGGTGCGCCACATCACCGGCAAACCGGTCAAGTTCATCGGTATGGGCGAGAAGACCGACGCGCTGGAGCCGTTCCATCCGGATCGTCTCGCCTCCCGCATCCTCGGTATGGGGGATGTGCTCTCTCTCATCGAAGAGGTGGAGCGCAACGTCGATAAAGAGAAGGCGGCCAAGCTGGCCAGCAAGGTCAAGAGTGGCAAGGGCTTCGATCTGGAAGACTTCCGTGAGCAGCTGGCCCAGATGCGCAACATGGGTGGCATGATGGGGATGCTCGACAAGCTGCCTGGCATGTCCGGCCTGCCGGACAACATCAAGGATCAGATGGATGACAAGCTCACCGTGCGGATGGAGGCCATCATCAGCTCCATGACGCCGAAAGAGCGTGCCCATCCCGATCTCATCAAGGGCTCCCGCAAGCGCCGCATCGCTGCGGGCTCCGGCATGCAGGTCCAGGATGTGAACAAGCTGCTCAAGCAGTTCACCGAGATGCAGCGCATGATGAAGAAAATGTCCGGCAAGGGCGGCATGCGCAAGATGATGGGCCAGATGAAGAACATGCTGCCCCCCGGATTCGGTGGTGGCGGTCGCGGTCCGTTCTGATTTTCCTGCTGGTCAGGTAGAAAGGCTCACCCTGGTGAGCCTTTTTCATGCCAATTCCTGCGCAAAAAATAGCTGGCTTGGTTGCAATTATTACGAATCCAAGTAGAATTACGCGGCTTATTTTAAGCTAGGGTCTGCGTATTTGCAGGCCTTGTTCATTAGATGTTTATGAGGACGATATGGTAACCATTCGTTTACAACGTGGTGGCGCGAAAAAGCGTCCGTTCTACCAGGTAGTAGTTGCTGACAGCCGTAACGCCCGTGACGGTCGTTTCATCGAGCGCGTCGGTTTCTTCAACCCGGTTGCTGCTGGTAACGCTGAAAAGCTGAACCTGGACCTGGCTCGTATCGAGCATTGGGTTGCTACTGGTGCCGCTGTTTCTGACCGCGTTGCCAAGCTGATCAAAGACGCTGCCAAAGCTGCTTAATCAGCCAAACGGTAGGGAGTTAAGGTGGAAAAACCTGTAGTTCTGGGCACCCTGGGAACCGTTTACGGGATCAAGGGCTGGCTTAAAGTGAACTCCTTCACCGATGTTGCCGAAGCGATTTTCGATTACAACCCCTGGCTGATCAATCAGAACGGGGCGTGGCGTGAAATCCGGGTGTCATCCTGGAAGCGTCACAACAAGGGTCTGATCTGCAAACTCGATGGTATCGATGTGCGTGAGGATGCCCTGGCATTGACCAACGTCGAGATTGGCGTCCCCGCCGATCTGTTGCCTGCGTTGCCCGAAGGGGAGTTCTACTGGCGTGACCTCATTGGTTGCACCGTGGTAACCACCAAGGGATACGACCTGGGCAAGGTGACCGAATTGATGGAAACCGGCTCCAACGATGTGTTGGTGGTTGAAGCCAATGTAAAAGATGCCTTTGGTGCAAAGGAGCGGTTGATACCGTTCCTGGAAGAGCAGGTGATCAAGAATATTGATCTGACTGCTCGAACAATCGAAGTTGATTGGGATCCTGGTTTCTAGTTTCCCGCGCTAACACGGGTGCCGGAGGTTTCTTATGTGGATTGGGGTCATTAGCCTCTTCCCGGAAATGTTCCGAGCCATTACCGAGCACGGGGTAACGGGTCGGGCCGTCAAGAGTGGCCTGCTGCAGATTGAGTGCTGGAACCCTCGGGACTTCACCCACGACAAACACCGTACGGTCGATGATCGTCCTTATGGTGGTGGGCCCGGCATGTTGATGATGGTTCAGCCGCTGCGTGATGCCATTCATGCAGCCAAGCAAGCGGCGGGAGACGGGGCGAAAGTCATCTATCTCTCTCCTCAGGGACGCAAGCTGACTCAAGCGGGCGTGACCGAGTTGGCGATGAATCAGAAACTGATTCTGGTCGCCGGTCGATACGAAGGTATCGATGAGCGCGTGATACAAACCGAAGTCGACGAAGAGTGGTCTATCGGGGATTACGTGTTAAGTGGTGGCGAGTTGCCTGCCATGACCCTGATCGATGCGGTTTCGCGTCTGGTCCCGGGGGTCTTGGGTGATCAGGCCAGTGCCGAGCAGGACTCCTTCACGGATGGGCTGCTGGATCATCCCCACTATACTCGGCCGGAGGTGTTGGATGGGCTGACGGTGCCCGAGGCGCTGACAAGCGGCAATCACGAAGTGATTCGGCGCTGGCGACTCAAGCAATCGCTCGGACGAACCTGGCAGAGAAGGCCGGAACTTATTAACAACCTAGCTCTGACTGACGAGCAAGAATCACTTCTTGCCGAGTATGTCCGCGAAGTGCGTGACAGCGTTAAGTAGAGTTTTCAGTTTATCCTAGGTAAGGAAAGACAATGAGCAAGATTATTCAGCAGCTTGAACAAGAGCAACTGCGTACCGACATCCCGGCTTTTGCCCAGGGCGACACCGTACGTGTTCAAGTTCGTGTTAAAGAAGGTGGTAAAGAGCGTCTGCAGGCTTTCGAAGGCATCGTGATTGCCAAGCGTAACCGCGGTCTGCACTCTGCTTTCACCGTTCGCAAGATCTCCAACGGCGAAGGTGTTGAGCGTGTATTCCAGACTCACTCTCCGCTGATCCACAGTGTAGAACTGAAGCGTCGTGGTGATGTTCGCCGCGCCAAACTGTACTACCTGCGCAACCTGTCCGGCAAAGCTGCTCGTATCAAAGAGAAGCTCAACTAATTCGATTCGAATTGGTGTCGGTATGTCGGCGAAAAGCTCGACAGGTAGTGAAAAGGCTCGCCAATGGCGAGCCTTTTTTGTATCCGTGTGCGGGGTATTGGCTCAACCGGGCTGGCTGACCCGCACCACCGAGTTGTCACGCCCGAAGGGGCCAGGCACATAGTCGTCCGCCTCCCAGTCGTTGTCATAAAGGGTTTCACCATCGGGTTGCACTAGCTGATAGCAATACTCGAAATGGCTGGGGCCATCGGTCGGCAGGTTGAGTGTCGCCTTGAACTCCCCGTTTTTCATCCTCTTCAGTTCAATGGGCTGCCACTGGCTGAATTCACCCAGCAGCAAGACCTGCTCGGCATCACCGGCGGCCTCCTTTTCGACGGCAAAGGTCACCTTGACCTCGGGACGGGATTTGAGGAATTGCTTGTTGATCGGCATATGGACTCCTTGTCACTGGCTGCGAAGAAAGTAGCGCTGGTTATTTTTATATCACTTTATGACAAGGATGTTGATAAGCAGGATCAAAGGGGGAGGGCAAAATGGCGCTGCAGGAGTTGATGGGTGAACTCGATCTTGAGGTAGAAGCCCCGTGGTAGCGTCATGATGGGTTGGCCATTGCGGCCGATGGCGCGGGTCAGCGCCTTGCTGTTGGCCGCCTTGGGGCGCAGCTGCAATACTTGGCCGTGGCGGGCGCTGATCTGCTCCACTTCCCCCAGCACTATCATGTCCATCAGCTCTTCCCAGTCCTGGCGCAGCAGTCCTTCTTCCTCTTCATTCGGGCTCCATAGCAGCGGCATGCCGACGCGACGGTCGCCGACAGGGATGTCGCGGCTGCCTTCCACCGGGATCCAGAGCACCCGCGACAGCTTGTTGCGCACGTTCGACTCCTCCCAGCGCTGGCCGCTGACCCCGATGAGGGGGGCCACGCAGACAAAGGTGGTTTCCAGCGGGCGCCCTTGAGGATCGACGGGGATCGTCTTGAGCTCGATACCGAGATCCGGAAAATCCTGCTCGGGACGGCTACCTGCACTGGCCCCCAGCTGCCACTCGATCAACTGCCCTGTCCAGCCCTTGTCACGTCTGAGATCCCGCGGTACGGGGATGCCCGCCGTTGCGGCAAGCTGGGCCAGAGTGAAGCCAGCCATGGCGTAGGCTCGACTGAGCAGCTCTTGTTCTGACTGGGGATTGGCAGGCATGAGGGCTCCTCTGGAGATAATAGACATCGCAATACGGATCCTTGCATGGTATCGCTGATTTTATAACCGATCCTCGCCCGACTATACACAGGGAGACATGGATGGCCAAATTCAACATATCCAAATGATTTTAAAGGGATTTACTTTCTTTATCCAGTATATCGACACGCCGGATCCCCGCATTAACGAGTTGTCCAAGGGTTTGTGCGAGCTGTTGCACACAGTTATCCACAGAAATCTTGGATAACTGGCGTAAAGTGGTGAAAGGAAGCGTGGCACCAGAAATAAATGTGAGAGTACGCCGATTTTCAGCGCCATTTCGGTGCAGATAATGCGCCATATCTGTGGATAAATCCGTCTTGGTGGATCTTTGAGCAGTCGAACTTGTTCACAATTGACAGGCTGGATCCTCTTAGGCAAAAGACATGGATCTTGATCCAGCAATCAAACTATAACCTTATGTATTTAAATGTATATTTTGTTTTTAAGTGAATCGGGTATGATATGCTTCCGTGCAATGCCACAGTATAAAACTACTGTATATACCTGCTTGATCACAGGTTTATGCACAGTCTGGGTGGGCAACTTGCCTAGCATGAACCTTCAATTTGTTTATAACTTTGCTTGAAATGCCAAGTTATTCATGAATGGAAGATGACAGTCCCTGTTTGCCGCCACGGGGTGAATGTGGAACAATCTCGTTATAGATTCAGCCTTTATAAGGTGATCACGTGATAGATGGTGACGGATTTCGTCCCAATGTCGGCATCGTGATCTGTAACCGTGACGGACAAGTATTGTGGGCTAAGCGCTATGGGCAGCACTCCTGGCAGTTTCCGCAGGGGGGGGTTGATGATGGTGAATCGCCGGAACAGGCCATGTATCGTGAGCTGTATGAGGAGATAGGCCTCAAGCAGGACGATGTGACCATACTGGCGACCAGTCGCAACTGGCTGAAGTATCGCTTACCCAAACGACTCGTCCGCTGGGACAGTTCACCGGTCTGTATTGGCCAGAAGCAGAAATGGTTTTTGTTGCAGCTCGATCCTGGCAAAGAGTCCAGGATCCAGTTTGGCTGTCATGGTCACCCGGAATTTGATGATTGGCGTTGGGTCAGCTTCTGGTACCCGGTTCGTCAGGTCGTCTCCTTCAAGCGGGAGGTTTACCGCCGGGTGATGAAAGAGTTTGCCCCGCTGGCCATGCCAGTCCCCGTGGTGCAGGCTAACCGAAAAGATGGGCGGCGCAACCGCTCGCGTTAAGGAGCATAACTAGTTGCTGACGGAACTCAGACGCATCGTGGAAAGCATGGCCGAGGCCAACACCCTCGAACAGGCCTTGCAAGCATTGGTGAGCCAGACCCGGCTCGCCATGACGGTGGACTGCTGCTCCGTCTATGTGGCCGAGCCGGACATGCGCCGCTATCGACTGGCTGCGACCGATGGTCTGGCCGAATCGGCCGTGGGCAAGGCCACCCTGCCGTTCGAGCAGGGTATCGTCGGCCTGGTGGGTCAGCGTGAAGAGCTGATCAACCTGGCCGATGCCCCCTCTCACCCCAGTTTTAAGTTCCTGCCCGATGTGGCGGAAGAGGCGTTTCGCTCCTTCCTCGGCGCTCCCATCATGCATCAGCGTCAGGTGGTGGGGATTCTGGTCGTGCAGCAGAAGGAGAGCCGCCTCTTCGATGAGGGGGAGGAGTCCTTCATGGTCACCCTGGCGGCTCAGCTGGCTGCCCGCATCGCCCAGGCCCAGGCCAAGGGGTGGCTGCAGAAGACCGACTGGAGCAAGCCGCTGCGCGGTATTGCCGGGGCGAGTGGCATCGCCATCGCCAAGGCCTGGGTGTGGCGTCCGCGCAAGGCGCTCAATACCATCACGCCGCGCAAGGACGAGGATCATGCCAAGCAGCTTGCCCGTCTCGAGCTGGCGGTGGAGGAAGTGCGCCACGATCTGGAGAGCTTGGCACTGCGCTTTCGCGAGAGCTACAGCCAGGACTCGGTCGCCATCTTCGACATCTATCTGCACCTGTTGAACGATCCCGGCTACATCAAGCCCATCCGCAACAAGGTCAGCAAGGAACACTGGACCGCCATCTCCGCGGTCAAACTCATCAGCGATCGGCTGATAGAGCAGTTCAAGGGGATGAAGGATCCCTATCTGCGGGAGCGTTCCACCGATGTGAAAGACATCGCCCAGCGGCTCATCAGCCGGCTGGTGCAGGACGAACCCGAGCAGCTCACCATCGGCGAACCCGTGGTGCTGGTCGCCGATGAAGTGACGGCCACCATCCTTGCGGAGATCCCGAGGGAATTTCTGAGCGGTGTGGTGTCGCTCAAGGGCGGGACCAACTCCCATGCCGCCATCCTGGCCCGTGCCATGGGGGTGGCGGCCATCATGGGGGTGGATCTGCCTCTCGGTGACATCGGCGGTCGCACTCTGGTCATCGATGGCTACAGCGGCGATCTCTTCATCGAACCCAACCAAGTGATCCTGACCGAGTACCGGCAACTGCTGAGTGAGGAGCGGGCACTCGACACCCTGGTGCGCAGCGTCGACAACCAGCCCTCCGAGACTGCCGACGGCACCAAGGTCTCTCTGCTGCTCAACGCAGGGCTGAGTGCGGATACCGAGATCTCCCTCAATCATCTGGCGGACGGGGTCGGGCTCTATCGCACCGAGATCCCCTTCATGCTGCAGGACAGCTTCCCTTCGGAGTGGGAGCAGACTGCCCGCTATCGCGGGATCCTGGAAACCTATCGGGATCGCCCGGTTTGCATGCGGACTCTGGACGTGGGGGGGGACAAGCAACTGCCCTATTTCCCCATCGTGGAGGAAAATCCCTTCCTTGGTTGGCGGGGGATCCGGCTCACCCTGGATCACCCCGAGCTCTTCCTGGTTCAGCTCAAGGCCATGTTGCGGGCCAGCGAAGGGCTGGACAATCTGGCCATCATGCTGCCGATGATCAGCAGCGTCAGTGAAATCAAGGCCTCCCGTCGTCTGCTGGATCAGGCGTGGCGCGAGGTGTCGGAAGAAGCGGCCAGCCGCGATGCGGTGATCCGCTACCCCAGTCTCGGGGTGATGATCGAAGTCCCCTCCGCGCTGTACATCCTGCCGGAGATGGCGCCGCTCATCGACTTCTGGTCGGTGGGCAGCAACGACCTGACCCAGTACCTGCTGGCGGTGGATCGCAACAATGCCCGTGTCGCCAGCATCTACGATGCCTTCCATCCCGCTGTGATCCGCGCTTTGCAACTGCTGGTCGATGCCTCCCGGCGCTATCACAAGCCGGTCTCTGTTTGTGGCGAGCTGGCTGGCGATCCGGTCGGTGTGCTACTGCTGCTGGCCATGGGCTATCGCCGTTTCAGCATGAATACCCACAACATCTCCCGTATCAAATACGTGCTGCGGCAATCCGACCTTGGTGAGTTGAAGGCGCTGATGGCGGATGGTCTCAAGCATGACAATCCTCACGTGCTGCGCGGCCTGTTTGCCCGCTATCTGGAAGAACACGGTCTGGGCGGATTGCTGCGGGCTGGGCACAAGGTCAGGCTGCCCGATTGATATTCCACCTTGTTACTGCGTAAGAATGATCGGAGAATGCGGCTTTTCTTATGATTGGGGCCGCCTATGCAGCACGACGGATATTGGGTTTTCTCGCAGATTGATCCCGTAGCATTCAGTTTGGGACCATTATCGGTACGCTGGTATGGTCTCATGTACCTGTTCGGTTTTGCCTTCGCCATGTGGCTGGCTGGTCGCCGTGCCGATGCACCCAATAGCGGCTGGACCCGCAACGAGGTATCCGACCTGCTGTTTTATGGCTTCCTCGGGGTGATCCTGGGCGGGCGCATCGGTTACGTGCTGTTCTACAACTTCGATCTCTTCCTCGCCGACCCGACCTATCTGTTCAAGATATGGACCGGTGGCATGTCGTTCCACGGTGGCCTCATCGGGGTGATCACCGCCATGATCTGGTTTGCCCACAAAACCCAGCGCCACTTCTTCACCGTGGCGGATTTCGTGGCGCCGCTGATTCCGTTTGGCCTCGGTGTTGGCCGCATCGGCAACTTCATGAACGGCGAGCTGTGGGGTCGGGTGACCGATGTCCCCTGGGCAATCATCTTCCCCGAGGCGGGCCCCGAGCCGCGTCACCCGTCCCAGCTTTACCAGTTCGCGCTGGAAGGTGTGGTGCTCTTCATCATCCTGAACCTGTTCTGGCGCAAGCACCCACCCCGTGGCGCCATTTCCGGGATGTTCCTGCTCTTCTACGGTCTGTTCCGCTTCCTGGTGGAGTTTGTTCGTCAACCAGACAGCCAGCTGGGTCTCTACTTCAACGAGATCAGCATGGGTCAGATCCTCTCTACCCCGATGATAGTGGCGGGGGGCCTCATGGTCTGGGCCGCCTACAAGCAGCCCCGTCTGTTCGGCAATGCACCGAAGGAGGCGAAGTAATGCGTGCCTATCTCGACCTGATGCAGAAAATTCTGGATGAAGGGACCGTCAAATCCGATCGCACCGGCACCGGGACAGTCTCCTTGTTCGGTCATCAGATGCGCTTCAATCTGGCGGAAGGATTCCCGCTGGTGACCACCAAGAAGTGCCACCTGCGCTCCATCATTCATGAGCTGCTCTGGTTCCTCAATGGCGATACCAACACCGCCTATCTGAAAGAGCACGGTGTCAGCATCTGGGATGAGTGGGCCGACGAGCACGGTGATCTGGGGCCTGTCTATGGTGCCCAGTGGCGCTCCTGGCCAGCGGCCGATGGATCTGTCATCGACCAGATCCAGAAAGCGGTGGATGACATCAAGCACAACCCGGATTCCCGCCGCATCATCGTCTCCGCCTGGAACGTGGGCGAGCTGGACAAGATGGCGTTGGCACCCTGTCACGCCTTCTTCCAGTTCTATGTGGCGGATGGCAAGCTCTCCTGCCAGCTCTACCAGCGCAGTTGTGATGTCTTCCTTGGCCTGCCGTTCAACATTGCCAGCTATGCGCTGCTGACCCACATGATGGCGCAGCAGTGCGATCTGGAAGTGGGGGACTTTGTCTGGACCGGTGGTGATGTGCACCTCTATTCCAACCACATGGAGCAGACCGCACTGCAACTCACCCGTGAACCGCGCCCTTTGCCGCAACTGGTGATCAAGCGCAAACCTGACTCCATCTTCGATTACAGATTCGAGGATTTCGAGATCCAGGGCTATGATCCCCATCCTGGGATCAAGGCGCCTGTCGCTATTTGAGTAAGTAATGAGCCTGGGGCGAGTCCCGCCTCTCAGGTGACGATGAATTGACACTCAGCTGTTAGAGGCGCCTGCGGGCGCCTTTTGCATTTTATGTGAATTTATATGCGATGTTCCGGGTGGAGAGAAGGCTCTTGAAAGAGGGTAGTAACCGGCTTATAGCAGGCATTATATGTTTTGCTTTCGGTTTTTCCGTTGTTATCGGCCGTTAGAAACGATTTTTCATTGAGCTACTCGGGCCCTAGACTGAAAAAATGGAATCTTATGGGTAGTTAGATATGAGCGATGTATTCAAGCGTTTTCTCAAACTGGAGTCTGCTTCCGGGATCATTCTGATCCTGGCCGCCCTGCTTGCCATCGGCCTGGCCAATTCGGCACTGGCGCAACACTATCAGAGCTTCCTCAATACCGAGGTGCAGGTTCGCATCGCGGCGCTCGACATCAACAAGCCGCTGCTGCTCTGGATCAACGATGGCTTCATGGCGATCTTCTTCCTTCTGGTGGGTCTCGAGGTGAAGCGAGAGATGCTGGAGGGGGCGCTTTCCTCCCGGGTGCAGGCAACCTTCCCGGCCATTGCCGCCGTGGGTGGGATGTTGGCACCGGCCCTCATCTATAGCTTCTTCAACTACGGAGACGAGGCTACCCGTGCTGGCTGGGCGATTCCGGCCGCAACCGACATCGCCTTCGCTCTCGGGGTCATGGCGCTGCTGGGCAAGCGGGTACCGACCAGCCTCAAGGTCTTCTTGCTGGCGCTGGCCATCATGGACGATCTGGGGGTCATCAT
Organism: Aeromonas sp. R7-2; assembly: GCF_040908105.1. Taxonomy (NCBI): domain Bacteria; kingdom Pseudomonadati; phylum Pseudomonadota; class Gammaproteobacteria; order Aeromonadales; family Aeromonadaceae; genus Aeromonas; species Aeromonas sp. R7-2. The sequence goes on along the minus strand of NZ_JBFODC010000024.1, from coordinate 53,761 downwards.
CATCATTGCCCTCTTCTACACCCAGCAACTGTCGCTGACTGCGCTGGCGATAGGTGTGGTGGCCACCCTGACCTTGCTCTGGATGAATCGCCGTGGTGAGGACAGGATTGGACTCTATATGCTAGTCGGCCTGGTGCTCTGGGTTGCCGTGCTCAAGTCCGGTGTCCATGCGACCCTGGCGGGGGTCATCGTGGGCTTCATGATCCCCCTCAACGGCAAGCGTTACGCATCGCCACTCAAGCATCTGGAGCATGTGCTGCACCCCTGGAGCGCCTTCCTGATCCTGCCGCTGTTCGCTTTCGCCAACGCCGGGGTATCGCTGGAGGGGGTCTACTTCTCGGCTCTGCTCAATCCGCTCCCCATGGGGATCATCCTGGGGCTCTTCGTCGGCAAGCCGCTCGGGATTTTCACCATCAGCTGGCTGGCAGTGAAATCAGGCATTGCCCAATTGCCGCAAGGAGTGAACTTCAGACAGATCTTTGCCGTCAGCATCCTGTGTGGCATCGGCTTCACCATGTCGATGTTTATCGCATCGCTGGCATTCGAGCATGGCGGACTGGACTACGGCAGCTACTCGCGCCTCGGGATCCTGGCAGGTTCCACACTCGCGGCCGTGATCGGTTACATCGCTCTGCGGATATCGCTGCCCAATCGGGAGGCGAATCAAAGTACGGAGGGGTTATGAGAAAACTAGGATGGTTAGTCATGCTGGCAAGCCCTGCACTCTGGGCAGATAGTCTGGCCGATTGTCAGCAGGATGCCACCTCGGCAAGTTGTTCTGCCTATCTCAACGGGGTGGTCGACAGCGCACTCATGCTGGGGGACTCACAGGTAAAAGCCCGGTTCGGAGAGACCTTCGCCGAACGGGCACTGAGCAGTCGTGCCGGCGAGCGAGTCAAGCTGTCCAACAAGCGCTACTGCACCGAGCGAATGCCGGATGCCGGTCGTCTCAAGGCCCATCTGCAGGCACAGTTCGACGCGAACAAGGTTGACTCGATCAGCGACATGTATGACATTCTGGCGGTTGAACTCAGCTGCTACCGGAGCCCGCCTGGCGCGGGAACCCCATCGGATGTCACACCTTAACTACAACCATCTCTACTATTTTTGGATGACTCAGAAGAAGGGCTCCGTCACGCAGGCGGCGGAAGCCCTCTTTTTGACCCCACAGACCGTGACCGGTCAGATCAAGCTGCTTGAGCAGCGTCTTGGCGGCAAGTTGCTGATCAGAAAGGGGCGCTCCCTTGAGGCCACCGAGCTTGGCCAACTGGTATTTCGCTATGCAGACAAGATGTTCAGCCTCTCCTACGAGATGCTGGATATCGTCAACTACCGCAAGGAGAGCCAGATCCTGTTCGACGTCGGCATCGCCGATGCACTCTCCAAGCGTCTTGCCAGCCGGGTGCTGCTCTCCGTGATCCCCAATGATGGTTCCATTCACCTGCGCTGCTTCGAGTCGACCCATGAACTGCTCCTGGAGCAGTTGAGCGAGCACAAGCTCGACATGATCCTCTCTGATTGCCCGGTGGACTCCAGCCAGCATGCCGGGTTGCTGTCCAAGCGTCTGGGGGGATGCGGCGTCAGTTTCTTCTGCAAGGCGCCTCTGCCCTCCCAGCCTTTCCCTGCCTGCCTGGAAGAGCGCAAGCTGCTCATCCCGGGCCGTCGCACCGCCATGGGTCGTCAACTGACCCAGTGGTTCGAGCAGCAGGGAATTTCCCCCAGCATTCTGGGAGAATTCGACGATGCGGCGCTGATGAAGGCGTTCGGCTTCTTTAACCAGGGCATCTTCATGGCACCGACCATTTATCGGGAGGAGATCCTGGAGGGGGAGGAGGTGATGCTGCTGGGTGAAACCCAGGATCTGATGGAGGAGTATTACGTCATCTTTGCCGAGCGGATGATCCAGCATCCTGCGGTCAAGCGGGTATGCGAGAGTGATTTCTCCTTCCTTTTTGCGGGGCAGGAGGATTTCACGGCCATTCAGCCGGCAAGCCTCTCGTTTTAAATCGAGGGTGACGGCGCTATGATGCCAGTCTTGGAAGAGGAGGGTGAGATGCGATTGGAAGAGATGGAAGCGAATGCCGGGCGTGCCGTCACCCTGCTCAAGGCATTGGCCAATGAGCGACGGCTGTTTATCTTGTGCCAGTTACTGGATAGGGAGCTGTCGGTCGGCGAGCTGAACGAGGTCTTGGGATTGAGCCAGTCAGCCATGTCGCAGCATCTGGCGGTGTTGCGCCGGGATGAGCTGGTGGCGACGAGGAAGGAAGCCCAGACGGTCTATTACTCCCTGCGCAGCCATGAGGTGCGCGAGATGATCGGATTGTTGCACAGACTGTACTGTAGCGACCCCAAATAAAAAACCGGCACTAGGCCGGTTTTTTCAGCTTTCATCAGCGGATGCTGATTAAGCCATGGCTTTGATCTGGGCAGACAGGCGGCTCTTGTGACGAGCAGCTTTGTTCTTGTGGATCAGGCCTTTGGTCGCCATACGATCCATGATCGGCTGAGCAACAGCGAAAGCGGCAGTGGCAGCAGCCTTGTCACCAGAGGCGATGGCAGCGATCACTTTCTTCAGGTAGGTACGGGTCATGGAACGACGGCTGGCGTTGTGCTGACGACGTTTCTCTGACTGAAGAGCACGCTTCTTAGCAGATTTGATGTTAGCCAAGGTAAAACTCCTAAAACTGTCTTAGCGAGTGTATTGAAAAGGCCCGGAAATATGCCTTCCCAACCACATATTGTCAAATGATTTGTGCAAATAAACACCGCCCCCCGGTGGTGTGTCAGATGGGAGACGGTTAAACTGTCGGCCGATTCTAACAGCATTCTTTTCTTTCCGACAGTTCCAGAGGCCTCGTCTTGAGTAAGAAATTGATCAAATCCGGCATGATAGTGTCCGGAATGACGCTGGCATCCCGTGTGATGGGCTTGGTGCGCGATGTGGTCATCGCCAATTTGCTCGGTGCCGGGGTGGCCGCAGACGTCTTCTTCTTCGCCAATCGCATTCCCAACTTCTTGCGCCGGCTCTTTGCCGAAGGGGCATTCAACCAGGCCTTCGTGCCCGTGATGACGGAGTACAAGAAAAACGGTGACGAGCAGGCGGTTCGCGAGTTGCTGGCGGCGGTGGCGGGCACCCTGGGTGGTATCGTCACCGTGGTCACCTTGCTCGGGGTGCTGGGTTCCGGTGTCCTGACGGCCCTCTTTGGCTGGGGCTGGTTCTGGGACTGGCTGCACGGCGGACCGGCGGCGGAGAAGTTCGAGCTGGCCAGTCTGATGCTCAAGATCACCTTCCCCTATCTCTGGTTCATTACCTTTACCGCCATGGCGGGGGCCATTCTCAATACCTTTGGCCGTTTTGCCGTGTCCTCCTTCACGCCGGTGTTCCTCAACATCACCATGATTGCAGCGGCCTGGTGGATCGCGCCCTTGATGGAGCGCCCCGAGATCTCCCTGGCGATCGGTGTCTTCCTCGGCGGTCTGGTCCAGTTTTTGTTCCAGTATCCTTTTCTGCGCCAGCTCAACATGCTGGTCTGGCCCAAGTGGGGTTGGCACCATCCCGGGGTGGTGAAGATCCGTACCCTGATGATCCCGGCCCTGTTCGGTGTGTCGGTCAGCCAGATCAACCTGCTGATCAACACCATGCTGGCCTCGTTTCTGGCCACCGGTGCCATCAGCTATCTCTATTACTCGGACAGGTTGCTGGAGTTTCCCCTCGGTCTCTTTGCGGTGGCCATCAGCACGGTGATACTGCCTGCCTTGGCCAGGAAACACGTGGATGCGGATCCGGCGGATTTCTCTCGCACCATGGATTGGGGAGTACGCATGGTGATGCTGCTCGGCTTGCCAGCCATGGTCGGTATCGCCGTGCTGCGCGAGCCCATACTGCGGGTGCTTTTCATGCGCGGTGAGTTTGGTCTGCACGAGGTGAGCATGTCGAGTGCCAGCCTGCTGGCCTCCACCACGGGGCTGCTCTCCTTGATGCTCATCAAGGTGCTGGCCCCCGGTTATTACGCCCGCCAGGACACCAGGACGCCGGTGCGTATCGGCATCATGGCCATGGTAGCCAACATGGTGTGCAACCTTATTTTCATCTATCCGCTCGGCTACGTCGGGCTGGCGCTGGCGACCGCCTGCTCCGGCACGCTGAACGCCGTACTGCTGTTCAAGGGGCTCTATCAGCAGGATGTCTATCGCCCTTCCCGCAACACCGGGCTGTTCTGCCTCAAGCTCTTGGCGGCAACGGTCTTGATGGGGGGGCTTCTGGCCTATCTGTCACCGGAGCTCGCCCAATGGGGTGCCTGGAGCATGGGCAAGGCCAGCCTGGAGTTGACCCTGCTGCTCTGCCTGGGCGGAGCGTTGTATGGCATTGTCCTCTTGGCATTGGGGATCCGGCCACGGCACCTGAGAGCCGGTCAGCAATAAGGAGCCAGCTGCAAGGGAGGGGGACAGTACAGGGGAGATGGGGGAGCGGTCTCAGGGGCTGTCGAGTTGGCCCGCCAACGAGGTGCGATGCTCCTGGCCGAGTCCGAGAAGCGAGCGGGATGGCTAAATCGGGTCAACGGCAGGGCTGACCCTGCCTGCTGCCTGATATATAATCCGCCGATTTCCATGGCAGCAACGTACAAGGCACTGATGGAGCTTATTCGCGGCATTCACAATATCAAGCCCCGTCACCGGGGCTGTGTATTGACCATAGGCAACTTCGATGGGGTTCATCAGGGGCATCACGCGGTGTTGGCCCGTTTGCAGGAGAAGGCCGCCCAACTTGGCCTGCCGGCCTGCGTCATGTTGTTCGAACCCCAGCCGCTGGAGCTGTTTGCGGGCAGTGCCGCGCCCGCCCGCCTCAGCCGCTGGCGGGAGAAGTACGAAGCCCTCAAGGGAATGCAGATCGATCGCATGCTCTGCGTGCGTTTCACCCATCGTTTTGCTGAGCAGGCGGCCAGCACCTTCATCGAGCAACTGCTGGTGGAGAAACTCGGCGTGCACTATCTGGTGGTCGGCGACGATTTTCGCTTCGGCAAGGGGCGGGAAGGGGACTTCCACCTGCTGGAGGAGGCCGGTCGGCGCTTCGGGTTCGAGGTGATCAGCACCCAGAGTTTCCAGCTTTCCCGCCAGCGGGTCAGCAGCACCCTGGTGCGCGAGGCCCTGAAAGCGGGCCGCATGGCGGAGGTGGAGTTGATGCTCGGTCGCCCCTATGCCATCAGCGGCCGGGTGGCCCATGGCGACAAGCTGGGGCGCACCATAGGTTTTCCCACCGCGAATCTGGCCCTCAAACGCCAGGTTGTCCCGGTCGGTGGCGTGTTTGCGGTGGAAGTGATATGTTCCGGCAAGACTTTCCCCGGTGTCGCCAATGTGGGTGTACGTCCGACCTTGAGCGGTACACAAGCCAGATTGGAAGTACATCTATTTGATTTTTCTGGTGATCTATATGGTCAGCAGGTCAAGGTGCTGCTTCGCCACAAGCTGCGCGAAGAGCAGAAATTTGACTCTTTCACCGCCTTGAAAGAGCAGATCGAACGAGATGCCCTGGCGGCCCGAGCCTGGTTCGGGCTGCCACAATTTCATTTACCCAGCACTCTTTTAGAAAAGAAGGGAACCCAGGACTGATGAGCGACTATAAACACACCCTGAATCTGCCGGAAACCGAGTTTCCGATGCGTGGCGATCTGGCCAAACGCGAACCCAACATGTTGAAACGTTGGTACGATCAGGATCTTTACGGCGCCATTCGCCGCGCCAAAGCGGGTAAGCCTTCTTTCATTCTGCACGATGGCCCCCCCTATGCGAACGGCAGCATTCACATCGGTCATTCGGTCAACAAGATCCTCAAAGACATCATCATCAAGTCCAAGGGCCTCTCTGGCTTCGATTCCCCCTATGTGCCGGGCTGGGATTGCCACGGTCTGCCCATCGAGCTGAAAGTGGAAGGCATGGTCGGCAAGCCGGGCGAGAAGGTTTCCGCCGCCGAGTTCCGCGCCGAGTGCCGCAAATACGCCAAGACCCAGATCGAAGCGCAGAAGACCGACTTCATCCGTCTGGGCGTGCTGGGTGACTGGGAACACCCCTACCTGACCATGGATTTTGGGACCGAAGCCAACATCATCCGTTCCATGGCCAAGATCGTTGAAAACGGCCACCTGCATAAAGGCTCCAAGCCGGTGCACTGGTGTACCGATTGCGGCTCCGCGCTGGCTGAAGCAGAAGTGGAGTACTACGACAAGAACTCCCCCTCCATCGACGTGCGCTTCAAGGCCGTCGACGAGGCTGCCGTTGCCGCCAAGTTTGATTGCGCCGAAGGCCACACCGGCAAGGGCGCGCTCTCTGCCGTGATCTGGACCACTACCCCGTGGACCCTGCCGGCCAACCGCGCCATCGCCATGCATGCCGATCTCGACTACGCGCTGGTGCAGGTTGAGGGCGACAATCCCGAGCGTCTGATCCTGGCCGCCGAGCTGGTGAAGGATGTGATGGATCGCGCAGGCATCGATCACTTCCACAACCTGGGTTACGCCAAGGGTGCCGCACTCGAGCTGCTGCGCTTCAACCACCCCTTCTACAGCTTTGACGTACCTGTGGTGCTGGGTGACCACGTTACCCTGGACGCCGGTACCGGCGCGGTGCACACCGCCCCTGGTCACGGTCAGGAAGACTTCGTGGTCGGTCAGAAGTACGGTCTGGAAGTGGCCAACCCGGTTGGCAGCAACGGCGTCTATCTGCCGGATACCGAACTGTTTGCCGGCCAGCACGTGTTCAAGGCCAACGCCTCCGTGGTCGAGGTGCTGACCGAGCGCGGTGCCCTGCTGCACCACAAGGTATTCAACCACTCTTACCCGCACTGCTGGCGTCACAAGACCCCGATCATCTTCCGTGCCACCCCCCAGTGGTTCATCAGCATGGAGCAGAAGGGTCTGCGCAAGCGTGCTCTGGAAGAGATCGAGCGTATCGAGAAAGAGGGCATTGCCGAACACGGCCAGAGCGGCTGGGTCCCGGCCTGGGGCAAGAATCGCATCCAGGCGATGGTCGAGAACCGTCCCGACTGGTGTATCTCCCGTCAGCGTACCTGGGGCGTGCCCATCTCCCTGTTCGTTCACAAGGATACCCAGGCGCTGCACCCGGATTCCGTGCGCCTGATGGAAGAGGTGGCCAAGCGGGTCGAGCAGTCCGGCATCCAGGCCTGGTGGGATCTGGACAAGGCCGAGCTGCTGGGCGTCGATGCCGACAACTACGAGAAGGTGCCCGACACCCTGGACGTCTGGTTTGACTCCGGCTCTACCCATGCCTCCGTGGTCGATGCCCGTCCCGAGTTCAACGGCAAGCCGGCCGACATGTATCTGGAAGGCTCTGACCAGCACCGTGGCTGGTTCATGTCATCCTTGATGATCGGCGTGGCGATGAAAGACAAGGCTCCCTACAACCAGGTGCTGACTCACGGCTTCACCGTGGATGGTCAGGGCCGCAAGATGTCCAAGTCCATCGGCAACGTGGTAAGCCCGCAAGATGTGATGAACAAGCTGGGTGCCGACATCCTGCGTCTGTGGGTAGCGAGCACTGACTACACCGGCGAGATGACCGTCTCCGACGAGATCCTCAAGCGCTCCGCCGACGCCTATCGTCGTATCCGCAACACTGCCCGTTTCCTCTTGGCCAACCTGAACGGCTTCAATCCGGCGACCGACATGGTGGCGCCTGCCGACATGGTCGTGGTGGATCGCTGGGCCGTAGGCCGTGCCAAAGCGGTACAAACCGAGATCGTGACCGCGTTCGATGAGTACAACTTCCACGGCGTGACCCAGAAGCTGATGCAGTTCTGCTCCATCGAGATGGGTTCCTTCTATCTGGACGTCATCAAGGATCGTCAGTACACAGCCAAGGCTGACAGCCTGGCCCGTCGCTCCTGCCAGACCGCCCTCTATCACATCGCCGAAGCCATGGTGCGTTGGATGGCGCCCATCATGAGCTTCACTGCCGACGAGATCTGGGCCCTGCTGCCGGGCGAGCGCGGCGAGTTCGTGTTCACCGAGGAGTGGTACGACGGCCTGTTCGGGCTGGAAGCGGGCGAAGTGCTGAACGACGAGTTCTGGGCCGAGATCCTCACCGTGCGCGGTGAAGTGAACAAGGCGCTGGAAGTGGCCCGTGGCGAGAAGCGCATCGGCGGTTCTCTGCAGGCCGAACTGACCCTGTTCGCCAAGCCTGAGCTGGCCGCGCGTCTGAACGCATTGGCCGATGAGCTGCGCTTCGTGCTGCTCACCTCCAAGGCCAAGGTAGTCAGCGTCGATGCCGCACCGGCAGAGGCCGTGGCAACCGAGCGCGATGACCTGTGGCTCTGCGTGGCCCAGTCTGCCGCCGCCAAGTGCGATCGCTGCTGGCACCATGTGGAAGACGTGGGCACCATCGCGGGGCACGAAGAGATCTGTGGCCGCTGCGTCACCAACGTCGAGGGTGACGGCGAAACGCGTCAATTTGCCTGATGAACATGACTCAACATAAAAGTGGCCTGCGTTGGCTGTGGCTGGCGGTGCTGGCCTTCGTACTGGACCAGGCGAGCAAGCTCGCCGTGGTCAAGCTGCTGCCGTTTGGCTACCCGGGGGTGGAGATCACCCCCTTCTTCAACCTGGTCCATGTCTACAACAAGGGAGCGGCTTTCAGCTTCCTGGCAGATCAGGGAGGCTGGCAGCGTTGGTTCTTCGCCGTGCTGGCGTTCGCCATCTGTGGCCTGCTGATCCACTGGCTACGCAAGCAGTCGGTCACCCAGCGCTGGAGCGGTATCGCCTACAGCCTGATCATCGGCGGGGCGCTCGGCAACGTGTTTGACCGGCTGGTGCTGGGCCATGTGGTCGACTTCCTCGACTTTTACTGGCAGCGCGCCCACTGGCCGGCGTTCAATCTGGCCGACAGCTTCATCTTCATCGGTGCCGCCATGATCGTGCTGGACGGCTTCCGTGGCGAGAAAAAACAGGACGCGACCTCATGAGCCAGCTGATTGCTGCGGACAGCAGTGTGCTGTTCCATTTCTCTATCAAACTGGAAGATGGCTCGGTGGCCGACAGCACGGCGCTGCACGGCAAGCCTGCCCGTCTGCGGATGGGAGACGGTAGTCTGACGCCGAGCTTCGAGCAATGCCTGCTGGGGCTGCGCGAAGGGGAGAGCAAGAGCTTTACCCTGGCGCCGGAAGAGGCGTTCGGCCTCTCCAATCCCGACAACATCTACCATCTCGATCGCGCCAAATTCGGTAACGAAGTTGAGCCCAAGGTGGGTACCATCATTCTGTTCGACCAGCCCAACGGCAGCGAACTGCCCGGGATCATCCGGGCGGTGGAAGGGATGTCGGTCACGGTCGATTTCAACCACCCCCTGGCCGGTCACACCGTCACCTTCGAGGTGGAGATCCTGGGAGTTGATGACGAGGAGAAGGTGCACTGATGGATATTCTGCTGGCTAACCCCCGTGGCTTCTGTGCCGGTGTCGACCGGGCCATCAGCATCGTCGAGAGCGCGCTGGAGAAGTTCGGTGCCCCCATCTATGTCCGTCACGAAGTGGTGCACAACCGCTACGTGGTGAACAAGCTCAAGGAGGCGGGTGCCGTTTTCGTCGAAGAGCTGGACGAGGTGCCGGATGACAGCATCGTCATCTTCTCCGCTCACGGTGTCGCCAAGGTCGTGCGCGAGATGGCCAAATCCCGCGCCCTCAAGGTGTTCGATGCCACCTGTCCGCTGGTGACCAAGGTGCACATGGAGGTCCATCGCGCCAGTCGCAAGGGCTCCGAAGCCGTGCTCATCGGCCATGCCGGCCACCCCGAGGTGATCGGCACCATGGGACAGTACGAGAACAGTGAGGGTGGCATGTATCTGGTGGAGACGCCGGAAGATGTGGCCAAACTCAAGGTGAAGAACCCGGACGACCTCTGTTTCGTCACCCAGACGACACTCAGCGTGGATGAGACGTCAGACGTCATCGATGCCTTGCGTGCGCACTTCCCCAAGATCCAGGGGCCGCGCAAGGATGACATCTGCTACGCCACCCAGAACCGCCAGGATGCGGTGCGGGAGATGGCCGGGCTGGTGGATGCCATGCTGGTGGTGGGATCGCGCAACTCTTCCAACTCCAACCGACTGCGGGAGCTGGCCGAGAAGGTGGGCGCCAAGGCCTACCTCATCGACGACGCCTCCATGATTGAGCCGCAATGGCTGGACGGAGTTGCCCGTATCGGGGTCACGGCGGGTGCGTCAGCCCCCGATGTGCTTGTTCAGAATGTCATTGCCCGTCTGCGCGAGCTGGGAGGCAAGATAGTGACCGAGCATCCTGGCCGGGAAGAGAATGTGGTGTTTGAAGTGCCGCCCGAGCTTAGAATTATTTAAATGTGGCCAGGATGGCCTGAGAATAAAGAGTTATGTTCCTGATGCCGGATTTGTCGTTGCGACCTATCCGGCATTAGACTATATGAACCGCCAGTCACCAAGGATGGGATATGATTGGGTTCTATCGAGGCTTTTCTCTCATTGAATTGATGATTGTCGTCGCAATCGTGGCGATTCTTGGCACTATTGCCTATCCCTCCTATCAGCGTTACCTGCTGTCCAGCCACCGAATTGATGCCAAAAAAATGCTGTTGGACGCCGCCAACAGACAAGAAACCTATTTTATGGATTTCAATCGGTATACCTCATCCGCAGCCGACTTGAATATCTCGGAGAACTCCGAATCCGGCTTCTATCACCTGGTCATCTCGGCCGGGGTCAATACATACATCCTGTTTGCCACGGCCTCTGGTGCACAGGGGTCAGACAGCGACTGCATCATTTTCTCCATCGACCAGGATGGTACCCGGAGTGCCACGCGGCTCGGGGATACTGTCAACAATGCTTGCTGGGACTAGGCGATGAAACCACTGCGTCATCGACACATAAGGGGATTCAGCCTGCTGGAGGTGCTGATTGCGGCCGTGGTGCTCTCCTTCGGCTTGCTGGGATTGGTTGCCATGCAGGTCACCGCCAAGTTTTCCAGCTACGAAGCGCGTCAGCGCACCATCGCCATCTGGCTAGCCAATGATCTGGTGGAACGCGCCAGGATCAACAAAGACAGCTGGGCTGGTCAGGGAACGACAGTGGTATCCGGCAACGCGATCCTGGATATGCCGAGCTGTGCCAACAACAATGGCACCATGTCGGATTGCAGCAGGACAGAGCGGCAGGCACTGGACCTCTTCTACTGGCAGCAGTCCCTGCTGGGAACCGCGGTATCCGGTGCCGCGTCACCTCTGCAATCTCCGGTAGGCTGCGTGATTCGTGGCGCCAACAACAGTTTGACCATAGGGATCTTCTGGCAGGGGCGGGAGTCTTTGTCCGATGGTGCCGGTGCAGTTGCCGCGGTGCGCAACAGTTGTGGGCTGGGCAATGCGGCAGACAGACAGAGGCGTCAGTTCGTACTGACGACCACACTATGAATGCCCGCGGCTTCACCCTGATTGAATGGTTGATTGCCATGTTGATTGGCGTATTTCTGGTCGGTGGCGGCTTGAGCATCTTCGTGGCTTCCCGTGCCACAACGGAGGATGCTTTCGATCAGAGCGAGTTGCAGGAGAATGGACGTATTGCGATGCGTCTGGTGACCCAGGACCTGAAGTGGGCGGGCTTCTGGGGGGACTACACCGGTTCCCCCATGGCAACGGGGCAAGGCGTGACTCTCAGCAGCGGGTCTACGGTGCTTTCGGCGAACGATTGTCTGGACAATTTGGGGCGTGGCAGCTTGCCACCCAGCGTGGGAACAAATCGGGGGGTCTGGGTCGCTCGGGTGGACAACAACAGGGCGATTAACGGGGGGGCTTTTGCCTGTATTCCCGTGACGTCACGTATTGCCAATACGGATGTCATCAGCATCAAGCGATTGATTGGGCAGCCCCTGGCCGATGCCGCAGCTACTGGCAATCGCTTCTATCTTGCTACTACGACGCAAGCGGCGCTGATGTTCAAAGGGGGAGAAACAGTGCCCACGATGACAGATATGCCGGCTCGTCAGCTCTGGGAATATCAGCACTTTATCTATTATCTCGCTCCCAATGCCGCAGGCAACCCGGAACTGAGAAAGCGTTATCTGACAGCCAATGGGGGCTCGGTTCTGATCGGAGGCCCCATGGCGGAAGGGATTGAGCGCATGACGGTGTTGTTTGGTGTTGACGACACTCCTGTTGCCGATGGGGTTATTGATCGCTATGTCGCGTCTACAAACGTGACCGAGCAGGAATGGAGTGAAGGGCGTGTCGTTGCTGCTCGTGTCTTTATTCTGGTGCGATCATCGCAAGCATCCAGCAGTTATGTGAACAACAACATCTATCAGGTAGGCAGTACCAGCGTATCAGGCAATGGGGATGGATTTCGTCGTTTGCTGCTGGAGAGCAGCGTGTCGCTGCGTAACCCGGTGGTCATGACTGGAGGTGGTTCATGAGGTCTCAGCATGGCGTAGCCCTGATCGTCGCTCTGATCATCCTGGTACCTCTGACGCTGATCGCCGTGGTGGTGATGCAGTCCTCCGGGCAGGATCTCAAGATGGCAGGCTCTGCGGCCAATTTCAGGCAGGCAGAACACAGACTGGAAGGCATCATCGAAGCGGCGGTACAGAGCAATAACATATCGACGGTGATTGCAGGCATGGGGTCTGCGCTGGGGGCGAGTGCTGCCATCAGTGTCAATAGCAGCAATAATTCAGCCAGTGTGGCCCTCACCAATCGTACGGAAACTGTCTGCAAACGCAAGGTGGATGCCAGCAGCAGCAATGTGATTCCTGTATGCAAATATGTCGAGCTACAGGCCGGTGTCAATTATGGAAAATATTCTCGCCCGCTGACCTGGACTGCGGGTGTGGAACAGCCACTGCTCACAAAATAGGAGCGAAGGATATGTGGTTACAACGATTCGGTTCAATTTTATGCTGGTGCAGTCTTGTTTTTGGCATGACGTCAACACGAGCCGATGACACCGAGCTTTTTATATACGACTTTAATAAGGCTGGTGATTTCAGACCTAAAGTGCTGTTGATATTTGATAACTCCGGCAGTATGGCTGACACCATGGAACAGATAAAGGAAGCTTATAATCCAGCGACTGTCTATCCAGCCTTAAGCAATGATCCCGACAAAAGCAATACTAAACAATATATCTATTTTTCAACCGATGGGAGCATTCCCGCTATTAATAGCAACAAGCGTTTCTCCGACAAACTGAACGCTTGTGCCACCTCCAAGGGACCTCTTGCAAGTATCGGTTATTTTCAGTCGCAAGTCTGGACTTATGAAGTGACAAACGGCAGTCCTCCGGGGAGAGGGAGAGGGAGCTGGTATTCAATTAGTGGTTATCAGGAAAACAACATCGACTTGGTCGATTGCAAGCAGGATGTCACCGCAAATAACCCTGCGAACCCATACACAGGCACCTGGAGTGTTGGCACCGGGTATCCGGTCAATAAAACCAGCAATAATCAAGGCTCATGGTTTTATACAGCGGCAACAAGAGATTCTGTTAATGCCAGCAATACAGCCGTAGTGCTTTATTCTGCCAACTATATCAGGTGGTATTACGGGCCTACGGGTTACTCTATAGAATCTCGTCTGCGTATTGCCAAAGATGCAGTCAAAGGATTGATATCATCTGCACCCGGGGTTGATTTTGGTCTGGCTATTTTCAACAGGAATGACAGTAGCAGTACCAATGGCGGCAGAGTTGTCCGGGATATTCTGGGTAGCGAGATCACGTTGTCGAATGGCAAGACCGGAGAACAAGACCTGCTCGACAGGGTCGAAGGACTGACCGCCAGTACCAACACACCATTATGTGAGACGTTGAGTGAGGCGTATCGCTTCTTCGGGGGACGAAGCGTTGTTTATGGCTTGCAAGGAGGCACGCGAGATACGACCGCCGAAAGCCCGACAGGTACCTATCAAGCCCCCTATGACAACTGCTCAAACAACGGTTACGTCATATACATCACCGATGGAGAGCCGACTCAGGACGGGGATGCCAATACCTTTGTCCAAGGATTGATAAATACATTGTCCAGCGATGAAAAAGCGGCTTATGGCACTACCGTTACTTATGGGTCAGGGAACAGGTCCAGCAGCTATCTGGCCGCATTGGCGGGTTATATGAAACACAAGGATGTGAATGCCGTTTCCCCTGGTACCCAGACAGTCACGACCTTTACCGTCGGGTTTGGTGACGAGGCGATAAGCGGGGCCGGTAATTTGCTTGCTGAAACTGCCCGTCGTGGTGGCGGCGTTTATTATCCGGCAACCAACGCCTCTGCCTTGAGTGATGCGTTGAAGGCATCGCTGCTGGCGATCCTGCGGATCAATACCTCGCTGGTGTCCCCCGCCATTGCCAGCAACAACTTTGACCGGACACGCAGTCTCAACAACATCTACTACGCCATGTTTGAGCCGGATGATGGTCCCAGATGGCGGGGCAATCTGAAAAAACTGATCTTTTCTCCTGACGGTTATGTGGCTGACAGCCGGGGACTGCCTGCTATCAAGTTTGATGGCACCATCATCGACAGTGCCCAGACTTTCTGGTCATCCGGCCGTGACGGGAACGTTGTGGCCGAAGGTGGGGCGCAAGAGATGTTGGCGGGAAAAAGCAACCGCAGTCTCTATGTCATCAACAATGCCCAGACCCGTCTCGATCAGCTGACCAAGGCAAATCTGGTGACGCAGGCTGGCAGTGAAGCCGCGCTCATGACCTTCATGCAGGCAGTTACGACGACTGAACTCGATTCCCTGATCAACTGGACCAAGGGGTTGGATGTCGACGATGAGGACTTTGATACATCAACCCTGATCCGCACCCATATCATGGGTGACCCCCTTCACTCACGTCCTCTGGTGCTGAACTATGGCCCGCAATCCGGCAGCCCGACGGATGCGCCGGACTTGCGTATTCTGTTTGGGACCAATGCCGGTTTTCTGCATATGTTCAAGGACATGGGGAGCACCATAGACGAAAGCTGGGCGGCGATACCTTATGAGTTCATGGCCAATCAGAAGGCGCTGCGTCTCAATGCGGAATCAGCCGAACATATCTACGGTGTTGACTCTTCTCCGGTGGCCCTTATCAAAGATGCCAATCGCAACGGGGTGCTGAAATCCTCGGAGAGCGATTTTGTATGGGTATTCACCGGCTTGAGGAGCGGCGGCAAAGCCTATTATGCATTCAACGTTTCCAGCCCGGATACGCCGACACTGAAATGGCGTCTGAACAGTCTGACGACTGGTTTTGGTGAGCTGGGGCTGACCTGGTCGGTGCCGGAAGTCGCGTTTGTGCCGGGAGTCAGTGACCCCGTGCTTATCTTTGCTGGCGGTTATGACGTGAACAAGAGCGTGCTGGGATTGGGAACCAGTGACAGCATGGGGAGAGGTATCTACATCGTCAATGCCGATACTGGGGCGCTGATATTCAGTGCGACCCCTGCTGCGACTTCAACCAGCAACCTCAGGGTCACGGGGATGACCGACAGTATGCCCGGGTCGGTAGCTACGCTTGACAGCGATGGTGATGGCAAAGTCGATCGCATCTATGTGGGTGATACGGGGGGCAATATCTGGCGCATGGATCTCCCAGGCACCAACAAATCTGACTGGAGCGTCTTCAAATTTGCCAGCCTGGGGTCGGATGTCACTCAAGCCGATGATCGCCGTTTCTTCACCCAGCCTATCGTGGTGCGTACCATCAACAAGCAGGTCACCCGCACCGTTGTGGGAGGGAATGTGGTCTACTCCTATCAGGATCGTCCCTTTGATGCAGTGCTGATTGGGAGTGGAGACCGCAATCGCCCCTCATCGGAAGCGACTGTCCGCAATGGCTATTTCATGTTGCGTGATTATGATGTCGTGCCGCGTGCCGCCAATGCGCAGGCGAGAAGCCCCATCTTGATTACTGACCTCTATGATGTGACCTCTGATCCTTTGTCTGCCCAGACAAATACGGATGGAATATTGGCGACCAAGGCGGGAATTACCACTGCCAAAGGGTGGGTCAATTGGTTGAACGAACCGGGTGAGAAATCCATGGGGGCCGGGGTCGTACTTCAGGGCAAGCTTTACTTCACCTCGTTCCTGCCGCAAGTGCAGTCGTTCCAGCAATGCACCATTCAATCCATCGGGGCTGCACGCCAATACATGGTAGACATGCATTATGGCAGTTCCTTCCGTTATGTGGTTGATCTTGAAGGCAACCAGACACCTGAGCGTTATGTCGAAGTACAGAACAAGGTTGCCGACGATTTGGTGGTGCATGCAGGAGACGATGCCAAGATCCGCATTATTGGAGGCGGTGTCGGGGAAGAGGTCATCCTGAAAGATGAAGGGGATGGTGAGCCTGAGCGTTGTACCGGAGCGGGAGAGTGCAACCAGGGGGCAGAGGAGGCTGAGATGGATATGTCGCCCAAGAAAATTTACCTCTACGAAGGAGAGGCGCAATGAAAACACGCAGCGGGGTGTTGGGTTTGTGCCTCTTGTTATCCGGGTCCGTCTTGGCAGATGACATAAAATGTTATGTCGAGCTGGTTAACGGCCAGAAGGTTGTCCTGCACGGTACTGTGGCAGACAACACGCCAAAGGCGGTGCAGGATAAATTCAAACAAAGAGGATACGAGGTGGATGGTGCGGTACAGCCTGTGAAGAAAATCCTGGAATGCCGCACTGCGGAGGAAAATTTCCAGTCAAAAGAGGGTCAGCAACAGGATGCCCGTCAACTGCGATAGCGAAGGACTTCATTCAGAGGCAGATATTTGCCTGGGTAGATTGGGTGGTGCGGCCGGAGGGAGAGATGACCAGATTTATCTGGGCATTTCCTGAACGACACAGCGTGATGGTGGCATTGGTACCCAGGCTGGTGCCATCAGGGCTGAAGGTAGTGGAAGTTCGATTGTTTGCAGCAGTCAGCGAGTCAGATAGCTGAGGGCTTCTTGCCAGGATCTGCTCACCGTTATTGAAAATGTCATTGCCATTACCGTCGACGAACACGAGGAATTGGGTCGGATTGGCGGTGACACAATTGTCACTGGCATTGGCAAGGCACACAGTGACAGATTGCTGGTTGTCGATGGCTTGGCTACGAGCAAAACGCAGATATTTCAAGAGTGTGCGAGATTCAAATTTCAAGGCATTCTCATTGAGCAGGCTCGACATGGCCGGTGCACCAATACCAAGCAAGATGACCCCCAGACTGACGGCGATCATCAGTTCCAGCAGGGTGAATCCTTTCTCGTCCTTGATCATGGCAATATCTCCCTCGATTAGTTACATCTTATCTCCAGACAGCCAGAACACCAGCGCAAAGCCCAAGTGTTGAGCTGGCACAGCCAGCGCCTTTTCTTTATCATTCCCCATCATTTTCGAATTCAAGATGCATCGCCATGGCAAAAGCCCTCTCTCTGATGCTTGCCCAGTTAAATCTGACGGTAGGCGCCATCGAAGATAACTGTGACAAGGTACTGGCGGCAGCAGCCCTGGCCGATCAGCAAGGGGCCGATCTGCTGGTTTGCTCCGAGCTGGCCTTGACAGGATACCCGCCTGAGGATCTGCTGTTGCGCGCCGACCTGATGATCCGGGTCGAGGCCGCTCTGTCCCGCATCGCGGCATGGCAGGGACAATGTGCCATTCTGGTGGGCCATCCCTGGCGCGAAGAGGGGGCGCTTTACAATACGGCGTCTCTCTATGAGCTCGGTCAACTGCGGGCACGTTATTTCAAACAGGACTTGCCCAACTACGGGGTGTTCGACGAGAAGCGCTACTTCACTGCGGCGACCGATACCTGTGTGGTGTCGTTCCGTGGCCATCAGCTGGGTTTGCTCATCTGCGAAGATCTCTGGCAGCCGGGTCCGGCGCTGGCCGCCAAGGCGGCGGGGGCCGAGCTGCTGCTCACCATCAATGCCTCTCCTTATGATCAGGAAAAACCCTGGATCCGCCGCGAACTGATGGCGGAACGCTGCGATCAGACCGGCCTACCGCTCATCTACCTCAACCAGGTATGCGGCCAGGACGAGCTGATCTTCGATGGCTGCTCCAAAGTGTTCAACAGCCAGGGCGAGCTGACCCACAAGCTTGCTCCGTTTGCCGAAGAGCTGGCGCTGGTGCGCTTTGCCGATGGTCAGCCGGTGAAGGAGCGGGAACCCGCCGCGCCGCTGGAGCCGTTGGCCGAGACCTATCAGGCCCTGGTGCTGGCGGTGCGCGACTATGTCACCAAGAACGGTTTTCAGGGCGCCGTGCTGGGCCTCTCCGGCGGCATCGACTCGGCGCTGACCCTGGCCATTGCGGCCGACGCCATCGGGGCGAACAAGGTGCAGGCGGTGATGATGCCGTTCCGCTACACCGCCCAAATGAGCGTGGAGGATGCCAAGGAGCAGGCCGAGCGGATGAGGGTGGAGTTCAACATCATCTCCATCGAACCCATGTTCGAAGGCTTCATGACCCAGCTGGCACCTCTGTTTGAAGGCACCGCCCGCGACACCACCGAAGAGAACCTGCAGGCCCGCTGCCGCGGTGTGCTCTTGATGGCGCTGTCCAACAAGCGCCGCCGTATCGTGCTGACCACTGGCAACAAGAGCGAGATGGCCGTGGGATACGCCACGCTGTATGGCGACATGGCGGGTGGCTTTGATGTGCTCAAGGACGTCCCCAAGACCCTGGTCTTCAAGCTGTGCGAATATCGCAACAGCGTGGAGTACGTGATCCCGCAGCGGGTCATCGATCGTCCCCCGTCGGCCGAACTGGCACCGGATCAGGTGGACCAGGACAGCCTGCCCCCCTATGACATTCTGGATGCCATCCTCAAGCGCTACGTGGAAGAGGATGCGTCTGTCGCCGACATGGTGGCGGAAGGTTTCGAAGAGGCGGTGGTACGCAAGGTGATCCGCCTGGTGGATCTCAACGAATACAAGCGCCGTCAGGCCGCCGTCGGCCCCCGCATCACTGCTCGCAACTTTGGTAAGGACCGCCGCTATCCCATCACGTCCGGGTTCGGCAAACAGAACTGGTAAGGAGTCACCATGAAGAAGATTGAAGCCATCATCAAACCGTTCAAGCTGGACGATGTACGCGAGGCCCTGGCCGAGATCGGCATCAACGGCATGACAGTGTCCGAGGTCAAGGGGTTCGGCCGCCAGAAGGGCCATACCGAGCTCTATCGCGGTGCCGAGTACATGGTCGACTTCCTGCCCAAGGTCAAGGTGGAGCTGGTGGTGCAGGACGAGGATCTCGATGCCTGCCTGGAAGCCATCCAGAACACAGCGCGTACCGGCAAGATCGGCGATGGCAAGATCTTCGTCTGCGAGGTGGAACGCGTCATTCGTATTCGTACTGGTGAAGAGAACGAAGACGCGATCTGATGTGGTGGATGTGCCCTGTGATGAACAGCAAGAGTCTGTCGTTCTGATGTCGTTGTACCGTATCGGGGTCGTGGCGGCGTGCTTGATGGCACTCACCGCGTGCAGTACCCGGCCGCCGGCCCAGCCGGAAAACCTGTGCCAGATCTTTCGGGAGAAACCCGAGTGGCACGAGGCGGCGCTCAAGATGAACGAGAAGTGGGGGACACCTGTCCAGGTAGTGATGGCCATGATGTACCAGGAATCTTCCTTCGTGCATGATGCCCAGCCGCCGATGCAGTATTTCCTCTTCATCCCCACCGGGCGGGCCAGTTCAGCCTACGGCTATGCCCAGGTGAAAGACGAAACCTGGGCCGACTACCAGCGGGAAACCGGCAACAGCTGGAGCGATCGCGACGACTTTGCCGACGCCATCGATTTCATGGGCTGGTACACTCACAAGGCACAGCGGCTCAACGGCACGTCCAAGTGGGATGCCTATGGCCAGTATCTCAATTATCACGAAGGCTGGGGGGGCTACCGACGTGGCAGCTACCGCAGCAAGGGATGGCTGATGAAGGTCTCCCGCAAGGTGGAGGCCCGTGCCCAGCGCTACGGTGCCCAGTATCGACAATGCAAGGATCAGCTCTCCAGCGGGGGCTGGTTCTGGTAACCAAATCAGGAGTCAGAAATGCCGTTATTGGACAGTTTTACCGTCGACCATACCCGCATGGCCGCCCCGGCAGTGCGAGTGGCGAAGACCATGCAGACCCCGAACAAGGACACCATCACCGTGTTCGACCTGCGTTTCTGCGTGCCGAACGAGGAGATCCTCTCCGAGCGCGGCATCCATACCCTGGAGCATCTTTTTGCCGGCTTCATGCGTGATCATCTCAATGGGAATGGGGTGGAGATCATCGACATCTCTCCCATGGGTTGCCGCACCGGCTTCTACATGAGCCTGATCGGTGCGCCGGATGAAGCCCGTGTTGGCGCTGCCTGGCAGGCCGCCATGAGCGACGTGCTGACCGTGCAGGATCAGGGCAAGATCCCCGAGCTGAACGAATACCAGTGCGGTACTTACAGCATGCACTCGCTGGAAGAGGCCCATGCCATCGCCCGCCATGTGCTGGAGCGCGGTATCGGTGTCAACCACAATGACGAGCTGGCCCTGCCGGAAGAGAAGCTGAAAAGCCTCTGATCCCGAGAAGGGAAGCTTGAAAAAGGCCGGTCAATGACCGGCCTTTTTGCATCTGGTGGGATCAGGAGGGCAGTGGCATCACCCGATTGCGTCCCAGCTCCTTGGCCTTGTAGAGCAGCTTGTCGGTACGCTCGATCAGGGTGTCTGCCGTCTCCTGGGGGATGTATTCCCCCACGCCGAACGAGGCGGTGATGTGATCGATGCGTCGCCCGGATTTGCGATCCAGAATCGACATCCGCTCGATGACGCGACGCAGGCTCTCGGCCATCTGGCGGGTCAGCGCCAGGGCGCGGTTTGGCACCAAGAGGGCAAACTCCTCACCCCCCAGGCGATAGGCGGTTATGCCCTCCTTGCTGGCCTCTCGCAGCCGCTTGCCGACGATGCGCAGCACCTGGTCCCCCAGCAGATGTCCGTATTCGTCGTTGAAGTTCTTGAAGCGATCGATATCGGTCAGGATCAGGGAGAAGGGCTGCTTGCTGCGAATGAGGCTGTCCATCTCGAGATCGAAGGCGCGTCGATTGAGCAGAGACGTGAGCGGGTCCTCGGTGGCGAGCTTCCTCGTCTCGTTCAGGGCCTGTTTCAGCTCCTTTATCTCTTTCTCGGCGCTGCTGAGCTGGTTGCGAAAGTGGAGGGTGGACATGCGTACGTCACGTGACTCGCGCACGAGATCCCGCAGGATCCCCATGGTGTCTTCCAGGCTGAGCCCCTCGTCATCAATCTTGCTCAGCTTGTCGAAACTCTTGTCGAGCATCTCCTGAAACAGCCCGGTATCGGAGATGGCATCCTGCATCGAGTGACTCAGCTCGCTGGCCATGGCCGCCAGATTAAGTTTCATCGCCTCCATCTGCTGCTCGTCCTGAGCCGCAAGGTGCTGGTGGTAGAGACGCTCACAGGTGGTCAGGGAGAAGGTCCCCTGTTGTTTTATCGCCTGATCGACGGCATGGTTGAGTTCGGGCATGTCGCCGGAGACATAGCTGTACCAAAGGTGATAGTTGTTCGGCGTGGTGGGAATTTGATACTTGATCATCAGGGGAACCGCCTGTTTCAAATAGGCGGCAGATTGGGCGAACGAGTCCTTGCTCATGAGTTCCGAGTCTCACATACCTGCAAACTGTGTCCAGTATGACAGAGAGAATGGCCAAAAGGCAGTCGATGGATGCCATTAGCTCCCCCCTCCGATATAATGTCTGCGTTATTACCTACCCTAAGGCCTGCTTATGTCTCAAAAAGATCCTTTCCTCCAACGCGAGGCCGAAAAATACGAAAACCCCATCGCCAGTCGCGAGATGCTGCTGGAGCTCATCAAGGGCCATGAGAAACCCATGTCCCGGGAAGAGCTGGCCAAGGTCCTCAAGCTGACCGATGAAGAGCCGTTGGAAGCCTTGCGACGTCGTCTGCGTGCCATGGAGCGCGACGGGCAGCTCGTGTTCACCCGCAACCAATGTTACGCCCTGCCGGATCGCCTGAATCTGGTCAAAGGCTATGTGCTTGGCCACAAAGATGGATTCGGTTTTCTGCGCCCCGAGGGTGGTGGAGCGGATCTCTTCCTGAACAACCGCGAGATGCAGCGCCTGATGCATGGCGACTATGCCCTGGTGCAGCCGACTGAGATCGATCGCAAGGGTCGTCAGGAAGCGCGTCTGGTGCGCCTGCTCAAATCCCGCGAGGCGGACATCGTCGGTCGTTACTTCGTCGAGAACGGCGTCGGTTTCGTGGTACCCGATGACAGCCGCATCGGCCAGGACATCATCATCCCGGAAGGGGAGAACAAGGGAGCTCGCCAGAGCCAGGTCGTGGTCGTGCGCATCAACCAGCGCGCCACTGCCCGCTTCAATGCGGTCGGCACCGTCTTGGAAGTCCTGGGTGAGAACATGGCGCCCGGCATGGAGATCGAGATCGCCCTGCGTACCCACGGCATTCCGCACACCTGGCCGGAAGAGGTGACCAAGGAGGTCGCCGGTCTCGGCGAGCAGGTGCCGGAGAAGGCCAAAGAGGGTCGCATCGATCTGCGCGCCCTGCCGTTGGTGACCATCGACGGGGAAGACGCCCGCGACTTTGATGACGCCGTCTTCTGTGAAGCCAAGCGCGGTGGTGGCTGGCGCCTGTGGGTCGCCATCGCGGACGTTTCGGCTTATGTGAAACCGGGCACGGCCCTCGACACCGAAGCCTATCAGCGCGGCAACTCGGTCTACTTCCCCGAGTTCGTGGTGCCCATGCTGCCGGAGGTGCTCTCCAACGGTCTGTGTTCCCTGAACCCGCAGGTCGACCGGCTCTGCATGGTGTGCGAGATGACCATCTCCGCCGCCGGCCGCATGTCCGGCTACAAGTTCTACGAAGCGGTAATGAACTCCCACGCTCGCCTGACCTACACCAAGGTAGCGGCGATCCTGGACGGGGATCCCAAGCTGCGTCAGCAGTATGATCCGCTGGTGGGCCACATCGAGGAGCTGAGCAACCTCTACAAGGCGCTCAAGCATGCCCGTCATCAACGCGGTGCGGTGGAGTTCGAGAGCGAGGAGACCCGCTTCATCTTCAACGCCCAGCGCAAGATCGACCGTATCGTACCGCTGGTGCGCAATGACGCCCACAAGATCATCGAAGAGTGCATGATCCAGGCGAACGTGGCAGCCGCCCGCTACATCGAGAAGAACGAGGCCGCCGCCCTGTTCCGGGTGCACGACCGCCCGGGCGAGGAGCGTCTGACCGGCTTCCGTGACTTCCTGGCCGAACTGGGTCTGGAGCTCAAGGGGGGCCTGGAGCCCGAGCCGAAGGACTTTGCCGACCTGGCCGCCAAATTCGAAGGGCGCCCGGATGCGGAACTGCTCTCCACCATGCTGCTGCGCTCCATGCGTCAGGCCATCTATCAGGCCGACAACATCGGTCACTTCGGCTTGGCCCTGAAGTCCTATGCGCACTTCACCTCGCCAATCCGTCGTTACCCGGATCTCATCCTGCACCGGGCGATCAAGTACCAGACCGCCAAGGAGCAGCAGGCCAACCTGCGCCACAAGTGGACGCCGAGCGGTGGCTACCACTACCAGCTGGAAGAAGTGGACCCGATGGGCGAGCACTGCTCCATGACGGAGCGCCGTGCCGATGATGCCACCCGCGACGTGGCAGACTGGCTCAAGTGCGAGTACATGCTGGATCACGTGGGTGACGAGTTTGACGGCGTCATCGCCAGCGTCACCGGTTTTGGCTTCTTCGTGCGTCTGGCGGAGATCCACATCGACGGTCTGGTGCACGTCAGCACCCTCACCAACGACTACTACCAGTTCGACCCGCTGCACCAGCAGCTGATCGGCGAGAACTTCCGCCGCCGCTACCGTCTGGGTGACAAGGTGCGGGTCAAGGTGATGGGCGTGAACCTGGACGATCGCAAGATCGACTTCGTGATGGTGGAAGAGCCCCTCAAGGCCACCGGCAAGAACGCCAAGGAGATGGCGCGCAAGCAGGCCGAGATCAAGAAAGAGAAGGCCAAGAGCGCCCAGCGCCACGAGAAACGCAAAGAGGGCAAGGAGAGCGGTAAATCCGACAAGGGTGGCCGTGCCAAGCCCAGCAACAGACGACCGAGCAAAAAGGCTCGCGACAAGGCCAAGAGCACTAAATGAGTACTGAACTGATCTACGGCATTCACGCCGTCTCCGCGCTGCTGGAGCGCACCCCCGAGCGCTTCATCGAGGTGTGGGCTCTCAAGGGCCGCGATGACGAGCGGCTGCATCCCCTGCTGGCCGAGCTGGAATCCCTCGGTATCAGGGTGCAGAGCGTGAACCGCAAGACGCTGGATGACAAGGCGGAAGGCAACAATCACCAGGGCATCATGGCCAAGGTGATTGAAGCGCCCAAGCTGGCCGAGCACGACCTGGCCAGCCTGCTGGACGGTCTGGCGGCGCAAGAGACAGCGCCCTTCCTGCTGGTACTGGATGGGGTGACCGACCCGCACAATCTCGGCGCCTGTCTGCGCAGTGCCGATGCGGCCGGGGTACATGCGGTGATCGTGCCGCGGGACAAGGCCACAGGCCTCACGTCCGTGGTGCGCAAGGTCGCCTGTGGCGCCGCCGAAGTGGTGCCGCTCATCCAGGTCACCAACCTGGCCCGCAGCCTGCGCGAGCTGCAGGAGCGCGGCGTCTGGATCGTGGGTACCGCCGGCGAGGCGGATCACGATCTCTATCAGGCCAAACTCACCGGCCCCATGGCGCTGGTGATGGGGGCCGAAGGCAAGGGGATGCGCCGCCTGACCCGCGAACATTGCGACGAGCTGGTGAGCATCCCGATGGCGGGGGCAGTATCCAGCCTCAACGTCTCGGTGGCGAGCGGTGTCTGCCTGTTCGAAGCCGTGCGCCAGCGCCGCGTCTGACAAGACGATGACCGACAGACCCCCCTTTGTCTGGGAACGGGTTGCAGATGAGCAGGAGGCCGAGCGCCTCCTCTCTTTTGTCCGCTCCCTGACCTTGCCCCCTCGCACCTGCCTCTGGCATGCCGGCGACAGTCCGGCGCTGCTGGTCAGAGTGGAGGAGGGGTTGCTGCGGGCCAAGGTGGTGCTGGCGGATGGCCGCGAGTACATCAAGGAGTTCTATTGGGAGGGGGACGAGTTTATCGACTTCCACCACCTGCTCAGTGGTGAGCCCGCCCGCTACAGCGTGGAGGCGCTGGAGCCTTGCCGGCTGCAACTTCTTCCGCTGGCGGATCTGCGCCGACTCCCTTGCTGGCCCGCCTGGTATCACCATCTCCTTGAAGTGCAACTGCGCATCAAGGAGGAGAAAGAGCTGTTGCTGCTGACCGGGGGCCCAGAGGCGCGCTATCAGCATTTTCTGCGAAGCTTCCCCGCGCTGGATGCCAGGGTTCCGGATCACCAGATTGCCGCCTATCTGGGGATCACCCCCATCAGCCTGAGCCGCATCCGCAGGCGGCTGAAAACTCGAGATCAGGGTTGAGCCAGAAGGGATTGCCGATGAACCTGGGCAGAGATCGGCTCTTTGCTGGCCATGTCCGCATTGGATGAGAAGGGGGGCAACTTAACCAAGGTTAATGCCCCTCGTCGGGAGCAAGATTATGCTGTCAGACCCCATTAAACAGGAGTCATTCATGAACTGGAGTATGAAATCCTGGTCCGAGCTGACCACGGATGAATTGTATGAGCTGCTTGCCCTGCGCGCCGAGGTGTTCGTGGTGGAGCAGACCTGTCCCTTCCAGGATCTGGACGGGCTGGATCGCCGTGACGGCGTGCTGCATCTGCTCGGTCGTGAGGGGGATCACCTGGCGGCCTATGCCCGCATCATGACACCCGGCATTGGTGATGACAGCGGCGCCGCCATCGGCCGCGTGGTCACCTCTCCCACGTCGCGGGGGGGCGGACTGGGTCACCGCCTGTTGGCGCAAGCGGTCAGAGAGTGCGAGGCCCGCTGGCCTGCACACAGCATCTGGCTCGGTGCACAGGCCCACCTGCAAGGTTTTTACGGCCAGCATGGTTTCGTGGCCGAAGGGGAAGGGTATCTGGAAGATGACATCCCTCACATGGGGATGCGAAGGGAGCCTGCCTGACATCGTCAGGCGCCAGGAAAGGGGCAAGTGGCCCCTCACCCGTGGTGCATCGCATGGTTTTTTGCTACCCCGTGGCCATGTGGTCGTCAGACCGGGGTGAGATATCGCCGCGCTGATCTGCCTGCGGTCTCTCTGTCGGGACACCGCCCCGGTCAGGGCGGTGCGGCATCAGGAGGGCTGGGGTGGTTCAGGGGGTGACCCGGGTGGTGAGGGTAAATCCCTCTTCACTGGAGGCCAGCGTCACCTGAACCTGGCCCAACTCGGTCAGACTGCCCACATGGGTGCCGCCACAGGGAATGGTGATCTCCCGACCGTCCAGCATACCATGCCAGTAGCGGGAATCGATGATGGCATCACCGGCCCGGCTGCGGCGGATCTCGCCTCCCTCTTTGAGCCAGCGCATCAGCTGCTCGTTGACCTGGATCGCTATCCTGTCGAGGTCGGCCAGCAGTGCCTCGCTGTTAATTCCCTTTTTTCGAAGGCTCTTGCCGATCCGGTACTGCTCCTTTGATCCTCTGGGCTCGACCCGGGAGAGCTGGATGGCGAGGCGGTCGAAATCCGGCTGCCCGAGAGCGTCAAGCTCGCTTGTCTCCTTTCGCCAATAGGGCGTGAGCGCCCGATTGAGGGCCAGTGCCACCAGGTGGCAGGCGCTGTGGCCCAGGCTCAGGGCATGGCGTGCCTCGGCATCCACTGTCAGTTCCACAGGCGAGCCAATGGCAAGGTGATGGGAATCGGCGAGGGGATGCACCACCACGAAAGCCCACCCATCAGCCCCTCGCTTGACCGGAATCTCCGTATCCACGAACAGCTCGCCCTCGGGACTGATGGCGCCCATGCGGCAGGGGCCCACGGCCGCTTCCCCCCCTTCCCAGCGCACTGTGCCCACGTCACCGGGTTGATCGGGCCAGAGGTGGCTCTGGGGATGAAAGGGGGTGAGGTCGGTGACCAGCAGGGTCGGATCCCCCTGTTTGCAACAGACGACGCTGGCCTGTTCCTGATGGTGGCCCAGTACGAAGCTGGCTCGGGTATGTTCCATGGCAGGGCTCCCGCAACGAGATGATGAGAAGGGAAAGGGGCAGCATACGCGAAAGTGCGAAGAGGCTCATCAACTCGGGTCAATGAGCCTCAAGATGGCGTTAGAGGGTGGTAACCAGCAGATAGGCATTGAGGCCGATCACCAGGGCGACGATGAGGCGCCCCACGGCCTGGGTGACGGGGTGATTGCGATGTGCCCCCATCAGGGCGCGATCACCGGTCAGGATCAGCAGCGGAATAAGGGCGAGGGCGATGCCGAAGCTCAGCACTACCTGGCTCAGCACCAGAATTTCCGTGGTGTTGAGACCCATGGCGATCACCACGAAGGCGGGAGCCATGGTGATGGCTCGGCGCAGCCAGAGCGGGATGGTGAAGCGCACGAAGCCCTGCATCACCACTTGGCCGGCCAGCGTGCCCACCACGGTAGAGCTGATGCCGGAGGCGACCAGGGAGAGGCCGAACAGGGTGGCGGCTGCCGGTCCCAGCAGGGGCGTGAGGGTCTGGTAGGCCGATTCCAGCTCGGCCACCTGCTGGTTGCCGGAGCTGTGGAAGGCGGCCGCCGCCATGGCCATCATGGCCAGGTTGACGAAGCCGGCGATGGTCATGGCGATGGCCACGTCGACCCGGGTGCTGTGCAGTCGCTGGGTCACCGTGCCCTGCTCCTGGGTGTGCTGGGTCAGGGCCGAGTGGAGATAGATGACATGGGGCATCACGGTGGCACCAAGCACGCCGGCAGCAAGATAGACAGCATCACCATTGGGGAGACCGGGGAAGAGTGCCCCTTCCAGCAGACTCGGCAGATGGGGGCGCGAGAACACCAGCTCGACGATGTAGGCGGCGGCCACGAACAGCAGCAGGCCCCCCACCACGAACTCCAGCGGCTTCTGGCCGCGGGATTGCAACATCAGGATCCCCCAAGTGACCACCGCGGTGATGCAGGCACCTTCCAGCAGGGTGATGCCGAGCAGCAGCTTGAAGCCGACCGCAGCGCCGATGAACTCGGCGAGATCGGTGGCCATGGCGATGATCTCGGCCTGCACCCAATAGGCCCAGACTGCGGGCCTGGGCAGGCGATCACGAATGTGTTCCGCCAGGTTCTTGCCAGTGACGATACCGAGCTTGGCCGAGAGGGTCTGCACCAGCATGGCCATCAGATTGGCCCACACCACTACCCACAGCAGTTGATAGCCGAAGGTGGAGCCGGCTTGGATATTGGTCGCAAAATTGCCCGGGTCGATATAACCGATGGCGGCGATGAAGGCGGGGCCGAGCAGGGTCAGCTTGAATTTGCGGGCCGGGATGGCCGTGGTGAGCGCAGGTTGCATACTGTCATCCTCCGTGGGGATATGAGGAGAGTATGGATCTAAATGATAATTGTTATCAATTAAAGTTTTGTATCGGGCTCATCGAGAAAAACATCTCGCTTCGTCAGTTGCAGTGGGAGAGGTGATTTCGTACAATACGCCGCCCTAGAAAGCAGCGTCTAAACA
Organism: Aeromonas sp. R7-2; assembly: GCF_040908105.1. Lineage (NCBI taxonomy): Bacteria > Pseudomonadati > Pseudomonadota > Gammaproteobacteria > Aeromonadales > Aeromonadaceae > Aeromonas > Aeromonas sp. R7-2. The sequence continues at coordinate 25,147 of NZ_JBFODC010000024.1, read as the reverse complement.
TCACTATGTTCCTTGCCTCCGAGGTCTGGCTGCACCTGGGCGGAGGCTGAATTAATCCGTAAGGAGCTAAAATGCGTCATTACGAAATCGTCTTCATGGTTCATCCGGACCAGAGCGAGCAAGTACCTGGCATGATCGAGCGTTACACCGGCGCTATCACCACCGCTGGTGGTACCATTCATCGCCTGGAAGATTGGGGCCGTCGTCAACTGGCTTACCCGATCGACAAGCTGCACAAGGCTCACTACGTTCTGATGAACGTAGAAGCTGAACAGGCCGTTATCGATGAGCTGGAAACCAACTTCCGCTTCAACGATGCCGTTATCCGCAACATGATCATGCGCACCAAGCACGCCGTGACTGAAGTTTCTCCGATGGCCAAGGCCAAGGAAGAGCGCTTCACCCGTCGTGACGACGAGCGTCGCGAAGATGCTGTTGAAGCGTCTTCCGAAGAGTAATTCTTAGATCACCGCATTAGAGGATAAAGGCCATGGCACGTTATTTCCGTCGTCGTAAGTTCTGCCGCTTCACCGCCGAGAACGTTACCGAGATCGACTACAAAGATATCGTTACTCTGAAAAACTACGTCACTGAATCTGGCAAGATCGTACCGAGCCGTATCACCGGTACCCGCGCCAAGTATCAGCGTCAGCTGGCACGCGCCATCAAGCGTGCTCGTTACCTGGCTCTGCTGCCGTACACCGATCTGCACAACAAGTAAGAATCGGCCCGGCGCTTACGCCTAACTCAACGAAATTTATAGAGGAAAGGTAATGCAAGTTATCCTGCTCGATAAGATCGCCAAACTGGGCGGTCTGGGTGACCAAGTTTCCGTAAAAGCTGGTTATGCCCGTAACTACCTGATCCCGCAAGGCAAAGCTGTTATGGCCACCAAGGCCAACATCGAAGCCTTCGGTGCTCGTCGCGCTGAGCTGGAAGCCAAACTGGCTGCCAACAAGGCTGCTGCCGAAGAGCGCGCTGCCAAGCTGGGTGAGCTGGCTGCCGTTGTCATCGCCTCCAAGTCTGGCGACGAAGGCAAGCTGTTCGGTTCCATCGGTACCCGTGACGTGGCTGAAGCCATCACTGCTGCCGGCGTAGCCGTTGCCAAGAGCGAAGTCCGCATGGGCAACGTTCTGCGTAACACCGGTGAGTACGAAGTTGTTGTTCAGCTGCACGCTGACGTCAAAGCAACCGTACAAATCCAGGTTGTTGCTCTGTAATAGCGTTCAGCTCTTGCAGAAAAACCCGCGCACATGCGCGGGTTTTTTATTTTCAGATCAAGGGGTAAAGTGAAGGTCTGTTCCTCTGGAGGAGAACCTTTATGGCTGCCTGGGTCGAAGGTCGGGTCATCGAGCGCATCGAGTGGACACCCACCCTGCTCTCCCTGCGTGTGGAGGCGGAACTTGCCCCCTACAAGGCGGGTCAATTCACCAAGCTGGCCCTGGAGCAGGGCGAGCGTCGCGTCCAGCGTGCCTACTCCTTCGTCAATCCTCCCGGCACGCCCTATCACGAATTCTATCTGGTGGAGATCCCCGGCGGTGAACTGAGCCCCTCTCTCGGTTCCCTGCAGGTGGGCGACGGCCTGCTGGTGCAGTCCCAGGCCACCGGTTTTCTGACCCTGGATGAGATTCCCCCGGGACGGGATCTCTGGCTGCTCTCAACCGGCACCGCCATCGGCCCCTTCCTCGCCATGCTGGCAGAAGGACAGGTCTTCGACCGCTTCGAGCATCTGGTGCTGGTACATGGGGTGAGAAAAGGGGAAGAGCTCAGCTATCAGCCGCTTATCGCCAGTTTTGCCGAGCAGCATGGCGAGCGTTTTCGCTATGTTCCCTTCGTCAGTCGTGAGACCTGGCCGGAGGCGATGGCAGGGCGCATCCCGGCAGCCATCGTCGATGGCAGCTTGCAGGCGAGGGTGGGGCTGAACTTCTCCCCCGAGTTGAGCCAAGTGATGATCTGCGGCAACCCCGCCATGGTGAAAGAGACTCAGCAGACCCTGCTCGGGCTGGGGCTTGCCAAGAACCTGCGTCGCGCCCCCGGCAATATCAGCATGGAAAACTACTGGTAGGGGACATGACTCCAGGGGCCACAGGCCCCTCAACCATGTCCATGGGCATGCTGGTCAGTGTTTTTGGTGGCCGTTGCCGCCGTGCTTGTTCCTGGGCTTGTCATGGCCCTGACCCGGGTTGTTGCCACTGTGAATGCTGCGGTTGTAATGGTCGCGGTATTTGCCATCCATGTTGTCGCAGTTGAGCTGGATGCGGCTGGTCCGGGTGCTGACATCCAGGCAGTTGTGCTGCCACCACTCGTACTCCTTGTCGTCCCAATCCAGGCTTACCCGGCCCTGGTCGGTGGAGATCCGGATGTCGTCATCGTGTTTGGAAGGGGGGGCAGCAAAGGCCATTCCCTGAACCAGAAGCAGGGAGAGCAGCAGTGCGCCGCGGGAAGTCATGGTCATGTGGGTCATCGCATCAAGGCTCCTGTCAGGGGGATCATTGATCCGGTTGCGTGCTGATCTGGTTGGTGCTGGGGGGCTGGTTGCGCTGCGTCTCGTCCTCCAGACTGAGGTTGATCCTCTTGCAGTCGGCGGCGGCCGTGTCACCGCTCCCGAGATCGAAGCAGTTGCTCTGGGACCAGTCAAACTGCGTGTCATTCCAGTCCAGATTGAAGGTCAGCGCATCCACGGAGAAGGTCTGGCTCCCTTCGTCCTGTGCCAGGGCGCTACCAGTGATCAGAAAAAGAGAGAGCAACAAAGCCGTCGTTCTGTTCATGATGTCCTCGAGTCGTGTTCGGTGGAAATGAGTGTAATGCGGCGGGCTTAACCCGAGCATAACCGCAGATGTCCTTCAGGTACGGGGTCGATTGTAGTGTTTTTCTGCTGCCGATTTGCACGTTTTGGTCGCACTCTGGGCAGCTGATCGTCCATCGGCGGGAATTCGGGGATTTGCCCTTCTCTCCGGGGGAGTGGCGACTATAATCGGCAGCCAACTTTTCCTGCAGATGTTTCCCGCTTCATCATGACTACACAGGCTTGCGCCGCATTGCGTTACCCCAAGGGATGGTTCGCCCTCACGACAGTCTACAGTTTTACCGGGCTGGCCATTCTGGCTTCCATCGTCTTCTCCCTGCTGCTGTTTCTCTCCATCGACGAAAACCCCCTGATGAAGTGGCTGTTCGGCGGGCTGGCCATCATCTTCGAGCTGGGCAAGTTCTACGTCTGGTACGAGTACGGCGAGTGCAAGGCGAGGCGGGATCTGGGCGGCGCCTTCTGGTCGCTGCTGTTCTACAGCGTGCTGGCCGCCATCTCCATCGGGGGCAGTATCGGCGGCATCAACAGCGCCACCAACACCATCCTGAGCCAGCAGGCGCGTCACGAGCGGGAGATAGCCCGTTTCGACGAGCAGATAGCCAGCATAGAGCGGCAGATCCAGCTCAACGAAGAGGCGGCCCGCAAATACATCGAGATGGCGCGTATCTCGAGCGGCGTCAGCGGTCTGCAGCAGGCCAACACCAAGCTCAGGCTGCGTCAGGACGAGCTGCGCCAGGAGCGGGACGCCAAGCCGCTGGGGGAGCAGTCCTCCATGCTGGGGCTGATGAGCAGTCTGGCGGACGGGGTGGGCATGAGCATCGGCCAGGTGCAGTTCCTGCTGGTCTGCTTCCTGTCTATCCTGCTCGATGCGTTTGGTGCCTTTTTCGTCAGCCTGATCGGTGAGGAGAACCGCTTCCGCCGTCAATGGATGTGGCAACGGGAGAAGGCGCAAGCCGAGGCCCGGGTCGCAGTGCCGACCCCGGAGCCGCCAGCCATCAGCAGACCCATGCCCGAGCCAGCCGTGGTCGCCCAGGTGCGCGGCGCGCTGGAGAGCGGCGAGCTCAAATGCAGCAAACGCAAGGTGGCAGAGGCATTGTCACTGTCTCTGGAGGAGGTGGACCGGGTGTTCCAGCATCTGCTGGCGCAGGGCGTGCTGGGGCAGGGCAGCAATCGTCACTACCATCTTCGTGCCGAGCAGGGGTGAATTCGGCTCAGTCGAACCAGATAAGACCCTCATAGGGTTGCTGTCTGAGAGAGGCGAGGCGGCTATCCAGGTTGCCTGCATGGATTTCCAGTCGGTGCCCGTCGGGATCCAGCAGATAGAGTGAATCCCCTTCGCTGCTGTTCTTCTTCCACTCCACGACGCCCGCCGCGCGCAGACGGGCGCAGAAGGCTGGAAACTGTTCAGGCGAGATGCCAAACGCGACATGGCTGTAATCTCTGGCCGGTTGGGGAGGATCGCAGGAGAGACAGAGCCAGAGATCGCCGAGGGTGAGATAGGCTCCCCGTGCCCATCTCACCCTGGGGCGACATCCCAGCAAGTCGACATAAAAGGCAACGCTGCTGTCGAGATCGCCGGTTGCCAGCGTGAGATGGTTCAGTCCATGCAGCATCTTCTCTTCTTCCCCCTTGTCCCCGAACCCTAGTGAGTGAGCACCATCATCAGGCTGAGGAAGGCGGCAAGCCCGCCGCCGATGCCGATGATCCAGTAAAAGCCCTTGGCCCCCTGTTTGAGCGGAATGCGGAAGTAGAGCAGAAACGCCCACCACCCCAGGGCCAGCAACAGAGGAATAAGAAACATTCGAGCCATGGTGTCCTCGCTGTTATTCTGTTGACCCTTGATCAATCAACAGGATGGATTGTGCAATGACGCAGCTACAGATTACCGCATTCGGCGACCCCTCGGTACTCAGGCTCAACCCTTCCCTGGACAAGGTGCCCGCGGAGGGAGAGGTCCGGGTGCGCATCTGCTTTGCGGGGGTCAACCCCATCGATGCCAAGACCCGGGCCGGTCTCGGCTGGGCGGCCGCCCAGAACAAGGACAACCTGCCCTGGACGCCGGGTTATGACGTGGCCGGCGTGGTGGAAAAGGTGGGGCCCGGCGTGACCTCCCTGGCCGAGGGGGATCAGGTGTGCGGCATGGTGGGTTTCCCCCTCGCCGCCGGTGCATATGCCGAATCCGTGGTGGCCCGCGAGGAGGAGCTGGTCAAGCTCGATGGGGTGAGCCTCAGGCAGGGAGCGGCCCTACCGCTGGCGGGTCTCACCGCCTGGCAGGGGCTGCTGGAGCACGGTGGCCTGCAGTCGGGGCAACGGGTACTGATCCTGGCCGGTGCCGGTGGCGTCGGCCACCTGGCGGTGCAGTTTGCCGCCGCCTATGGTGCCCACGTGGTTGCCACGGCAAGCGGCGACAATCACAGCTTCCTTCATAGTCTCGGGGCGAGCCGGATGGTGGATTACCACCAGGCCGGGTGGTGCACCGAAGCGATCACCGATGGTCCGTTCGATCTGGTGCTGGATCTGGTGGGGGGCGAGAGCGGCAAGGCGGCGCTGGCCTGCGTCAAGCCGGGCGGCCGTCTGGTGACGGTCCCCACCATCACGGCCCAGCAGATCAAGGACGCGGGGGCCGAGCTTGGCGTCGAGGTTGTCGGCATGCTGGTCCATCCCGATCGAACGCAGCTGACCCAGATGCTGACGCTGCTTCGCCAGGGGGAGGTGAAGATCACTGTCTCTGGTGAATACACGCTGGCAGAAGGGGCGCTGGCCCATCAGGCCATCGAGCAGGGCCATGTGCGCGGCAAGCTGTTGCTGCGCATGTCCGCCGCAGACGGCCAGCCCGGATGATAGACTTCACCGGGATGGGGCTGGGAGGGTTGTTTCTGAGCGCCTTCACCTCCGCCACCCTGTTGCCCGGCAGCTCGGAAGTGCTGCTGGGCGCCATGGCGGCCAAGGGGGAGTGGAGCATGACCAGCCTGCTTTTCTGGGCGACGCTGGGCAATACCCTGGGTTCCATGACCACCTGGTGGCTCGGCTGGCTCGCCACCCACAAGAAAAAACCGGAAGATTTTCAAGACCGTGGGGAACAAAAAGCCCTTGGTTGGCTCAAACGTCATGGCCACTGGTGTCTGCTGCTTGCCTGGACGCCTGTGGTCGGCGATGGTCTCTGTCTGCTGGCTGGTTGGCTGCGCCTCTCCTTCTGGCGCTCCCTCATCTTGATCGGGCTCGGCAAATTGCTTCGTTATGCCCTGGTGTTTCTGCTGGCCAGTCAGATCTTCTAGCCCTTTTGTCACTCACGAGGTACCCGTGAACAAACTCATTCCATTAAGCATGCTGCTGGGCTTCTCCCTTCCCGTGCTGGCGGCCCCGACCCTGGTGTCCGAGCAGGTCAAGCAGGAGGGCAAGCTCGGCATTCCCTACCAGATGTACAAGCTGGACAACGGTTTGACCGTGATCCTGGCCCCCGACCACTCCGATCCCCTGGTGCATCTGGACGTCACCTATCACGTCGGTTCCTCCCGGGAAACCGTGGGCAAGTCGGGCTTTGCCCACTTCTTCGAGCACATGATGTTCCAGGGCTCCAAGCACGTTGGTGATCAGGAACACATGCGGATCATCAACGAGGCGGGCGGTGACATGAACGGCACCACCAACAAGGACCGTACCAACTACTACGAAACCGTGCCGGCCAACCAGCTGGAGAAGGTGCTCTGGCTGGAGGCGGATCGCATGGGCTTCCTGCTCGATGCGGTGAGCCAGAAGAAGTTCGAGATCCAGCGCGCCACCGTCAAGAACGAACGGGCCCAGCGTATCGACAACCAGCCTTATGGCCTGGTGGGCGAGCGGGTGGGGGAGGCACTCTATCCGCGCACCCACCCCTACTCCTGGCAACCCATCGGTTATGTGGAGGATCTCGACCGGGTCGACGTCAACGACCTCAAGCAGTTCTTCCTGCGCTGGTACGGCCCCAACAACGCGACCCTGACCCTGGGCGGCGACTTTGATACCAAGCAGGCGCTGGCCTGGATTGAACAGTACTTCGGTTCTATCCCGCGCGGTCCGGACGTGGCCGAACCGACGCCTCAGCCTGCCACCCTGCCGGCAACCCGCTACGTGACGCTGGAAGACAAGGTACATCTGCCGCTCCTGTATATCAGCTATCCGACCGTCTCCCTGGGTGACCCGCAGGAGCCGGCGCTGGACATCTTTGCCGATGTGTTGGGGGGCTCTGCCAGCTCCATGCTCTACCAGTCCCTGGTGAAAACCGGCAAGGCCATCGAGGCGGGCGCCTCCCACTCCTGCGAAGAGCTTGCCTGTACCCTGACGGTCTATGCCTACCCCAATCCGGCGGCGGATGGCAGCCTCAAGACCCTCAAGGGCGAGGTGGACAAGGTGATCGGCGAGTTCGCCCAGCGCGGCATCAAGCCCGCGGATCTGGAGAAGGCCATCAGCAGCTATCGCGCGTCCGCCATCTGGGGACTCGACAGCATCGAGGGCAAGGTCAGCCAGCTTGCCATGGGGCAGGTGCTGGCCCGGGATCCCGACTATGTGTTCAAGAATCTGGATGCCATCGCCCGGGTCAAGGGGTCTGACGTCAAGGCTGCCTACGACAAGTTCATCCAGAACAAGCCTGCCGTGGTGCTGAGCGTGGTGCCCAAGGGCAAGAGCGACTGGCAGGCCGCGACCCCGAACTTCACTCCCGCCAAGCGGGAGCTGCCGGATTACAGCAAGCATGACAAGGTGCTGGCCGAGCGGCCGGTGAAAGATGACTTCGATCGCAGCGTGCAGCCCAAGGCGGCCGATGCGGTGAGCGTCAAGGTGCCCGCCATCTGGCGTGGCAAGCTCGACAAGGGGATCGATATCATCGGCACCCACAGCGACGAGATCCCGGCCGTCTCCATCATGATCGCCCTGCCGGGTGGCATCCGGGCCGAAGGCAAGGGAGAGCTGGGGCTGGCCAGCCTCACCGCCGCCATGCTGGAGCAGGGGACGACGCGCCTCTCCGAGGCCGAGCTGAGCGACGAGCTGCAAAAACTCGGCGCCAGCATCAGCGTCTCCAGCGCCCAGTACAACAACCTCATCACCATCAGCAGTCTGGCGGACAAGCTGCCTGAAACCCTGGCGCTGGTGCGGGAAGTGCTGCTGCAACCCGGCCTGCGGGAAGCGGACTTCGAGCGGCTCAAGACCCAGATGCTGCAAGGCATGAAACAGAGCGAGCAGCAACCCGAGTGGCTGGCGGGTCAGGCGTTCCGCGAACTGGTCTATGGCAAGCAGAACCGCCTCGGCCAACCCTCTGACGGGGTGCTGGCGGACGTGGAGAAGCTGACCCTGGCGGATGTGAAGCGCTTCTATGAGGCCTATTACAATCCGACCAATGCCAAGGTGGTGGTGACAGGTGATGTGACTGCCCAGCAGGTGGAATCCGGTCTCGCCTTCCTGACCCAGTGGCAGGGGGCCGCCCCGACCCTGGGGGATCTCAAGCCCAGGGGAGAGCAGGCCAAGCCAGGCATCTATCTGGTGGACAAGCCGGGAGCCCCCCAGTCGGTGATCCGCATCGGCCGCCGCGCCATGCCGTTTGACACCACGGGAGACTATTTCATCGCCAACCTGATGAACTTCAACCTGGGTGGCAACTTCAACAGCCGCATCAACCTTAACCTGCGGGAAGACAAGGGCTACACCTATGGTGCCAGCTCGGGCTTCCAGGCCAACCGCGAGGCGGGTATCTTCGCGACCGGCGCCAATGTGCGCACCGATGCGACCGTGGATGCCATCCGCCAGTTCCTCAAGGAGATGGACGGCTACCGCAAGAGCGGGCCGACCCCGGTGGAGCTGGCCTACATGCGCAGCGCCGTCTCCCAGCAGGATGCGCTCTCCTACGAGACCCTGGGGCAGAAGGCTGGCTTCCTGCTGCAGATGATCATGTACGACCTGAAGCCGGACTATGTGCAGGCCCAGAACAACCTGATCAAAACGGTGTCACCCGAGACGCTGAAGGCCAGTGCAGCCCGCTGGCTGGATCCGGCCGAGATGGTGATTGTGGTGGTGGGAGACAAGCAAAAGCTTGAAAAACCCCTGAGCGAGCTTCATCTTCCCATCTATCCACTGCAACTGCCCTGAGGGGCGTCGCAACAATAAGTGCCGCCCCGGGTGGGGCGGCCACACATGAGCCGTGAATATGACTACTACTAGCTTGTCGCTCACCGAGTTGCTGGCTGCGCTGGGCACCCCGGAACGGGTGACCGCCCTCAAGGGGATCCGGCGCGGGATCGAGCGCGAATGTCTGCGCATCACCCCCGAAGGGACCCTGGCCCAGACCGATCACCCCAGAAGCCTGGGGTCGGCCCTGACCCATGCCAACATCACCACCGATTACTCCGAGAGCCTGCTGGAGTTTATCACGCCGGCCACCGACTCCATCGAGAGCCTGATCGAGCAGCTCGGCGACATTCACCGCCACACCATTCATCATCTGGGAGAGGAGCGGATCTGGCCCCTCTCCATGCCCTGCTTCGTCGGTGACGAGGAGAGCATCCGCCTGGCCCAGTACGGCAGTTCCAACATCGGACGGATGAAGACCCTCTATCGCCAGGGGCTGAAGAACCGCTACGGCAGCCTGATGCAGGTGATCGCCGGGGTGCACTTCAACTTCTCCATGCCGGACAGCTTCTGGTGCGAGTGGCAGGATCTGGTGGGAGAGGGCTGCTGCAGCCAGCGCTTCATCTCCGACAAGTACATGGGGCTTATTCGCAACGTCTACCGCTTCGGCTGGCTGGTGCCCTATCTGTTCGGCGCGTCTCCTGCCATCTGCGACTCCTTCCTCAAGGGGCGCAAGAGCAGCCTGCCGTTCCAGAAAACCGGCAAGGGCACCCTTTACCTGCCCTATGCCACGGCTCTGCGCCTGTCCGATCTCGGTTACACCAACAGCGCCCAGGCGGGGCTCAAGATCAGTCATGACAGCCTGCCGGCCTATGTGAGCAGTCTGCGCCGAGCCATCAACACCCATGATCCCGACTTCGCCAGGATAGGGGTCAAGGTAAACGGCGAGTACCGCCAGCTCAACGACAACGTGCTGCAGCTGGAGAACGAGCTCTACGCGCCGATCCGCCCCAAGCGTACTCCCCGCAGCGGCGAGAAGCCCTCGGATGCGCTGGAGCAGCGCGGCATCGAATACATCGAGCTGCGCACGGTGGACGTCAATCCCTTTACCCCGTTCGGTATCGAGGTGGATCAGATCCGCTTCTTCGATCTCTTCCTGGTCTGGTGCCTGTTGCGCCCGTCCCCCGTGCTCTCGGATGACGAGGTTGCCCGCAACCGCCGCAACCAGAACAAGGTGGTGCTGGAGGGGCGTCGCCCCGGCCTGACACTTGAAGATGAACAGGGCAATGCCATCGGCCTCAAGGAGTACGGCCTCAAGCTGTTCGACGAGCTGGCCGAGGTCGCAGCGCTGCTGGATCGCTGCTGTGGTCGCAACCGCTATCGCGAGACGCTGGCGATGCACCGTGAGAAGCTGCTCGACCCCGAGCAGACCTACTCCGCCCGCCTGCTCAAGCAGTTGCTTTCAAGCGGCCAGGACAACGGCTGCTTCGGCGATGCGCTGGCGAGCCGCTACCGGGAAGAGATGCTGGCCGGCGATCTGCAGTACTGGGACGAGGCCTATTTTGCTGGCGAGGCACGGGACTCCCTGGCCAAGCAGCGGGAGCGGGAACGCAGTGACAGCCTGTCGTTCGACGACTTCCTGGCTGACTATTTCGGTACCCGCCAGACCACGGCCTGAGGATGCCGCCAAGATGACGAAAGCCGCTCCCGGGAGCGGCTTTTTCATGGGAGCCCGGCGGTGGCCGGGCATAAAAAAACGGCCCGTTCGGGCCGTTTTGCATGGGGTGGTTCATCGGTCAGAGGATGAGACCACCGAAGAAGAAGCCGAGCGCCACTGCCATGGCGATGGTGGCCACACCCGGGATGAAGAAGGGGTGGTTGAACACGGCCTTGCCGATGCGGGTGGAGCCGGTGTCGTCCATCTCGACCGCGGCCAGCAGGGTCGGGTAGGTCGGCAGCACGAACAGGGCGCTCACGGCGGCGAAGGAGGCGATGGCCGCCAGCGGGCTGACACCCAGTGCCAGGGCGGCAGGCATCAGGGCCTTGGTGGTGGCGCCTTGCGAGTAGAGCAGCATGGAGGAGAAGAACAGCACCACGGCCAGCAGCCAGCTGTATTGGCTCAGCAGATCGCCAGCGAACGCCTGGATCTCGACCATGTTGCCCTTCACGAAGACGTTGCCCAGCCAGGCCACGCCCAGCACGCAGATACAGGCGGACATACCGGACTTGAAGGTCGGCATGTTGGTGATCTGGGCCGCGTCCAGTTTGCAGAACAGTACCATCAGGGTGGCGGCGGAGAGCATGATGCCCATGATGGCGCCATCGCGGGGGATCGGCGGGCTGCTGATGAGGCCGACGTTGCCGGAGATGGCGGTGGCATAGGCCATCACGGCCACGATGGAGGCGACGAAGATGCCGACGGAGAGCTTGGCATAAGGCTTGATCTCAACCTGGCTGGTACCGCGCAGCTTGATGAGTCCCTTGGCTTTGCGCTCCAGATAGACTTCGTCCTGATCCAGCGGCTTGCCCAGCAGGTTGGCGATGAAGGCCCCCAACAGACAGGCGATGAAGCTGGACGGGATGCAGATGGCCAGCAGGGTCAGGTAGTCGACGCCAAGCGGCTCCAGCATGCCGGAGAAAGCGACCACGGCCGCCGAGATGGGGGAGGCGGTGATGGCAATCTGGGAGGCAACGACCGCGATGGAGAGCGGACGAGAGGGGCGAATGCCCTGCTCTTTGGCCACTTCGGCGATCACCGGCAGGGTGGAGAAGGCGGTGTGACCGGTCCCGGCCAGCATGGTCATCAGGTAGGTGACGACCGGCGCGGCGAAGGTGATGTGCTTGGGATTCTTGCGCAGGGCTTTTTCGGCCAGGTGCACCAGATAATCCATCCCGCCGGCCAGCTGCATACAGGCGATGGCGCAGATGACGGACGCGATGATCATGATCACGTCCCACGGGAGATAGGTCACCAGCTGATCGCTCGGGATGGGCATGCCCAGCCCCCAGGTCAGCACCAGTACCCCCAGACCACCGGCAAAGCCGATACCTATGCTGCCTATCCGGGCCCCCAGATAGATAGCGGCGAGCACGACAAGTAACTCGATTCCAATCATAGCGAACACTCCATTTTCCAGTTTTTTTAGGTTTTATTAGGCTGAAAAGCCAATTCCCGATGGGGCTGTGGGGAGACCGCTCGGGAATTGACTTTAAATGGGCCGGGATAACCCCGGCCCATCTGCTCGCTTATACGGTGGCTTCGCGGGTGTAACGCTTGGCTTTGTATTGCGGGTTCATCAGGTTCTCGATGGAGAGGATCTCGTCCAGCTGTTCGGCGGTCAGCAGGCCGCGTTCCAGCACGACTTCGCGGACGTTCTTGCCGGTCTGGGCACAGATCTTGCCGACGATGTCGCCTTCATGGTGACCGATGAAGGGGTTCAGGTAGGTCACGATGCCGATGGAGTTCAGCACGTGGTTCATGCAGATGTCCGGGTTGGCGGTGATGCCTTCCACGCACTTCTCGCGCAGGGAGATGCAGGCTTTTTCCATCAGGCTCAGGGATTCGAACATGGCCTGACCAATCACCGGCTCCATGACGTTCAGCTGCAGCTGACCGGCCTCGGCGGCGAAGGTGATGGTGACGTCGTTGCCGAATACCTTGAAGCAGGACTGGTTGACCACTTCCGGAATGACCGGGTTGACCTTGGCCGGCATGATGGAGGAGCCAGCCTGCATTTCCGGCAGGTTGATCTCTTTGAGCGCGGTGCGCGGGCCGGAGGAGAGCAGACGCAGGTCATTACAGATCTTGGAGAGCTTCATGGCCAGGCGCTTGACCGCACCGTGCAGCATCACATAGGCGCCACAGTCGGAGGTCGCTTCGATGAGGTCCTCTGCCGGTACGTAGGCACGACCGGTGATCTCGGCCAGACGCTTGATGGCAAGACCGGAGTACTCGGGCGGGGTGTTCAGACCGGTACCGATGGCGGTGGCGCCCAGGTTCACTTCCAGCAGCAGCTCCTGGCAACGCTTGATGGATTTGATCTCTTCACGCAGGGTGACGGCGAAGGCGTGGAACTCCTGACCCAGGGTCATGGGCACGGCGTCCTGCAACTGGGTACGGCCCATTTTCAGGATATGTTTGAATTCCTTGGCTTTGACATCGAAGGCGGCGATGAGGGCTTCCAGAGCGTGCAGGGTGGTGTCGGTGCTGTTGACCACGGCCACGCGGAAACCGGTGGGGTAGGCATCGTTGGTGGACTGGCACTTGTTGACGTGATCGTTGGGGTTGATGACGTCGTAGCGACCCTTTTCAAGTCCCATCAGCTCGAGGGCGATGTTGGCCAGCACTTCGTTGGTGTTCATGTTGACGGAGGTACCGGCGCCGCCCTGATAGACATCGACCGGGAACTGATCGAAGCACTTGCCGGTGTTCAGCATCAGGTCGCAGGCTTCGACAATCTTGTCTGCGATCTCGGGACGGATGGTGCCCAGCTCACCGTTGGCCAGTGCAGCCGCCTTCTTGGTCAGGACCATGCCACGAACAAACTCGGGAACGTCAGAAATCTTCTGAGTGCTGATCTTGAAGTTCTCAACAGCGCGCAGGGTGTGCACGCCGTAGTAGAGGTCGTTGGAAACTTCTTTGGTGCCCAGCAGGTCTTCTTCAATGCGGACGTTCTTGATGTCGCTCATTGTTATGCCTCAGAAATCAAATAAATGGAAACGATCCTCACCGAGTGGTCGCGATTTCCCTACGCACATTTCATCCTGAAGCACCACACATCGGGTGGGGCAGTTGGGAGCCAGTTGCTCCCTGTGCAATGACTGGTGTTGATGTTACCCCAATTGAGGTATCCGGTATTAGACCTGGATCACTAAATTTGAGGCAACCTCAAATTTCTTGTGGTCATTAAACAGATATTGCAATCGGGCGATTAACTTTGACAGAACAACCACCTCAATCCCAGTTGGGCGGACAAATATTTATCCGTATTCCGGGGCCTGCGGCAGGAGAGGCTTGAAAAATGATCAACCAGCCCCATTTTAATGTCAGAAGACCTGAACCCGGCGCGTCAGCATCAGCGATGTGCGGCTGCCGGCCGGACACCCCGGGTCCATTCATTCATCGCTCCGAGGTTGCTATGGGCAAGTTGTTACTGTTGTTGGTCGGGCTGGTATTGCTGGAGCTCACCGTCATGATCAAGGTGGGCTCCGTGATCGGGGCCTTGCCGACCGTTGGCTTGCTGGTGCTGACCGCCGTGCTGGGATCGTCGCTGGTGCGCAGCGAGGGGATCAAGACTCTGCTCACTGCCCAGCAGAAGATGCAGCTGGGGGAGATGCCCGGCCGCGAGGTGATGGGTGGCATGATGCTGGCGCTGGCGGGCTTGTTGCTGATTATCCCGGGATTTGTGAGCGATATTGTCGGCATCCTGCTGCTGCAGCCCTGGCTGCGCAACATGCTGGCCGACAAGCTGATTGGCAGCAATCAGTTCAGGATGCAGATGGGGGGCTTCCAGGCTCGCCAGCAGCCGTTCGAGCCGGGTCCCGGCGATGACAGGCCCGGACAATCCCCGCGAGGGGGTGGCAACACCATCGAAGGGGAGTTCGAACGCAAAGAGTAATCACGAGCCTCGGGCTGTGCCGTCAGGATCTCCCCTGATGGCACAGCCGCTCGAATCTGTGGCGGGCATACCCCCATGCCAGCAATCCGGCGGCCAGGTTCGCCAGCAGCATCCCCAGATAAATCCCCTGTTCTCCCCCCAGTTTTGCCCCCAGCCAGGACCCTGGCAGCAAGAAGACAAACAGTCTGATGCCGTTTATCAGCAGTGACACCGCCGAGGCCCTGACGCCGTTGAGGGCCGAGGCCAGCAGCATCACCATGCCCTGAAAGCCGTAGCCAATGGGGACCAGATGCAGATAGAGCACGATGAGTCGCACCACTTGCGGATGATCGCTGAACAGATCGGCGATGAAGGGGGCGAGAAGCCAGGTCAGCACGTAGACCCCAAGCTGGAACAGCAGGGCGAAGCGCATGCAGAGCAGCAGGGCGGCCTTGGCTCGGGCCGGATTCCCGGCGCCGCAGTTCTGCGAGATGAAGGGGGCCAGCACGGAAGAGAGCGCCATCATCACGATGAGCAGCAAGGCCTCGACCCGGGATGCCGCGCCGTAGGCGGCGACCACCTCGGTTCCGAGCCCGGCGAAAATGATCATCAACACGGCGTTGGCCAGTGGGTTGAGCATGTTGGTAAACGATGCGGGCACCGCCACATGGAGCAGGGCGCGCCAATGGGCCAGCAGCTGAGGGCGGGGAGAGAGGCGCCTGGTCAGCAGCGTCTCCCGCTTGCGCAGCAGATGGAGGCTGACCAGCATGGCCATCAACCAGGAGAGGGAAGTGGCGATGGCGGCTCCCCGAATGCCCCACTCGGGGAAGGGGCCCGGCCCGAAGATGAGCAGAGGATCCAGCACGCCGTTGACCAGACCGGCGACCCCCATCACCAGACTGGGGGTCTTGGTATCCCCCGTCGTCCGGATAGCCGCATTGCCGACCATGGGCACGACCAGCATGGGGACGGTCAGATACCAGATGAGCATGTAGTCGTGGATGAGGGAGATGAGCTCGGGGCTGGCCCCCAGCAGGGTGAACAGAGGGGTAATGGTCATTGCCCCCAGTCCGGCAAGCAGACTCACCAGGATGACGGCGAGGAACAGGCAGTCTGTGGTGATGCGGGCAGCCTCGTCATGGCGACCCTGCCCCAGGGCATGACCGAGCAGGGCGCACAGGCCCGCTCCCAGCCCCATGGTCAGGGAGGTGACGACAAAGGTGACCGGGAAGGTGAAGCTGATGGCGGCCAGCGCCTGGGTACCCAGCATGCCGATGAAGAAGGTATCGACCAGGTTGAAGGCCAGGATAGCGATGATGCCCAGGATCATGGGGCCCGTCATGCGCAGCAGCATGGGCGTCATGGGGGCGGTCAGCATGGGGTTGGGTCGGCTCAAGGCAGAGTCTCTAGGTGCTTTGGGCCTGAATGCTGGCCGTCTCCATCCGCCTTCCTGATTGGGGATGGGTGATCCATCGAAGGTATTCATAGTACGTGAAAATATTTTTTTTGTATTTGCCCTTGAAGGGCTAGCCCTGTTGCCCCAGATCAGGGGCATGACAAATTTGGCCGATTGCGGCCATTCCTCAAGCAACACAGAGACTCATTTTGGGAGAGTTATCGATGAAAATTCGTCCACTGCACGACCGCGTCATCATCAAGCGCATCGAAGCTGAAGCCAAATCCGCTGGCGGCATCGTCTTGACTGGCACTGCGGCCCAGAAGTCCACCCGTGGTGAAGTTCTTGCCGTGGGGACTGGTCGAATTCTGGACAATGGGGATGTCAAAGCACTGGCCGTCAAGGTGGGTGACAAGGTGATCTTCAACGAAGGCTACGGCGTGAAGACCGAAAAGCTGGATGGCCAGGACGTACTGATCCTGTCCGAGACCGACATCCTGGCGATTGTCGAAGAGTAATCACCCTCCCTCTTTTCCCGAATTGATTTAAGGATTGAAGAACATGGCAGCTAAAGAAGTTAAGTTTGGCAACGAAGCTCGCATCAAAATGCTGGAAGGCGTCAACATCCTGGCCGATGCCGTCAAGGTGACCCTGGGCCCGAAAGGCCGCAACGTGGTGCTGGACAAGTCCTTCGGCGCCCCGACCATCACCAAGGATGGCGTCTCCGTTGCCCGTGAAATCGAACTGGAAGACAAGTTCCAGAACATGGGTGCCCAGATGGTCAAGGAAGTCGCCTCCAAGGCCAATGACGCCGCCGGTGACGGTACCACCACTGCCACCGTACTGGCTCAAGCCATCGTCAATGAAGGCCTGAAGGCCGTTGCCGCCGGCATGAATCCCATGGATCTGAAGCGTGGTATCGACAAGGCCGTTGTGGCTGCCGTTGCCGAGCTGCAAGCTCTGTCCACCCCTTGTGCCGACAACAATGCCATCGCCCAGGTAGGCACCATCTCCGCCAACTCCGACGAGAAGGTCGGCAAGCTGATTGCCGAAGCCATGGACAAGGTCGGTCGTGACGGCGTCATCACCGTGGAAGACGGTCAGGGCCTGGACGACGAGCTGGCTGTGGTAGAAGGCATGCAGTTCGACCGCGGCTACCTCTCCCCTTACTTCGTGAACAAGCCGGAAACCGGCTCCGTCGAACTGGATGACCCCTTCATCCTGCTGGTGGACAAGAAAGTCTCCAACATCCGCGAAATGCTGCCGGTGCTGGAAGGTGTGGCCAAGGCGGGCAAACCGCTGATCATCGTGGCCGAAGACGTGGAAGGCGAAGCACTGGCGACCCTGGTGGTCAACACCATGCGTGGCATCGTGAAAGTGGCCGCCGTCAAGGCGCCGGGCTTCGGTGATCGCCGCAAGGCCATGCTGCAGGATATCGCCATCCTGACCGGTGGTACCGTGATCTCCGAAGAAGTGGGCATGGAGCTGGAAAAAGCGACCCTGGAAGATCTGGGCCGTGCCAAGCGCATCGTCATCACCAAAGAGAACACCACCATCATCGATGGCGTGGGTGATGCTGCCCTGATCGAAAGCCGCGTGGCCCAGATCCGTCAGCAGATCGAAGAGACCTCTTCCGATTACGACCGTGAGAAGCTGCAAGAGCGCGTGGCCAAGCTGGCCGGCGGTGTTGCCGTGATCAAGGTGGGGGCTGCCACTGAAGTTGAAATGAAAGAGAAGAAAGCCCGTGTTGACGATGCCCTGCACGCCACTCGCGCAGCCGTGGAAGAAGGCGTGGTTGCCGGTGGTGGTGTAGCGCTGGTGCGCGTTGCTGCCAAGCTGGCCTCCCTGCGTGGTGACAACGAAGACCAGAACGTCGGCATCAAGGTTGCCCTGCGCGCCATGGAAGCCCCGCTGCGTCAAATCGTCATCAACGCCGGCGAAGAAGCCTCCGTTATCGCCAATGCCGTGAAGAACGGTGAAGGCAACTACGGTTACAACGCCTACACCGAACAGTACGGCGACATGCTGGCCATGGGTATCCTGGATCCGACCAAGGTAACCCGTTCTGCCCTGCAGTTCGCCTCGTCCGTCGCTGGCCTGATGATCACCACAGAGTGCATGATCTCCGAGCTGCCGAAGAAAGATGCACCTGCCATGCCTGATATGGGTGGCATGGGCGGTATGGGTATGATGTAATCCCGTCAAGTCATCAAACGGCTCGCTTTTGCGGGCCGTTTTTTTTAGTGCTACTAAGCTGAAGTTGTTGATAGTGAAATGATCTGAGGTGAACATGCGATACTTAGGGCTTCTCCCGTTACTCCTTTCCCTGGCCTTGCCGGGCATGGCGCAGGCGACACCACAGGGGCCGGTCATTCTCAAGGTGACGGGGAATCTGGACCCTGCCGATCCGGCAGATGGAGAGGTGCTGTTCGATATGGCCATGATCCAGGCGCTGCCGCAGCATGAGGTGGTGACGAGCAATCCCTGGGTGGACAAACCGCACAAATACGTGGGGCCGAAACTGGCGGACGTGCTGACTGAGGTGAAGGCCAACGGCAAGAGCATCACGCTCACCGCCCTGAACAGTTTCCAGATCCGGATCAACTGGGATAAGGTCAAGCAATACGATCCTATCCTGGCCTGGCAGGATGACGGGATGACCATGCGGGTACGTGACAAGGGGCCGCTCTGGTTTATCCTGCCACTGGATCAGCATCCCGAACTCAGGCGTTCCGAGTTCACCGACATGATGATCTGGCAACTGAGTGCGATCGACATTCAGCAGTAAAAACGGTGGTTTACGGGAGTACTGGGTGAAAGCGAAGACCAGGGCCTGGCCCTTACTCGGCGTTCTTTATCTATCCATTCTGTTGTTCACGGGTAGCACCCTCTATTGCCTGGTGCAGATACAAAATGCGACCCGGGTGATGGAGAAGTACACCTATGACGTCTCCTGGGCATTGATGCAGTTGCAGCTCGAGCTGGGCCGCTTTCTCAATGCCGTCGAGATTTACCACTATGGCGGCATAGACCAGGAAGCCCTGCTGCTCCGCTATGACATTCTCTGGAGTCGTACCCCCATCCTCCTGAGCGGCCAATTGAGAAAAAGCCTCGCGGACAATCCAAAGACGCTGCGGCTGGTGAAACTGACCGAAAGCAGTATCCGCAAGCTGGAGCCTGATTTGGTCAGGCTCAAACCGGGGACGCCGGATTACCAGCAAGTCATGATGACACTGGCGCCCTTGCAGGAACCCCTCTCTTACTCTCTTGCTTCCGTCATGCAGAACAACATCAACGTCTATACGGGCAACGACGCGCGTTTTGGCCAGTTGCGCAATGCCCTGCTGTTCATGGTGTCGGGGCTGGTGGTGTCCGTCATTCTGCTCAGCGGCCTGCTGGTGCGAGAAGCCAGGCGCCATTTCAGGACCGCTAGGATCGATCCTCTCACCGGGCTCGCCAACCGGCTGGCGCTGCTGGAAAAGATGGATGCCTATGTCACCCGTGACACCTCCTTCGGACTGGTGCTGGTCGACATCAACGACTTTCGCGATATCAACAGCAAGTTTGGCTACAACACAGGGGACCTTCTGCTGCAAGAGGTGGCAAAGCGGCTGCGCGCCCTGTGCGAAAACGGGGAGTGGGTGGCGCGTTTGGGGGGAGATCAGCTTGCCATGCTGCAACGGGAGGGGAGCGATCTTCGCCAGGTCAGGGAGCTCGTGGCTAGAGTACTCCACTCCATCAAGCAAGACATCATCATCGACAACTACCCTTTCCGGCTTGAGGTCGGTATTGGTATCGCCTTCTTCCCGACCGACAGCAACCAGACCCAGGAGTTGCTCAGCCGGGCGGAGCAGGCCCTTTCTCACAGCCGCAAGACCCATGTTCCCTATGTCATCTATGACAGTTCCCTGCTCAACGAGACGGCCAGGCGCAAGCATCTTGCTTCCGACATGGTGATGGCGCTGGAGCACAATGCGCTCGAGCTCTATTACCAGCCCATCGTCAATCTGGAAAGTGGCCGCTGTGAAGCCGTGGAGGCGCTGCTGCGCTGGCGCCATCCCGAACTTGGCTTTATCCCGCCCAACGAGGTGATCCAGGTGGCGGAAGAGTTTCAGCTGGCAGAGAAACTGGGTGGTTGGGTATTGAATACCGCATGTGAGCAACTGCATCAGTGGCAGCACCTGGGTTTGGTGGACTTGCAGATGTGCGTGAACATCTCCCCGGGCATGTACCAGCGCAACCTGTTGAAGCTGGTGGCCAGAGCGCTGATGGAGCACCATATCCCTGCGTCCAGCCTGGTGCTGGAGGTGACGGAAGACACCACCATGCGCGAGGTCAAGAACTCGCTGCAGTTGATGCAGGATCTCAGCCAGCAGGGGGTACATCTGGCCCTTGACGACTTCGGCACCGGCTACTCCTCCCTCAGCTATCTGCAGAAGCTGCCGGTGAGCAAGGTGAAGATAGACAGGTCCTTCATCCAGGGTATCGACACCTCCATTGAGGCGGCCGAACTGGTCGCCAACATCTGCCGTATGGGCTCCATGCTTGGCAAGAAACTGGTATGTGAAGGGATCGAGACCCAGGGGCAGCTCGATGTGCTGCGCTCATTGACCGACATACATCTGTATGGGCAGGGATATCTGTTCAGTCGCCCGGAGCATGCTGAAAAGGCCTATCAGACATTGCTGGAGATGGAAGAGCGCTGGTTGGCCCGGCGCTCGCCGGACAAGGCATATCTGCGTTGAACGATATGGCTCATGTCTCACCGGTCCCGGCCGATAGTCTCTTGGCAGGAGGTACACAATGGATATTTCTAGTTCTGCAAATGCGTCGTTCGGTTCTGCACTGATGGTGGCCAGCCTGGCCAAAAAGCAGCAGACCCAGGAAGGCGAATCCGCACTGAAACTGCTGGAAACAGCAGCGCAATCCGCTCCGGCAGCGCCGACATCGGCCAGCGCTTCCCTCGGAAGCAAGATCGATATCCGCGTCTGAGCGATAAAAAAGCCCCCATCTCTCGATGGGGGCTTTCTTTTTATTTGGTTGTTACCTGTCAGGCTCAGACCGGGAAAGGGGCCGGTGCCTCGAAGGTCATCCGCTCGCCGCTGCGGGGGTGGCTGATGGTCAGGCTGGCAGCATGAAGATAAAGGTGCGGTGCAGCCGCCAGCGCATCCGGGTTGGCGTAGAGGTTGTCGCCGAGGATGGGGTGACCCAGCTCCAGCATGTGTACCCGCAACTGATGGGAGCGACCGGTAATCGGGGTCAGCTTGATCAGGCTGTTGCCGTTCTCCACCTTCAGTTTTTGCCACAGGGTCAGGGCATGACGCCCCTCCTCAAAATCCACCTTCTGCTTCGGCCGGTTGGGCCAGTCGACGCAGAGCGGCAGATCCACTTCACCCGCATCCAGCGCCGGTGCACCCCACACCCAGGCGAGGTAGTGCTTCTCGGTCTCCCGCTCTCGGAATTGCCGGCTCAGCTCCCGGTGGGAGTTGGGGGTGAGCGGGATCACCAGCACGCCGGTGGTCGCCATGTCGAGGCGATGGGCAGCCGCCGCTTTGGGGTGCTGCTGCTTGACCCGATGGAGCACGCTGTCTTCATTATCGGGGCCGCGCCCGGGGACGCTCAGCAGGCCAGTGGGCTTGTTGACCACCATGATGTCCTTGTCCTTGAACAGGATATCGAGCCAGGGTTCCAGGGGCGGGGAGTATACAAACATAGCGTCTCGCATCTTGGGTCAAAGCGGGGGCAAGCCCCCATCAGTTATGGGTAACCACGATAAGAAGTGCATGGCATCCAGCTTGAGCTGGGTCTGGTCGTTATCAACCAGATGATGCCTGCACCGTTTTGTCAGTTATGGGGAACCACGATAAGAAGTGCATGGCATCCAGCCTGAGTTGGGTCTGGTCGTTAGCAACCAGATGATGCCTGCACCGTTTTATCAGTTATGGGTAACCACAATAAAGCGGATGGCATCCAGCTTGAGTTGGGTCTGATCGATCAGGTGGTGCAATTCTGCCTGCAAATTGCGCAGATAATCCAGCTCGCTGTCGCGCACGTTCGGGTTGACCGCCTTGAGCGCTTCCAGCCTGTCCAGATCCTGCTGCAGGGTCTGCGCCATCTGGGCGCGGGCCTTGTCGACAATCCCGGCCTTCAGCTCTTCGGCAATGGCCTGGCCCTTGCCAATCAGACCATGGATTACCGGCTGGGACGCAGTCACCAGCTTGCTGCCGAGGTGGCGGTTGACCGGCGTCAGCTGGCGGTTGAAGGCATCGAATGTCACTTTCTCACCCAGATTCTGGCCGTTCTTGTCCATCAGCAGGCGGATCGGCGTCGGCGGCATGAAGCGGTAGAGCTGTGGATGAGCCGCGGACTCGGCAACGAAGATCAGCTCAAGCAGGATGGAGCCGACCGGCAGCGCCTTGTTCTTGAGCAGTGCGACCGAGGTGGCACCGATCTCGGAACCCAGGATCAGGTCGATACCGCCGCGCATCATGGGGTGATCCCAGGAGAGCAGCGCCATGTCATCCCGCGACAGGGCGGTGTTGCGATCGAAGGTGATGGTCATGCCGTCTTGCGGCAGGCCCGGGAAGCTCGGCACCAGCATGTGATCCCCGGGAGTCAGCACCAGCGCATTTTCACCACGATCATCCTGGTTGACGCCGATCTCGTCGAACATCTTGAGGGCGAAGGAGATCATGCCGGTGTCGTCATCTTCGGCGGCGAGCTTGTCGACCAGCTGCTGGGCGGCGGTGCCACCGCTGGAGTGGATTTCCAGCAGACGATCGCGCCCCTGTTCCAGCCGGGCCTTGAGCGGCTCGTGCAGTTCGCGGGTCTTGACCAGCAGGGCGTCGAGGGGGCCCTGCTCGTCGGTGTTGGCGGCCAGCAGCTCGAACAGCTCGTCACGTACTGCTTCGAACACCGGGCGGGCCGTCGGGCAGGTCTGCTCGAATGCATCCAGACCATCGTGATACCAGAGCTGCAGGGCTCGCTGGGCAGTCCCTTCCAGATAGGGGACGTGGATCTCGACGGTATTCTGCTGACCGATACGGTCCAGTCGGCCGATACGCTGTTCCAGCAAATCCGGGTTGAGGGGCAGATCGAACAGCACCAGATGGCTGGCAAACTGGAAGTTGCGACCTTCTGAGCCGATCTCGGAGCAGAGCAGCACCTGAGCGCCCCCCTCAGCTTGAGCGAAATAGGCGGAGGCCTTGTCCCGCTCGAGGATCGACATCCCTTCGTGGAACACGGCGCCACGGATCCCTTCACGGGTGCGCAGTGCCTCCTCCAGCGCGATGGCGGTGGCTGCTTCGGAGCAGATCACCAGCACCTTCTGCTGACGGGCTGAGAGCAGCAGTTCAAGCAACCATTCGACGCGCGGGTCGAACTGGGTCCAGGTAGCGTTGTCGCCTTCGAACTGCTGGAAGATCTTCTCGGGATAGAGGTAGCGCAGGGCGCGGGTCTGCAGATCGCCGCCATTGCCACCCATCATACCCATCACCTTGATGGCGGTCTTGTACTGCTCCGGCAGCGGCATGGGGTAGACGTTGAGGTGGCGCTCCGGGAAGCCCTGAATATTGGCGCGGCTGTTACGGAACAGCACCCGGCCGGTGCCATGCTGATCCAGCAGCTTGGCGACCGCTTGCTGACGGGCAGTCGCATCGCTCAAGTCCAGCCCTTCCAGCTGGCTGGCGAGGATTTGTTTGGCTTCATTGCTCAGGATCTCGCCATCCAGCAGCTCCTGGGCTGCGCTCGCGACCTGACCGTAGGCCTGCTCCTCGGCGAGGAAGGCCTCGTAGTCGTAGAAACGCTCGGGGTCGAGCAGGCGTAGACGGGCAAAGTGGCTCTGGTGGCCCAGCTGATCAGGGGTGGCGGTCAGCAGCAGTACACCTGGTACCTGTTCGGCCAGCGCTTCCACCATTTCATAGGCACGGCTCGGCGCCTCTTCACTCCACTCCAGATGGTGCGCTTCGTCGACGACCAGCAGATCCCACTCGGCTTCCAGCACCTGTTCGAAGCGACGACGCTTCTTGCGCAGGAAGTCGAGGCTGCAGATCACCAGCTGTTCGGTCTCGAAGGGGTTCTCTGCATCGGCGAACGCCTCGATGCAGCGCTCCTCGTCAAACAGGGAGAAGTGCAGGTTGAAACGGCGCAGCATCTCGACCAGCCACTGGTGCTGGAGTGTTTCGGGCAGCAGGATCAGCACCCGATGGGCGCGGCCGGAGAGCAGTTGCTGGTGAATGATCATGCCTGCTTCGATGGTCTTGCCCAGACCCACCTCGTCCGCCAGCAATACGCGCGGGGCGTAGCGGTGACCCACTTCATGGGCGATGTAGAGCTGGTGCGGGATCAGACTGACTTTCCCGCCAGCCAGACCGCGAGTCGGGTTGCGGCGACGCTGGTGCTGGTTGACCAGCGCCTCGTAACGAAGGGTAAAGCGGGACATCCGGTCGATCTGGCCGGCGAACAGGCGATCCTGCGGCTTGTTGAACTTGATGAAGTTGTTGAGAAACACTTCCTTGAGGGTAACCGGCTCACCATTGTCGGTGCGAACACCTACATATATAAGCAGGCCATCTTTCTCCTGCACTTCATCGACCGTCATGGTCCAGTCTTCGTGGCTGGCTATCTGATCGCCCACATTGAAGCTGACCCGGGTCACCGGCGCCTCTTCTTTGGCATACATGCGGTTTTCACCGGTAGCCGGAAACAACAGGGTAACCATGCGTCCTTCAACAGCAACGACAGTCCCCAACCCCAGATCCGTCTCTGTATCACTAATCCAACGCTGGCCAAGTGCAAAAGGCATTAAACTCTCCAAAGCCCAAGAGTGTGAGAATCGCAAAGGGGCGCTATGTTACCCGAAGGCGGAAAGCCGATCATCATGGTTGTGCAGCAGGGGAAAGCCAAATTGATACAAGCTTGATCTGCCAACCTGCCAGCCTAATACAGCATCCGGAATACCAATCTGCAGATCCTTTTCGTGCATTAATACATCACCACGGTTGCTTTGTGAGCGGTTGAACGATGGAAGCCATCTTTTTGCAATTATCTCCTTGCCAGAACGAGTTAGCTCCCTATAATGCGCCTCCATCGACAGGGCAAGCGGCAACGCAAACAAGCCTGTCGGTGCCTCGAAAAAGCCTCGTCAAATAAGGCTTGACAAGAGAAGGCGGTTGAGTAGAATGCCACTCCCGCAGCAGCCAAAAGCTGCGTCGCTCTTTAACAATTTGAATCAAGCAATCTGTGTGGGCACTCACA
>NZ_JBFODC010000023.1:0-83010 GCF_040908105.1 Aeromonas sp. R7-2 | reverse complement strand
GGTCACTTCATCAGACATTGAAAATCAAAAATTGTTTTTGATGCTCGATGCTGTGAGTGCCCACACAGATTGCTTGATTCAAATTGTTAAAGAGCAACGCAGCTTTTGGCTGCTGCGGGAGTGGCATTCTACTCAACCGCCGTCTCGAGTCAAGCCTTATTTTACGAGGCTTTTTCGAGGCACCGACAGGCTTGTTTGCGTTGCCGCTTGCCCTGTCGATGGAGGCGCATTATAGAGACATAGATCACATTGGCAAGCTCTCATCGCAATAAAATTGCAAAAAAATGCCAATTCTTAGTTATTCATATCAAAACACAGTTTTTATACAGACTTACCCACAGGGCAAACCCGGAAAGGGCTCATTCTGCACCCTATTACCTCCCGTTCCTCTCTGCCCGTCTCCTGTTCGAAGGGTTGCTGACCATATCAATCCATATATAAAGGAAGAGAATCGCAAAGTGACGCTCAGACCAGTCCTGCCTCAGCAACCCAGGCAGCGATCAGCTCGGCTGCCGCCATGGAGCGGCAACCCGATATATTCTGCCCGGCCCAGAGTGGCGAGAAACCGCTGTCACCCGCCTTTTCGGCTGCGGCACGCAACGGAGCCAATGCGCCGCTAGCATACGGGAAGTCTGGCGGCAGCACCGAAAGGGGGCCGAGTTCCCGCATCAAGCGGTTGACTATCCCCCGCGCCGGACGGCCGCTGAACAGATTGGTCAGTGCGGTGTGTTGGCCATGCCTCCCCTGCAGCGCCGCACGGTGCAGGGGCGAGGTCGTCGCCTCGTGGCAACAGAGGAACGCCGTTCCCATCTGGACTGCGCTCGCCCCCATAGCAAGGGCGGCTCTGATGCCCTTTCCATCCACGATGCCTCCTGCAGCGATGACAGGCAGATCCACTGCCGCCACTACCTGTGGCAGAAGGGTAAAGGAGCCCTGCTGCAAGCTGAGATCCTCACTCAGGAAGTGGCCGCGATGGCCACCCGCCTCCAGCCCCTGGGCGATGACGGCATCGGCTCCGTGGTCAGCAAGCCACTGTGCTTCTGCCACCGTGGTGGCGCTGGCAAACACTTTTGCGCCTGTGGCTTTTACCTGGGCAAGCAATTCAGGCTCGGGCAAGCCGAAGTGGAAGCTGACCACGGCAGGTTTGAACTCTGCAAGCAGGGCCGCATGCTCGTCATTGAAGGGGGCCCGAGCGGGAGCACGCGACTGCGCAGCGGCATCCACCCCGAACTCGGTGTAATAGGGTGACAGTACCTGGCGCCAGCGCTGCTCCGCAGCCGGTTCCGGCTCGTGCTGCCGATGGCAAAAGAAGTTGATGTTGTATGGGCCCGGCCCGCTGGCGGCGAGGCGGCTCAGCTCCTGGCGCAGCTCGGCACCACTCAGCATGGCGGCAGGCAGGGAGCCCAGTGCCCCCGCACTGGTCGCCGCCATCGCCAGGGCGCTGTTCTGCACGCCCGCCATGGGGGCCTGAATGACGGGATAGCGCATCCCCAGTTCGGCAAAGAGCGTCATATGATGGTTTCCTGTTTCTGATGGTCAGTCTGATTGTGCGCCAGAGGCGGGTTGAGTCGGCAGATCGCACCTGACGTGCTGACACGTCGTCTGGCCATATCGCCTGTCCAGTTCCCGGCCAGACATCCTGTCTTCGCTTTCATCCATCAGGCCCCTTGAGGTTCATTGCACATCGGGCCCGCGAAGGGCCCGAACGTGAGGTGTCAGCGCACGCTGCGCAGCAGGAAGTCCGGCTGACCACAGGAGCGTCGCTCCCGCTTCTGCATCTCGTCGGAGCAGGGGACGGCATCCGTTCCCTGCTTGTTGATGCAGATGTAGATCTCCCGCAGGAAGCGGCCCCCATCAGCGCAGGCCACCGTGATGTTATCGGGGGCCAGCCACTCGTTGGCGCTCGCCAGATCGGCCTTGAGCTGGAAGCTGTTTTTTCTCAGCGGCTCTTCCGGCGATTGATAGGCGGCCGGGATCTTCACCTTCTGGCGCAGATCGCTGGCCAATTGGTGAAATGCCTCCTGGCTCAGCCCGGAACAGGTGCCGTGCTTCTCCCATTCATGACGATAGAGGAAGCGGCTGGGGTAGAGCCCGGCAAACTGCTGCTCCATGTCCGCATCCAGCCGCTCGCGGGTGCAGCTGGCGGGGTAGCCGCGCTGATACTGGGGCCAGAGCCCATGCAGCACGAACCCCAGCTTGCGGGCGCACTGCTCCCGATCCCCTGGCTTGATGGCGGAATGCTCGGGCGACCAGGAGAGAGCCATGGCGTAATAGTCAAACTCCCCCGCATAGCCTTTGCCCTGGGCGGCGGAGATCCACAACAGCGACCCCACCAGCCATACCATGACCTGCTTCATCCCTCGTTCCCCCTCATCTCTTTGCACCCGGTGGCGCCCCATTTTACGCCCTCATGCTCCCATAACAGGGAGTCAAAGAACAATCGCTCGAAATGGCCTTACTCACTGTGGGTCAGACCAGTAAAAGGTTTCCCCTGCCGGATCAGAGGCGTAAGCTGGCTCTCCGGCGGGCCTTCATGACGCGCCACGTTTCCCCGATTTCATCAGCAACAGGACGTAACATGATCCGCAAGAATCCCTCAGGTCACCTGCCCGTTATCGACGAATCCGCCTATATCGACAAGACCGCCATCATCTGTGGCAAGGTGATCATCAAGGAGAACGTGTTTGTCGGCCCCTATGCCGTGATCCGCGCAGACGAAGTGGACGAGAGCGGTGACATGGAACCCATCGTCATCGGCGCCAACTCCAACATTCAGGATGGCGTCGTCATCCACTCCAAATCCGGCGCTGCCGTCACCATCGGCGAGTTCAGCTCCATCGCCCACCGCAGCATCGTCCACGGCCCCTGCGAAGTGGGTAACCGGGTCTTCATCGGCTTCAACAGCGTGCTGTTCAACTGCCACATCGGCGAAGGGTCCGTGGTGCGCCACAACTCCGTGGTCGATGGCTGCGATATTCCCCCCGGCTTCTATGTTCCCTCCACCACCCGCATCAACCAGCAGAGCGATCTGGCGCAGATCCCGCGCGTCACCGTGGACGCCACCGAGTTCTCCGAGGATGTGGCTCACACCAACATCGACCTGGTCAGGGGTTACAAGGCGCTCTCCAACGAGTTTTGATCCGGCGAGCGGTTCACGACACACAACGGGCGCCACGGCGCCCGTTGTCACAACTGTAAAGAGGGCGAAAAGAGGGTGTAAAGGTGGTTGAGCCGGGCGCACGCGTCGCGTTTGATGGGGGCGTTCCCATCAATGGAGTCATCATCATGTCACGCTATCCTGTCGCCCTTGCCCTGCTGCTGGGCACCACGCTCCTTCATGCCGGCGAGATGCCGCCCCCGATGGGCGCCCGCCAGGGAGGCCCCATGACACCGCCCCCCTCCGTGCTCTATCACGCCAGCAAGCAGGGTGCGGATCCCCAGGCCCTGGTCCAGGCGCTGTCCAAAAACATTGATGCCGCCAAGCCGGATACCCGCTACGAGGTCACGGTCAGCGTGCGCGAACTGCCGCCCCAGCCACTCAAACCCCAGCCCGCCGGTGCGCCGCTCAAGGGGCAGTGAGATGAGTCTGCACCGCCCTTCACTCTGGCTGCTTGCCATGGCCATCGCCCTGCCCGCCATGGCGGGTCCGGGGAACATGGGCAGACCGGGCGGATGGGAGAGCCCTGCCCCGCAGTACGGCCATGGGGCTGGCCCCGGCTTCGGCCACCGCGTCGACAGGCTGCCGGGAGGGGTGGAAACCCTGCTGCTGGCCGGGCTCACCTACTATGTGCTCGACGGCATCTTCTACCGTCGGCAGGAGAACCACTATGTGGTGGTCTCCCCACCTCCTCAGGTCCTGGTGGTGGCAGAGACAGGGCTCATCCCCCTGGATCTGGATGGCCGCCGCTATTACGTCAGGGAGGGTCACTACTACCTGCGAGAAATAGACGGGCGCTACACCGAGGTGCCGCCGCCCGCGGCGCTGCGCTGAATCGCACGGTGGAACAGATACGAGCAGGGGGCCTTGGCCCCCTCTTTCATTACCGGGGTTTTACCCCACTCGGGTCTGAGCCGCGTACCTCAAGACGGGTCATGCAGGGGCAGCGTCATGGTCACTCTCAGCCCCCCCTGTGCGCGATTGCGCGCCTGGATGGTACCGCCCTGTAGAATCACCGCCTTGCGGGCGATGGCGAGCCCGAGCCCGTAGCCCTTGCCCATGCGGGGTGAGCCGATGCGCACGAAGGGGTCGAAGATCCCCGCCAGCTTCCCCTCCTCCACCCCGGGCCCCCGATCGGCGATGGAGAGCTGCACCTCCTGGCCCAGGCGCAGCAAGCGAACATTCACCATCTGGCCCGACTGCGAGAAACGCAGGGCGTTGCGCACCACGTTATCCACGGCGCGGCGCACCAGCTCGGCATGCCCCAGCAGGAGACAACCCTCCCCCAGCGCCGCCTCGAGCGCTATCTCGACTCCGGATTGCTGGGCTTCGAACCTGGCATCCTGGACAACCGTCTCCACCAGCGCCAGCAGGTCGTAGTGGCTCTGCTCAAGCCCGTGGCCCTGCTCGGCACGGGAGAGGGTCAGCAGCTCCCCTATCATCCTGTCCATCCGCTCCGTCTCGAGCCGGATCCGCGCCAGGGCGTCGCTCGCCTTCTCTGGGCGCTGCTCCGCCAGGCCGATGGCCATCTGGATGCGGGCCAGGGGGGATCGCAGCTCGTGGGAGACGTCGTGAAGCAGTTGCTCGCGCCCCTCGACCAGTTGCTGCAACCGCTCCACCATGAGATCGAACTCCTTCGCCACCTCCGTGAGCTCGTCCCGGCGCCAGCGCAGAGCGGGCCAGAGTCTGACCCCCAGATCCCCTCTGGCTACCCGATCGAAGCTGCGCCGCAGGGCGTTCATGGGCCGGGTCAGGTGCCAGGCGAACAGAATGCTGAACAAGAGTCCCCCCAGGCCGCCAATCCAGAGCATGGGCGGAGGAATGTTGAGCCAGGAGAGGGGGCCGGGAGCCGGCCCGCCGGGGAGGACGCGCGGGTCCACTCTGGTCTGCAGCAGATAGGTCTGCCCGTCGCTGGCAATCACGGTGCGTGTCAGCACGCTGCCCGGGCCAGGTTCCCCGGAGGCTGTCAACCTGGATGCCCGGGGCGCTGGCCGGGGAGGCGCATCGGAGACATCGAGGAGTGTTATCTGCAGCAACGGCGGCGACATGGCCTGGCTCAATGCCGTCGCAGCCTCGATTCCCCCCTTTGCCAGCACGGCTGCCGCCATCTCCAGATGCTGGCTCGCCAACTGCTGGGCCAGGTGCTCTTCCGGGGGAGCACGCTCGGCACGAAAACCGAGCCAGAGCAGTTGGCTGACCAGCACGATGGCCAGCCAGAACCCCAGCAGAATCTTCCAGAACAAACGTCCCTTGAGGATCACCGTATCTTGTACCCTATGCTGCGCACCGTCTCTATGGTGACGGCCTCCCCCGCTTTTTGCTGCAGTTTCTGCCTCAGGTTGCAGATGTGCACATCGACGCTGCGATCATAGGCCTCCCTCGGGCGCCCTACCCCTTGCAGGGAGAGGGTGTCCTTGGTGACCACCTGCTCCGGAGCTCGCACCAGCAACACCAGCATGTTGAACTCGGTGGCGGTCAGCTCCAGCGGCTCCCCCTGCCAGAGACAGACCC
This sequence comes from Aeromonas sp. R7-2, assembly GCF_040908105.1. Classification (NCBI taxonomy): domain Bacteria; kingdom Pseudomonadati; phylum Pseudomonadota; class Gammaproteobacteria; order Aeromonadales; family Aeromonadaceae; genus Aeromonas; species Aeromonas sp. R7-2. The sequence goes on along the minus strand of NZ_JBFODC010000023.1, from coordinate 77,342 downwards.
GGTTAGCCGGGGTGACCGTCAGATCCCCCAGGATGAGGGCATCCGGCGAGGGGGTTGCGCTCCCCCCCTCATTGACCCGCCGCAGAACGGCCCGCAGCCGGGCCACCAGCTCCCTGGGGTAGCAGGGTTTGGGCACATAGTCATCGGCCCCCATCTCCAGTCCCACCACTCGATCCACGTTGTCCCCCTTGGCGGTCAGCATGATGATCGGCAGGCGGCTGCGCTGGCGCACCTGGCGCAGCACCTCGGTGCCGCTCAAGTCGGGCAGCATCACATCCAGCAGCAGGGCGCTGTAACGGCCGGAGAGGGCATGGTGAACACCTTCCCCTCCGGTCAGCACCTGGGTGGTATCAAACCCCTCTCCCCCCAGGTATTCACTCAACATGGCGCCCAGTTCGGCATCGTCATCCACCAGCAGGATCTTCATATGCGGTCTCCCTTGTCGGCGGCCATTTTCGCCGCTTGCCACGCACTTGGCAGCCATTTTTACGAAACCCTTACGCTTGGCGCAAAGAGCCTTAACCCGGCTCTGGGGTAGAGTGCCGCCGTGATCGTCATTCAGGATACAGGTTGTCATGCCCACGTTCTCCCCTCGTCTCTTCTGGCTGCTGCCCCTGTGCGCCCTCGCCCTGTTGCTGGCCTGGCGCCCCCAGGCCAAGGCACCCGCCAGCGACTACATCACCGCCAGCGCAAAGACCCGGGATCTGGAGCAGCTCATCATGGCGGACGGCACCCTGAAGGCGCGCAAGCAGGTGAGCGTGGGCGCCCAGGTGTCGGGCCAGATCAAGAAACTGCACGTGACTCTGGGGCAGGAGGTCAAACAGGGGGAGCTGCTGGTCGAGATAGACGATCTGCCCCAGCAGAACGCCCTCAAGGATGCCCTGGCCCAGCGCGACAACCTCCAGGCCCAGCTGGATTCCAAAGAGGCCACCCTTCGCAATGCTCGCCTCGCATACCAGCGCCAGCAGCAGATCGTCGCAAGAGGCCTTGGCAGCACGGCCGACCATGACAGCGCCAAGGCGACCCTGGACGAGACCCTGGCCGATATCCGGGCCCTCAACGCCCAGCGGGTGCAGGCCGAGATCGCGGTGGACACAGCCCGGGTCAACCTGGGGTATACCCGGATCCTGGCCCCCCTCTCCGGTACCGTGGTGGCCATGCCGGTGGAGGAGGGGCAGACCCTCAACGCCAGCCAGAGCACCCCTACCCTGCTCAAGATTGCCCAGCTCGACACCATGACGGTGGAGGCCAGGATCTCCGAGGCCGACGTCATCAACGTCCGGGTCGGCATGCCGGTCTATTTCACCATTCTTGGCAACAGCCAGCGCCGCTTCGAGGGATCCCTGCGGGCCATCGAGCCCGCCCCCGACACCATCAATGACGACGACACCACCACCAGCAGCAGCGACAGCAGCGCCATCTATTATCACGGCCTGTTCGAGGTGCCCAACCAGGACGGTCAGCTCAGGATCAGCATGACGGCCCAGGTCTATCTGGTGGTCGCCCGGCTCAAAGATGCGCTGGTGATCCCGGCCATCGCCCTGCAGGGGGATCAGGTCAGGGTGATCGACGACGGAGGCCGGATCAGCCTGCGCCGGGTCAAGGTCGGCCTGAACAACAAGGTGGATGCCCAGATCCTGTCGGGCCTGAGCGCCGGTGAGCGGGTCATCGTCAGCGAAGTGAGCGCAGGCCAGAGCAACGCCGCCGGGGGCATGCCGCCCCCCATGGGGATGTGACCATGGGCGCCTTGTTGCAACTGCGGGGCATCCGCCGCCACTTCAAAGAGGGTGAGCGCACCGTCACCGTGCTCGATGGCATCGATCTGGCGATCGCCCGTGGAGAGATGGTGGCCATCGTCGGCGCTTCGGGCTCCGGCAAATCCACCCTGATGAACCTTCTGGGCTGCCTGGATCAGCCGAGCGAGGGGGCCTATCTGGTGGCCGGGCGCGACACTGCCACCCTCAGCCGGGACGAGCTCGCCGCCCTGCGCCGGGAGCACTTCGGCTTCATTTTCCAGCGTTATCACTTGCTGGCGGATCTCGATGCCCGCACCAATGTGGAAGTGCCCGCCCTCTACGCCGGTCTGGATCCGGCCGAGCGACGCCAGCGGGCCGAGGCCCTGCTGACCCGCTTCGGCCTCGCCAGCCGGCTCGAACACAAGCCAAGCCAGCTCTCCGGCGGCCAGCAGCAGCGGGTCAGCATCGCCCGGGCCCTCATCAACGGCGGCGAGGTGATCCTGGCCGACGAGCCGACCGGGGCCCTCGACAGCCAGAGCGGCGCCGAGGTGATGGCGAGCCTTCAAGCTCTGCATCGCCAGGGCCACACCCTGGTGATCGTCACCCACGACATGGACATCGCCCGCCACGCAGAGCGGATCATCGAACTGAAAGATGGCCGGGTGATCGCCGATCGCCGCACGCGCGAGCCACAGGCCCTTCCCCAGGCGACCCAGGCCGCCACCAAGACGTCCGCCAGGGGGAAGACCCCGCTGATGGCGGGGCTCGGGAATGCCCTGCAGATGGCCCTCAAGGCCATGGTTGCCCAGCGTCTGCGCACCTTTCTCACCATGCTCGGCATCATCATAGGTATCGCCTCGGTGGTGACCGTGGTGGCCCTCGGGCAGGGCTCCCGGGAGCGAGTGCTGGAGAACATCAACGCCATGGGCACCAGCACCCTGGAGGTGTTCCCCGGCCGCGGCTTCGGGGACATGCGCTCCGCTACCATACAGACGTTGCGGATCGGGGACGCCGAGGCCATCGCCCGGCTGGACTACGTGCACAGCGTCACCCCCAGCCTCAGCACCAGCGCCACCCTGCGCCTTGGCAGCACCGCCGTCTCCGGCACCATCAACGGCGTCGGCGCCCAGTTCTTCCAGGTCAGGGGCTATCGCCTGGCCCAGGGCATGGGCTTTGATCGCCAGAGCGAGGAGAGCCTGGCCCAGGAGGTGGTGATCGACGAGCACACCCGGGACAAGCTGTTCGCCCCGACCCAGTCCCCCCTGGGCCAGGTGATCCTGCTGGGGGATCTGCCCTGCCGGGTGATCGGGGTCGCCATCAAGAACCAGAGCGGCTTTGGCAGCGACGAGACCCTCAACGTCTGGATCCCTCATACCACCGCCATGAGCCGCCTGCTGGGGCAGAGCCATCTGCGCAGCATCAGCGTGCGGGTACGGGACGAGGTGAGCCTGGACGCCGCCCAGGATGGCATCAGCCGCCTGCTCACCCTGCGCCACGGCAGCCAGGACTTCTTCCTGCTCAACACCGACAGCATCCGCCAGACCATCAGCCAGACCAGCGCCACCCTGACCACGCTGATCGCCCTCATCGCCCTCATTTCCCTGATCGTCGGGGGCATAGGGGTGATGAACATCATGCTGGTCTCGGTCACCGAGCGCACCCGGGAGATAGGGGTGCGGATGGCGGTCGGCGCCCGGACCCGGGACATCCAGCAGCAGTTCCTCATTGAAGCCGTGCTGATCTGCCTGCTGGGGGGCGTGCTCGGCATCGTCCTCTCCCTGCTGCTGGGCCAACTGTTCGACCACTTCAGCAGCAGCGTCCGGATGAGCTACTCCCTTGCCGCCATGGGGGTGGCCTGCCTTTGCGCCAGCCTGATCGGGGTAATATTCGGCTTCGCCCCGGCCCGCCGGGCCGCCAGGCTGGATCCCATCCACGCACTGGAGCGCGAATAGCCCGCATTGACGCCGGGGTGACGCCACTCACCCCGACACCGGATCGGGGGCCGATGCCCGGCCCCGCCACCAAGCCTGAACGCCCGCACTTCTTCCCTGAATGCGCGGGTTCTTTGACCGGGTCCCGTACCCGGTCTTTTTTTGTCTCCCGCCCGCCACACCCACAAAAAAAGCCGCCCGAAGGCGGCTTTTGTCATCACGGGCCAGTCGGTTACCCCGGGCCATCAGGCGCCGATGATGCCGCCATCGTCCCGGGTGATCCGCAACACAGCGGAGCGGGGAATGGCGGTGCCGCCGTCCGGGAAATGGGAGGGCGCCCCCTCCTCACCCGGGTGCTGCACCCCGACGAACAGAGTGCGCCAGTCAGGCGTGAAAGTGAGGCCCGTTATTTCGCAGGCCACAGGGCCGGTCAGGAAGCGGCGCACCTCGCCGCTCGCGGGATCGGCGCACAGCATCTGGTTGTTGCCCATGCCGGCAAACTGCTTCTCGTTGGAGTAGTCGCCGTCGGTCTGGATCCAGAGCCGCCCCGCCTCGTCGAAGCCGATGCCGTCCGGGCTGTTGAACATGTTGTCCGGATGGATGTTGGCACTGCCCGCCATCAGCCCCTCCTTGTGCACGCCAGGGTTGCCCGCCAGCAGGAAGAGATCCCACTCGAAGCTGTCGCTCCCGTGAGCGTCCCCCATCGGGCGCCAGCGGATGATCTGGCCATAGGGGTTCTCGGCCCTGGGGTTGGCGCCATCGAGAGGTTGGTTCTCCTTGAGGCCGCGGTTCTTGTTGTTGGTCAGGGTGCAGTAGACCTCGGCTCTGTGGGGATGCACGGCCACCCACTCGGGCCTGTCCATGGTGGTGGCGCCGAGCCGGGTCGCCGCCTCCCGGGCGAAGATGAGCACCTCCCCCTGATCGGCGAAGCCGTTCTCCCGGGTCAGACCGTGCTCGCCGTGCACCAGGGGCAGCCACTGGCCGGTGCCCTTGAGCTCCCCCTCCCTCGCCTCGAAGCGAGCCACATAGAGGGTGCCCTCATCCAGCAGATCCCGGTTCGCAGGATCGTTGCCCGGCGCCACCTTGTTCTTCGAGACGAAGCGGTAGATGTGCTCCCCCCGCTCGTCGTCGCCGAGGTAGACCACGGCGCGGCCATCCTGGTTGATGGTGAAGGCCGCATTCTCATGCTTGAAGCGGCCAAGGGCGGTACGCTTCTTCGGGGTGGAGGCGGGATCGCGGGGATCGATTTCCACCACCCAGCCGAAGCGGTGCGGCTCCTGGGGATGCTTCGCGAGATCGAAGCGCTCGTCGAACCTGTGCCAGCCAAAGCCCGCATCCTCGGCGGCCAGGCCGTAGCGGGCGGCGCGCTGGTCCAGCTCCGGCTTGCCCTCGCTGCCGAAGTAGCCGTTGAAGTTCTCCTCGCAGGTGAGGTAGGTGCCCCAGGGGGTCTGGCCATTGGCGCAGTTGTTGAAGGTGCCAAGGGCGGTGCGCCCCTCGGGATCGGCCTGGGTCTTGAGCAGGGCATGGCCCGCCGCCGGGCCGCTCAATGTCATGGGGGTCGTGGCGGTGATGCGGCGGTTGAGGGCCCCCTTGGGGTTGGCCTGCCACTTGCCATCGATGCGCACCAGCTCCACCAGGGAAACCCCGTGGGCCGCCTGAGCCTTGGCGACAGCCTCTGCACTGAGGGTCTTGCCACCATCTTCAAACAGGTATTCGTAGTTGGTGTATTCGTTGTTGACGGCGAGCAGGGCGCGATCCGGCCCCAGGGAGAAGAAGCTCATGCCGTCGTTGTTGTCGCCAAACTGGCGGGCCTGGGCCTTGGCATCATTGCCCTGGGCAAAGGCGGGGGCATCGGGGAAGAGGGCATCTCCCCAGGCGATCAGCACCTCGGCCTTGTAGCCGGGCGGCACCACTATGGTGTCGGCCACCGAGGCGGGCACGGCCTGGAAGCCAAGCAGCGGCCGGGTGGCGGCAGCCACGGCCTGGGCCACGGGGCTCGCGGCAAAGAAGGCCACCATGCTGGCGGCGCCCACCCCTTTGAGGAAGCCACGGCGGCTCAGGCCCGCCTCGATGAGGCGGTTGAATGCCGGCTCCTGCTCGCGGGGGTGGTTGGCACTGTCTTTCTCGTCAAAACGGCTCATCGGCTTTTCCTTGTTATCTCGGCGCAATCATTGCGTCATCACGGCGTCCGGCCACAGCATGGCAGCGCTTTATTAAACGAGGATGACAAATGATGAGATAACCGGCTGGCCCGGCAAGACGCCACCGCCAACGACAAGGGGCGGTGGACACCAGTCCCACCGCCCCAAGAGACACATCGCCGACAGAAGCTCTCCCCTCTATCTAGCCGCACGTCTTCAGACTGCTATGCCCGTTTGTACCGGATAGCGCCCGATGGCAACGTCTAGTTGCACTTCTTCAGACTGATATGCCCGTTTGTACCGGATAGCGCCCGATGGCAGCGTCTAGTTGCACTTCTTCAGGCTGATATGCCAGTTGGCGCCGGATTGCACCTGATGTTTGGCGGCGAAGCTGTCCATGTTCAGCGCCACCGACACCTGCAACAGGCTGTTGAGGTAGACCAGGGGCTGGCCCTCCGGCACATCGCCAAAGCTGCTGACGTAGGGGGCCTTGCCCTCGTATTTCAGCGCATCCCCTTCGCTGATCCTGATGCAGGCGTTGTCCCCCTTGTGGATACCCGCCTTGGTCAGCAGGCTGTCGTCGATATTGGTCCAGACGTTGCCGTACTGCACGTCCAGGATCGGAATGGTGCCCTTCAGGGTACCGTCTTGCTCGGCCACCGCGGGCTGATAGGGGATGGTCACCACCTCGGCGGGCAGCAGGGGCCCCACCTGCTCGAAGCTGATGGCACCGGAGGCGAGGCGCGCGCCGGTGTAGGCGTAGACGTCGCGGCCGTGGAAGGTGTAGGACTTCTCGGAGCCCTTGAGGCGGTTGGTTTTCTCGTCGATCTGGCGCACCGCCTCGATGCCGAAGTGCTCCGCCACCAGGGTCAGGGTGCCGTTGTCCGGGCTGACGATGTAGTGGCCGCTCCTGGTCTTCAGTACCACCGACTTGCGTTCGGTGCCGACACCGGGGTCCACCACGCTGACGAAGACGGTGCCCGCGGGCCAGTATTGCAGGGTCTGATAGAGGCGGTAGGAGGCTTCCCAGATGTTGTAGGCCGGGATCTCGTGGGTCAGGTCATGGAGCGGCAGGGTGCGGTCCACCCCGAAGGCGACCCCCTTCATGGCCGAGACGGCGCCATCCTTGAGACCGAAGTCGGTCTGGAACACCAGGGCCTCGTTGGCAAGGGCACTCGCCCCCACCAGAGAGAGAGCGAGTACGAGGGCGCGGGGGACGATACGAATATCCATGTCAGGGCTCCTTTAAAGACGTTTGGACGTCCAGATTGCCACTCATGGCGATCTTTGCAACCCCTGATGCCCGAATGGGGGGCGAAATGACTCGCCAATCCGCCCCGTGCGGGTGTATCCATGGGGCATCCAACGCCGGGAGCACACCAGATGACCAGAGAGCATCACGACACCATTTTGCTGAGCCTGGGCAATACCCGAAGCCAGGTCGCGCTCACCGCGGCCGATGGCACCAGCCAGACATTTGCATTGACACTGGGGCTCGATGCTCTGACCCCGGGACCCTTTCGCCGGGATCCGCCGACGCCCCTGGAGCTTGAGCAGGCCATCATGGTGGTGGAGGATGTGCTGATGCCCCTCGCGGCACGGATCCCGCCCCACCCCGTGCTGCACCTGCAAAGCCCGGAGCCCCTGGCCGAGGTGCTCGGCAACCGGGTGCAGAGCCGGGAGAACATAGAGCGGTTGTTCGGCCAGCTTGCCGCCATGGTGGAGGGGGATCCCCTGGCCTCGGCCCAGTTGCCGAGGGAGAGGCGCATCGCCGCCGCCCTGCTGATCCTGCGGGAGTGGATGCACCACCTGGATGCCGGGAGCGTCGTCCTGGTCGATGGGTGATACCCTGTCACACAGCGGGCTCGAAGGGATGCCGTGACACCGCCCAGGCCAGCCCCAGGCTTGTCAGGGTGCAGCCGACGAAGAGCAGATCCAGCGCGACGCCAAGACCGGCCCCGTCGCTCACCCAGCCCAGCAACACGGGTACCCAGTTCGCCACATAGGCGATCACATAGAAGAGGGAGAGCAGCCGCGCGTGGCTGGCCGGGGGCGCGATGCGATTGATCAGGGTCGCACTGCCCACGAACACGGCCCCCTGGGCATAGCCCGCCACCAGCAGCCCGAGTCCCGCCAGCCAGCTGGGCAGGCCGTGAACGGCCCCGGCAAAGAGCAGCACGCACAGCGCCAGGGCCAACACGCCGCTTTGCAGGGTATGGCGGGCATCGAGGCGACGGGCCCAGAGCTGGCAAAGCCCGGAGAAGACCAGATAGGCCGCGACGAGGTAGCCGAACAGCCCCAGATCCGTCATGCCCAGTATCTCGCTCACCACCTTGGGACCCATGGCCAGCAAGCTGGCCGCCACCGCCCAGGCGGTGAAGAGTGCCAGGGCGCAAAGGAAGAACCCGGCCCCCGTGGCCCTGAGCCCCTCTCCCAGGGATCCGCCACCCTGCCCGCTCGGGGCGGCCTTCGTCGCCCTCACCCCTTTGGGCCAGCTCAACACCAGCCCCCCGATGGCGCAGGCCGCCATCCCCAGGATCAGCAGAAACGGCAGCGTGGTCGGGTAGAGATCCTGCTGCAGCGCCAGCCCGCTGAACACGGGGCCAAGGGCCAGCCCGGCGGTGAAAGACAATGTGGCGCTAAGCGCCGCCCGCTTGCCCCCATCCCTGGGGCCAAAACGCAGCAGCGCCACATTGGCGGCACCGGTCAGGCTGCCCGTGCCAATCCCGGCCAGCAGCCGCGCCAGCAAAAGGGTCCAGAAGCTGTCGGCCAGGGAGAAGAGCAGGGCCCCGCCCCCGACCGCCACCAGGGCAGGCAGGATCAGGGTGCGCAGATCCGCCACTCGTCCTGCCAGGTTGCCCACCCCGAACAAGGCGATGAGCACGCCCCCCGCATAGCCGCCATAGATGAGGCTGAGGCCGAGATCGCTCAGAGCCAGCGCCGCCTGGTAATGGGGATAGAGCGGGGTAGGCACGCTGCTGTTGAGCAGGGCCGACATCAGGGCGAGGGAGAGAAACCAGCGCAGACGAGGATGGACAACCTGACCTGGCTCGCAAGCCGGGACGCTTGAGACAGACATGGACACTCCAGTGGCAGACAAATGAAACCGCAATCGGGAGCGACATCATAGCGATCCCGCCCACCCCGGACTGCGGCAGTTCTGCATCACGCCGACTCAATCCTGCATCACGTCGGGGTGGCGCGCGCCCTTGGCCGGGGCACCGGACCCGGTCTATCCCCTTGTGCTGCCATCCCCGCTGGCATCTAATATTGCGGCGCCAATCGGGCGTTCTGCTTGAGTGAGGAGCAAGCATGATCAATTGGGACGATGCCCGCTTCTTCCTGGCCCTGGCACGGCGAGGCAGCCTGCGGCAGGCCGGACTCGAGCTCGGGGTGGATCAGGCCACCGTTGGGCGGCGGATCACCCTGCTCGAGCAGCAGCTGGGGGCCAAGCTGTTTATCCGCACCCCCAGACACTATCGCCCCAGCCCCCTGGGGGAAGCGCTGCTGCCCCAGGCTGAGGCCATGGCGCAGGCGGCCCTGGCCATGATGCGCACCGCGAGCCTGGGGGAGCTGGAAGGGGAGCTTTGCATCGCCACCACGGATACCCTGGCCCAGGGCTTCGTGCTGCCCGCGTTCACCCTGCTGCGCCAGCGCCACCCCGGTATCCGCCTCAAGTTGCTGACCGCCGTCAGCGTGAGCGACATCCCCAATCAGGAGGCGGATCTCGCCATTCGCAGCGTGCGTCCCGAGCAGGGAGATCTCGTGGTCAAACGGCTCGCCACCATCAAGATGGGGCTCTACGCCTCTCCCGACTACCTGGCCAGACGGGGCACGCCCCGTTCGGGTCAGGCACTGCAAGAGCACGACCTGCTGCTCTTTCCCAAAGAGCTGGTGGCCCGTCACTGGCTGAGTCTGTGCGGCGAACCGCTCCACGAACCCAACGTGGTCCTGCAGAGCAATGCCCAGCTGGTGCTGATGGCCGCCGCCCGGCAGGGGCTTGGCATCGCCCTGCTCTCCACCTTCCTCGCCGAGGAGGATCCCGCCCTGGTGCGCCTGCTGCCTGACCAGCACGATCCCATCGACATCTGGATGGTGCTGCACCCGGATGTGCAGAAGACGGGCCGAATGCGCGCCCTGGTGGCAGCCCTGGAGGAGGTGTTCCAGCCCCTGCAACAGACCCAGCCCTCCGCCACCCCCTGTCAAACGCACAGGGATTGAGCGGGTATGCCCCCCATACGGGGCACTTTCTTCGCAACGAACCATGTTAGAGTCCGCCGCTGTTTTTTCCTTTGATAACGGGGCCTTACATGAAGAAGTTTGTTGTTTCATCCAGTGTCATCCTGATGGCGGGCTTGCTGACAGCCTGTGCGAGCGAGTCGTCGCGCACCCTGGAGGTACCCAAGGTTGCCTCCTATCAGAGCCACTATCAGGGCGCACGCAGCCCCATCGCCGTCGGCAAGTTCGACAACCGTTCCAGCTACATGCGTGGCATCTTCTCCGACGGCGTGGACCGGCTGGGCAACCAGGCGAAAACCGTGCTGATCACCCACCTGCAGCAGACCGGCCGCTTCAGCGTGCTGGATCGCGACAACATGGCGGAGATCCAGGCCGAAGCCGGGATCAAGCAACAGGCTCAGCAACTCAAGGGCGCCGACTACGTGGTCACCGGCGACGTCACCGAGTTTGGTCGCAAGGAAGTCGGTGATCATCAGCTGTTTGGCATCCTGGGTCGTGGCAAGTCACAGATCGCCTATGCCAAGGTCAACCTGAACATCGTCAACGTCACCACCTCGGAAGTGGTCTTCTCTTCCCAGGGTGCCGGGGAGTACGAACTCTCCAACCGCGAGATCGTCGGCTTCGGCGGCACCGCCAGCTACGACTCCACCCTGAACGGCAAGGTGCTGGATCTCGCCATCCGCGAGGCCGTCAACAATCTGGTGAACGGCATCGAGACCGGTGCCTGGCGCCCGGCCCAATGAGGAGAGACGAGATGACGCGGTTCCGTCCTTCCCTGCTGCTGGCCAGCGGCCTGCTGCTGAGCGCCTGCGCCCAGGGGCCGCAGACGCTCTACAACTGGGATCAATATCAGGGGGTGGTTTACCAGCACATGCAGGGTGACGACACCGGGGTCGAAGCGCAGATCGATGCGCTGGAGAAAAACCAGCAAGAAGCGAGCGCCAAGGGGCAGGCTGTGCCACCGGGCTTTCACGCTCACCTCGGCATGCTGTACGCCCAGCTCGGCAAGGATGCCCAGACTCGCGAGCAGTTCGAAACCGAGAAGCGCCTCTTCCCCGAATCGGCCCCCTTCATGAACTTCCTGATGTCCAACAAGAAGGGAGAGACCCAATGACCCTGCGCACCCTCCTTGCCCTCACGCTGGGCGCCCTCCTCCTGGGCGGCTGTGCACAGGGCCCCGGTTACGACTACAGCAACTTCAAGGAGAGCAGACCGACCTCCATTCTGGTGCTGCCGCCGGTGAATCACTCGCCGGACATCAAGGCGGGCCCCAGCCTGCAATCCCAGATCACCTATCCGCTCGCCGAGTCCGGCTATTACGTGCTGCCGGTAGCGGTCACCAACGAGACGTTCCGGCAGAACGGCGTGACCGAGCCCGCCGACATCCAGGCGCTGCCCATCAAGAAGCTCCACGAGATCTACGGAGCCGATACCGCCCTCTACCTCGACATCAAGGAGTACGGCACCAGCTATCTGGTCATCTCCAGCGAGACAGTGGTCACCGCCAGTGCCCGCCTGGTGGATCTGCGCACCGGCAAGCTGCTGTGGGAAGGCAGTGCCAGCGCCAGCAGTGCCGAGCAGCAGGGCAATTCGGGGGGCGGCCTCATCGGCATGCTGGTGGTGGCGGTGGTCAATCAGATTGCCAACACCCTGACCGACAAGGGCCATGAAATCGCCGGTATCACCAGCGTCAGGCTGCTCAGTGCCGACATGCCCAACGGCATCCTCCATGGCCCCCGCTCGCCGAAATACCAGGCTCGCTAAGGCGCCCGTCACAGTCCACACAAGAGGGCGCCATGCCCTCTTGTTTCAGTCGCCCCCCCTTTCCCCTGCCTGACATCGAATGACGCCTCATCGTCTATCTTTTTGATATTGTTGGCTCATTCTTGCGCATGCCGGGTGACGACCCACCAACTTCATCTGGTGATGCCCGGCAAAATCAGTTACAAGAATGGCCTCTGTCACCATGGACGAATTCACTGCATGGCTGGATCACTGTTGCGTATCATCCCCCGTCAATGGCTCTACCGGTTTGGCTGGCTATGTCTGGCTCTGACAGGGCTCGGGCTGGTAGCCAACTACACCTACTTCGTCATCAGGCACGACATGGCGCTCATTACCGCCAAGCAAGCCAACCTGTTCGAGGTGTTCTATCAGCGGGCCCGCATCCTGGCGCCAGAGAAACTGGCTGACTTCATCGACAACAGCAGCATCAAGATGCCCATCTTCAGCGAGAACGGGGATGCGGCGGCCTATGCCTATGGCTATGATCTCCCCACCCTGAAGCGCCTGGCGGTCATTCCCGTGCTGCCCCCGGCCAACCAGATGCTCCTCGCCTACCTGTACGTCATCTCCAACCCCGAGGTCCTCAACCTCTACGCCTTCTATGACGATCGCCGCCTGCTTGGCATGGTCGCCAACAAGGGGATGCTGCCGAGCCAGCTGCTCCCGGTCAACACCGACCTCAATGACATCGAGCCCTGGACCCACTATTTCGGTTGCGCCTCCTTCGCCTCCACCCATGTCCCCTGCAGCACGGATGAAGCCTGGGTATCCGAGATCTACACCGACACCTTCACCGGACTGAATACCATCACCCTCTACTTCCCCTTCGTCTATTACGAGCCCGCCATCAAGGACTACCGCTATGGACTCAAGGGCATCGACATCGCCGTCGACCGGGCGTTCAAGGATGTGCTGCACCCCTTCGAGAGCCTCAATCCGACCCGGACCGTCCTCTCCTTCGAAGAGGTCGAGCCCTGCCGCCCGTTCCACCTCTGCCTGAGCACGCCGCTGATGCGCACTCAGGCAGGCAATGATCTCTACCTCAAGTGGTCATACAGTTACGGCGATTTCATCCGGTCCGTGCTCTACGGGGCGGCCTTCAAGCTCTATCTCATCATCCTGCTGCTGATCATGCTGACGGGGCGCAGCCTGGTTACCCGTCTGCGCATCCTGGCCCAGACCGACCACCTGACCCGGCTGCCACGCCGTGACATCCTCAATCAGGCGCTGCTGCGGGAGCACGACTACCTGATGATCCTCGACATCGACAACTTCAAGTCCGTCAACGACACCCATGGTCACGGGGTGGGTGACCTGGCGCTCGTCGCCTTCGCCAATCACCTCAAGACCAATATCCGCAAGGGCGATGTCGCCATTCGCTGGGGCGGGGAAGAGTTCATCGTGCTGTTCAAGGGGATGGACGATGACAAAATGATGCATCACTCCGCCGCCCGCCTGCTGGAGCGGCCATTGCGCATCCCCGAGCTGCCCGCCCCCATCACCTTCTCCGCCGGAGTAACCCGCATTCGCGATTACCTGACGGTGGCCGAGGCGGTGCAACTGGCCGACGACCTGCTCTATCACGTCAAGCAGCACGGCAAGCGCAATATCGCCTATTACCAGGGGCAAACCATCCGCCTTGTCCGCGATCCGGGTGACAATTCGGCCCCCTGAGCGGCCCGGCTTCTGCCGCTCCCCTGCTATCTGTTACCATCCCGCCCACGCTGATTGTTTCCGTCCCGGCCACGGGGCGGGATAACCCCATACTGGTGCCCTATGTCCATTGCCTCTTTCGCCGAACTGGCCCTCTCCCCCCGCTTGCAGCAAACCCTGACCGAGCTTGGCTACGCCGCCCCCACCCCGGTGCAGGCCAGCGCCATCCCCCTGATCCTCGCGGGGCGGGATCTGATGGCGGGCGCCCAGACCGGCACCGGCAAGACCGCCGCCTTCGTGCTGCCCCTGCTGGAGCAGTTGTTGCAACACCCGACGAGCGATGGCCCCCGCCCCATCCGCGCACTGGTGCTGGTGCCGACCCGCGAGCTGGCGGTGCAGGTTGCCGAGAGCGTCACTCGCTACGCCAGGGGCACCACTCTCACCAGCACGCTGGTCTACGGCGGGGTGAGCATCGCCGCACAGGTGGAGGCGCTGAACGCCGGGGTGGATATCCTCATCGCCACCCCGGGCCGCCTGCTCGATCACCTGCGCCAGGGGGCGCTCACGCTGGCAGAACTGCGCCATCTGGTGTTTGACGAGGCGGACAGGATGCTCGACATGGGCTTTATGGACGAGATCCAGGCGCTGTTGAAGCAAATCCCGACGGATCGCCAGACCCTGCTGTTCTCGGCCACCTGCGACGACAACCTGTTTGCCCTCTGCAAGGTACTGCTGCGCGACCCGGCGCTGGTGGAAGTAGCACCGCGCAACACCACGGCGGCCGAGGTGGAGCAGCGGGTCTATGCGGTGGACAGCGATCGCAAGGTGGCGCTGGTCCAACACATGCTGACCGTGAAAGGCTGGGCGCCGGCGCTGATCTTCAGCCGCACTCGCCAGGGGGCCGACAAGCTGGCCCAGCAGCTTGGCAAGGGGGGCATCAATGCGCTGGCCTTCCACGGGGATCTGTCACAGAGCGCGCGGGAAAACGTGCTGCTGGCGTTTCGCGCCGGCACCTTGCAGGCGCTGGTGGCCACCGACGTGGCGGCTCGCGGCCTCGATATCAGCGATCTCAACCATGTGATCAATCTGGAGTTCCCCCATCAGCCCGAGGATTACGTGCACCGCATCGGGCGCACCGGCCGCGCCGGCAACAAGGGGCTCGCCATCACCCTGTTCAGCCCCGAAGACGCCCCCCTGCTGGAAAAAGTCGAAGCCGTGCTCGATACCCGCCTGCCCCAGCAGTGGTTCCCGGGCTTTGAGCCGGATCTCACCCGCTTTGACCCCGAGCCGCGCCGCGCCAGCAAGGGCGCCCAGAAGCAGAAGGCCAGAAAGCAGGCCCTCGCGGGCAACAAGGGCGGCAAGGGACGAAAATCCTGACACGACTGTTTGCTGGGACAGCCATGCGCCTGCCCCAGCATCACCCCTCTCCAGACCCAGGCCTGTGGGGTGACGCCAACCGCTTTCCTGCCCCCCTGTTCTGCTCCGCGCCCTCCTCCTCAGTCCGCTTGCCCTGACCCGGCAACCCTTTGCCACACTCTGCTACAAAAGAGGTAGTCAGGGGGCACACTTTCGCCACAAAGCAGGCGTGCAATGGAGGCATGGACAAGGAGGACATCATGAAACCCGCATCCCTCGTCTGGGCCCTGCCCCTGACCCTCACCCTGCTCTGGCTTGCTGGCCTGACCCAGTGGCCCGCCGGTCTCTGGCCCTGGCGCCACGAACTGCTGATCCTGACCGGTCTGATTGGCCTTGGTGCCATGACCCTCTCTTTGCTGCTGGCCCTGCGCCTGCCCAGGCTCGAAGCCTGGTGCGGCGGGCTGGATCGCATGCTGCACCTGCACCGCAGCAGCGCCCTCTGGGCCACCGGCACCCTGGTGGCCCACTGGCTGCTGGTGGAAGCCCCCAAGTGGGCTGTCGCCGCCGACTGGCTGACCCGGCCGGCGCGCCGCGGAGCTGGTGCTGGTGCTGGTGCTGGTGCTGGTGCTGGTGCTGGTGCTGGTGCTGGTAACGATGCCCTCTGGCACAGCCTCGGCAATACCCTGGGGGAATGGAGTTTCTATCTGCTGCTGGCGCTGGTGGTGGTAAGCCTGCTGGCGGTGGTGCGCTACGAGCGCTTCAAGGTGGTTCACCGGCTGGCCCCGGTCATCTATCTGATGGGCTGGCTGCACGGGCTCTGCCTGCTGCCGCGCATCGGCGCCCTGACCCCGGTCGGCCTGACCCTGCTTATCGGTGGCGGGCTGGGTGCTCTGGGGGCGCTCTACTCCCTGCTTGGCCGGGTGGGGCGGGACGCACGCCGCCAGGGGACGGTCAGCGCCCTCACCCCTCTGGACGAGCGCACCCTGGAGATTCGGGTTGGCCTCACCGCGCCCCTGCCCGGCTACCGCCCGGGGCAGTTCGCCTTCTTCGACTTTGCCGGGCGCGGCGAGCCCCACCCCTACACCCTGGTCGATGTCTCGGCAGACTGCCGCACCCTGACCCTGGCGGTGCGCGCCCTCGGGGATCACACCCGCTGGCTGCACCGCCACCTCAAGGTGGGGAATGCGGTGATCGTGACCGGCCCCTATGGCGCCTTCGCCCTGCCGGATCCGGCCCCCGCGCTCTGGGTGGGCGCCGGTATCGGCATCACCCCCTTCGTCGCCTGGCTGGAGGCCCTGGTACGCCGTGGTGAACAACGCCCCGGCACCACCTTGCTGCAATGCGCCCCCACCGCCGAGGCCGCCCCCTATCACGGTCGGCTAGCCGAGCTGTGCCGCCGGGTCGGGGTCGACTACCGGCTGCACCTGGAGTCCGAGCGCGGCCGGCTGGATCTCGCCGCCCTGGGCCAGCGCCAGCACACTCCGGTGTGGTTCTGCGGCCCCGAACCCATGGCCCACACCCTGGATGCCCATCTGGCCGCCCCGCTGCACCGAGAGCTGTTTCGCTTTCGCTGACGGGCCAACCGGCGCAGCCAGCCATCGGCTGCGCCGTTTTTCTCGGTGCGGGGCGCAGGCGGGCCGGCAAACAGCAAGATTGTCCAAGCGAGAGGCACACCCTTGGGGCTAGATTAGGGGGGCAGTCTGGTACAGGAGGGAAAGATGGCGCAGGACAACCAGTTCATATTCGCACACAGTCAGCACCTGGCGAGCCTGACTGCGCTGCGGGTCAACATGACGGAATTTCGCTACGACCGTCACGCCCACGAGGAGTACTCCTTCGGGGTCACTCTGGCCGGGCGGCAGAACTTCTTCTGCCACGGCGGAGCCCACTCCAGCCCGGCAGGCAGCGTCATCCAGTTCAATCCCGGAGATGTTCACGACGGTCATGCCGGTGACAACGCCAGCCTCGACTACACCATGCTCTACATTCCACCCCACGAACTCACTCCGCTGTTTGCCGATGCCGCGGGCGAGCGGGCAATGGGGACCTACCGGTTGTTGCAGCCCCTGGTGCGCGATGAGGCGCTGAGCGCCTGCATCCTCGAGCTGGCCCAGGCGGTGCGCGGCCAGGCCGACAGCATAGAGCAGGAGTTTGCCCTCTATCGCCTCGCCACCCGGGTGATGCAGCAGGCGGGACGTTTTGAGCCCAATGGCCGGGTGAGCCGCATCGATCGCCTCCTGTTGCAGGCCAGGGACTTTATCCACGCCCACTTCCAGCAGGATATCTCCCTGGCCGACATCAGCGCGGCGGCCAACATCTCCAAGTACCACTTCCTGCGGCTGTTTCGCCAGCAGCTTGGCATCACCCCCCATCAATACGTGATCAACTGCCGCATCAATGCCGCCCGGCGCGCCCTGGCCGCCGGAGAGTCGGCGCAGGATCTGGTGTACCGCTACGGTTTCACCGATCTCAGTCACCTCAACCGTCGCTTCAAGCGCATCTATGGCATGACCCCCACCCAATACAGCGCCAGCCTGATCCGCTGAGCCCAAGGAACACCCCATGATTGAGCTTCTCGCCTATGCCATCGGCATCATGTATACCCCAGGCCCCGTCAACCTCATCGGCCTCAATGCAGGCCTGGGCGGCCGCACCCGTGCCTCCCTTGGCTTCTTCCTCGGGGTTGGCATCGCGATGTTCGTGCTCCTGCTGCTCTTTGGCTGGGCGGGCACCCGCCTGGTGCGGGAAGATACCCTGATCTATGTCAGCCTGGTGGGGTGCCTCTATATCGCCTACCTCGCCATCAAGATCGCCAGCGACAGCGGCGAGCTCGCTGCCAGCGAGGCGCCTGCCCGTCCTCTGGGGGTGCGCAGCGGCTTCGTCATCCAGCTGCTCAACCCCAAGGCGATGATCGCCACCCTGCCCATCACCAGCATTCAGTTCCCGGCGGCCCAGATCCACGGCTGGAGCCTGCTGCCCTGGTCCCTGCTGCTCGGCCTGCTGGCCGCCGGTGCCCCCGGCAGCTACTCGATGGCGGGCAGCCTCATCGGACGTCATCTTCAACATCCTCGCTGGTTCAGGTACTTCAACCTGCTGATGGCCGCCCTGCTGCTCTACAGCGCCATCGCCCTGGCCTACCAGCATGTCTACCTGCCGCTGGCTGGCTGAGCAGGTCAATTGCCCACGCCAAAAACGGTGAAACACCACCGATGAAATGGCACTGCAACTGAGAAGACACAGGCCGGGCACTGCTTCACCGGCCTTTTCGGGTCATTTTCGCCATGGGCTGACTATCCTCAACAGGGTCTTGTGCCCGAAGTGACGCTCCCCATGGTTCGCTTCGGTACCAGAGGCAGACCCCTTCCCTCATCGGCGTCAACGCAGCAATACGACGCCATGACCAAAACCCTCATTCGGATATTGATGCAGGTTGAATGAATCAATATCATCTTGCGGCCCCTGGTCATGGATAAGAATGTTGTATGTCCTTTGATAAAAAGCACGGTGAGTTCATCTTCAATGTGCAGGAACACCTGGTCACCTGCGAGCTGATCGGCCCTTTCAATGAAGAGGGTATGCTGGCGTGGATTGCACAGATAAAGTCCGTGGTGAACAGCCTGGACGGTAAGCGTTTCTGCGCCCTGGTGGACCATCGTCAGCATCAGGGGATGGTGCTCTCCGCCCTGCCCCATCTGCAGGAGACCTATCAGTGGCTGACCCAGAAGAATCTGGTGGCCATCGCCTCCCTCTATTCGGCCAAGGTGCTCCATCACATCGCCCTCTCCTGCCTCTCCCTCACCCACCCGGACCATATCCGGGCATTCAACGACCCCCAAGAGGCCATCGCCTGGCTGGATGCCCAATATCAGGCGCAGTAGCCAGCCCGGTCTGGCATGAGGCTCACTATGTCGCGCACTAGCCAGCCCGGCCTGTGTTGATGTGCACTGTGCCGTGACATCACCGGCCCGGTCTGGTTAAAAAGGCCGGTATCAACTCCCTCAGGTGCCACGTCCGGCAGCAACCGATGGCAGAGCCTCCAGGGGCTGGAAATGGGCACCCGTCGGGAGTACCGCCTTGGCGACTGTCTGCCCCGGCAGGGCGCCATCCGTGCCAAGGGGCATCTGCGCCGCCCGCACGCTGCCGCCCCAGAAGCTCGCCACCAGTATCAAGGCCCCGGCCAACCCGTATTTGATCCACGATGTCATCCTCTTGCTCCCCTCTTTTTGGCCCTCGCCACTCTGTGGCAAGCAGACCCATTTATTAGTGGGCAGAAGATAGAAGGGATTTGTGAGGGAAAAATGAGGCCGTGTGAAGCCAGGGTGAAGATGGTGAAAATAGGCTCTTCTCTCCATGTTTGTATGAAGAGCAATCTGCAGGCATCTTTCTCACCGTATCTTTATTCGGACTGAAAAAGTGGAAATCAATATCCCGACAAAGCCGCTCATCGGAACAAAATACCGCCCCACCCTCTCTAAATAATACAAGATCACAAAAAATCATAACAACACAGCACTTTAATTTTAAAAAAACAAAAAGTTGACCCAAACGAGCCACTGCAATAATGTTGTGAACACTAATCCACATCCCTACCTGTATTTTTACAACTAGTTATCAATACCCATTTATCAAAGGTGGTTTATGTCTTTTTTAACACCCGCAGAAAATTTACCACTTCTTAGATTTAATGACCTAGTAATCAGAACCGCTACGTTAGATGATATGAACAGTATCTATACAATGGGTTATGATGCTTGGGGAGATGGATTAGAACTCAACAAGTATTTTTTTTCCTGTAATAATTCTGAAAAATATAAAAAAGGAACCTGGTATATTCTTGAAGAACGCAATTGTATTTTAAGTTCTATTATATGTTATTCACTACCTTCCATTTATGACATTTCAACCATAGGTATAGGGTCTCTATCTACAGTGTCTGATAAAAGGCGAAATGGCTTTGCCAGAATACTATTAGACGCAGTAAAAAAAGAGTATCGCAACCAATTTAAAACAAGAGTATTTATTCTTTATTCCGATATTAACCCTGACTACTACAAGATATCAGGATTCGAACCTTTACCTGATTTTCTTCAAAAGAAAAAAGATACTACATGTATGGTTAATTGTAATGACATCGACATGGAAACAATAATTAAAAACTTTAGAAAAAACGCTCCATTATATTTCTAGCCCCCACTATTTTGTAGAGTTGTACCATAACTAACATAAGGAAATGAAAAATTAGTCCGCATACCGCCACGCAGCAAATCATGGCAAAACCGGCAGCATGCTTTGGATGTCAGTGGCCTCTCGGCCACGACCTGTTCGCTCTCCCGAAGGAGAGGGGATGGTCCGTGCCAATTCGAAGCCCGGTTGCCAGACCAAATCAGAGGCGCATATTTGCTCCCTTCTCCCACTCTTTCTCACAAACAAGGGGAGAAGGGCCGGGGATGAGGGGGAGGTAACAATAAATCCCATTATGTAGGGTCGATTAGCACAGCGTAATCGTCCGTTTACCGCCACACATCGAGTCATGACAAGGCCAACAGGAAACTCTGAATATCACCTGCTTATCGGCCACGACCTGTTCGCGATAGTCCGAATACGCTTCGCTATTCGAACCTGCGGCCCTATGGAACAGCACAGGAGTAGCACTGTTAGAAGCAGTTAGCTATTGCAACTTGGACATGATTTTATCCTTACCGCTCTTCATCTGACGGTAACAATAAAATGAATCATCTTCATTAGTGGGCGGGAGAACCTCTATAACAGAACCCAGCTTATTATTACCTCCCGCACCAAAACCAAAGAAATGGATGAACATGACTTTACCGTCATCAAACTGCTTATTGAAAGACGCAACAATCGTACCACCATCATCTGGATTATTGATACGGTGTAATATATTGATGGCTTCCAAGTTTCGCGCGTTGTCGCTATAAAACCCGGTGACTTTGCGACCATCTAATTCCAGGGTGTTCAACTTGAGCTCTTTCACGTTTATGTCCAGACTCATCGGCCATGATGCGATGCGTTTGCCCGACCTGACGTGAGTCTCCTCACACGAGTAGTGAAACATTTCCGCCGATACAGCCGTCGATGCGAGGGCCAATGCCGTGGCCAGGATTCGTTTCTTCACTCTTTAACCTCTATCAAAACCACCCGCATAACGGGTGGTTTTTTTATTATCTCTGAATGAACCCGAGATATTTAACTCACAACCACAATCACCCCAACGGCGGCGTCCGTGGCGGCACCATACGCTTGCTGCCGGTGGACTCGAAGGCCGAGGCGACGCGTAGTAGGTTGTTGTCGTCATAGGCGCGACCGGCGAAGGTCAGCCCCACCGGCATACCGATATCGGCCATCACCCCCATGGGGACGGTGACGGTCGGCACGCCGAGATGGCGAATGGCGAGGTTGCCGTTGGCGACCCAGATGCCGTTGCTCCAGGCGATATCGGCGGAGGCCGGATTCACGTCCGCATCAGCCGGGCCCACGTCGGCGACGGTCGGGAACAGCACGGCGTCGAGCTTGAGCCCGTCCATCCAGTCCTCGAGATCCAGCTTGCGGGTCTGCTCCAGACCACGCAGGCCGTCCGGCACAGAGGCAATCTCGTCAAAGCGTTTGAGACCGCGCTTGGCCATCTTGACGTACTCGTCCATGCCCGCCGCCAGATCCCCTTCGCGGTTCGGCAAGGTGCCCGGATCGTGGGGGAAGATCTTCGGCCCATCGACATCGGCAAGCTTGTTGAGTTTGGGATCGCCGTTGGCGCGCAGGAAGTCGTCGAACGCCCAGCCGGAGAGCTCCCACAGCTCGTCGTTGAGAAACTCCGGGCTCACGATACCGCGATTGAACACGGTAGGTGCGCCGGGTCTGTCCCCTTCGCAGTTGGAGACCAGCGGGAAGTCCACTTCGATGACTTCGGCACCCGCGGCTTCCAGCGCCTTGCGCGCCTCTTCCCAGAGGGCAATCACGGCCTCGCGGGTATGGATGCGCTGACCGGTCGGGCCGCCGATGCCGGGGTGCTCGCTGGTGCCCGCCAGTTCATCCTTGTTGATAAACATGCGCGGCACGCCGAGGCGCTTGCCCTTGAGGGCATCGGGCTTGGCAGCCAGCTCAAGGTAGGATGCCGGACGCACTTCGGAGGCCTTGGGCAGTTGCACCCAGGGCTGCATGCGCCAGAGATCACCACGAGTCTCGGCATCGTCGGCGACGACTACATCCAGCACTTCCAGCAGATCCGCCATGGTGCGGGCATAAGGCACCACCACGTCCATGGTCGGGGTCAGGGGCCAGTTGCCGCGCACCGAAATCACGCCGCGGGACGGGGTGTAGGCACACAGGCCGTTGTTGGACGCAGGACCCCGGCCGCTCGACCAGGTCTCTTCGGCGAGACCGAAGGCGGAGAAGCTGGCGGCGGTGGCAGTGCCGGCCCCGTTGGAGGAGCCGGAGGCAAAGGGCGCGGTCAGGTAGTCGGCGTTGTAGGGGCTCTCGGCGCGGCCATAGACGCCGCGCTGCATGCCACCATTGGCCATGGGCGGCATATTGGTCTTGCCAAGGCAGATGGCACCGGCGGCGCGCAGGCGCTCAACGGTAAAGGCATCGCGCTGGGCCACCAGATCCTTGAAGGCCGGGCTACCGGAGGCGGCGGTCAGCCCCTTGACCAGATAGCTGTCTTTGGCGGTGTAGGGGATGCCGTCGAGCGGCCCCAGGGTCTCGCCACGGGCGCGGCGGGCATCGGACGCTTGCGCCTCTTTCAGGGCATCGGGGTTGGGCACCACGACGGCGTTGAGGCGGGTTTGTGTCTCGGGGCCATCATAGGCGGCGATCCGGGCCTGATAGGCCTCGACCAGTTCGACCGCTGTGGTGCGGCCTGATTCGAGCGCATCGCGCAGCTCGGCAATGGAAACCTCGGTCACTTCGATCATGGGGATCTCCTGTAAAAGGGTGACTGTTTGTCATGATGATCGCCGCATCGGCGCCTGCGACCATCACGTCATCAAGAGATAAAACCCCACGGCGTGGGGTTTTGAATACTAACTAGAACCGGTTTACGACCCGTCGCGAGAGGCCGGAAGCTCAGTGAAGAGCAGCGCAGGAACCGGAGTGTATGTGAATACATGAGCCGTTTGTTCCACATAAGCGAGCTGCACATGAGCCTTGATCACGGCTTCGCAGCAGGATCGTCATCCGGTTCTTATTTGCCGGAAGGGATCTGCTGAGTAATGCAGTGGATATTGCCACCGCCCAGCAGGATCTCGCGGGCCGGTACGCCGACGACCTTATGCTCCGGGAAGATCTCTTCCAGAATGCGCTGGGCTTCGCCGTCGGTGGCGGCATCCAGCAGCGGGTAGACGATGCGATCGTTGGTGATAAGGAAGTTCACGTAGGAACCGGCCAGACGGCCTTCTGCCTCGCGCGGCACACCGCTGCCGCTCTCGACGCCGGCAGACTCTTCCTCTGTGCAGTAGAGCGGGCCCGGCTGGGGCAGCTTCCACACTTTCAGCTTGCGACCCTTGGCGTCGACCGCCGCTTCCAGCACCTGGAGGGCGGCCAGGGAGCGGGCGTACTGGGGATCTGTCTCATCATCGGTCCAGTGCAGGGCCACTTCACCCGGGCGCACGAAGCAGCACATGTTGTCGATGTGGCCGTCGGTCTCGTCCATGTAGACCCCTTCGTCCAGCCAGATAAAACTGGTGACACCCAGATAGTCGCGCAGGTGAGCTTCGATCTGCTCTTTGGTCAGGTGCGGGTTGCGGTTTTCGTTGAGCAGGCACTCGGCGGTGGTCAGGCAGGTGCCTTCGCCATCCACATGGATGGAGCCCCCTTCCAGAATGAGCGGCGCGTCGTAACGACCCATGCCGTGCTGTTCCAGCATCCGGGCAGCGACCTCTTCATCCTGGTTCCACGGGTAGTAGAGACCCCCCTTGTGACCGCCCCAGGCGTTGAAGCCCCAATCCACCCCACGGCACTCGCCTGCGGCGTTGGTGACGATGGTGGGGCCAGTGTCGCGGGCCCAGCAGTCATCGCTGGCCATCTCAACCAGGGTAACGTGGGCGGGCATGATGCCACGGGCCTGCTCCATAAACTGGGCCGGCACCCCCATAAAGACCGGCGTCGCGCCACCGATGGCATCCGCCACCTTGGCGAAGGTGGCCTGGGCGAAGCGACCGGCTTCCCGCCAGTTGTCCGGGCGGAACGGCCAGATCATCCAGACGGCCTGCTGGTGAGCCCACTCGGCGGGCATGGTGAAGCCGTCGGCGGCCGGCGTGGTGTTCATGGTCTTGATGCTCATCGCAAGGCTCCTTGCATGGATTGAGGCCCCCGATTTGCCTGGGAACCCTGAAAAAAATAAGAGTGGGTCGCAGTGTAAGAAGTTGCGCGCCCATCCATCAAATGAATAGGATTAATTGTCCCATAAACACGGCGAATAATCCCCCCATGAAACTGCACCAGCTCGACCTCAATCTGCTGCTCGCCTTTGACGCCCTGATGACGCAAGGGAGCGTGACCCGCGCCGCCGAATCGCTCTTTATCAGCCAGCCCGCCATGAGCCACTCCCTCGGCCGGTTGCGGGCCTTTCTCGGCGACCCGCTGCTGGTGCGCACGCCCCAGGGGATGTTGCCGACTCCCCGGGCCCAGCGCCTGCATCTGGGGGTGCAGCAGGCGCTGCGGCTGCTGGAGCAGCAGCTCTGGGAGGAGGACGAGTTCGCGCCGCGCCAGTCGAAGCGCCGCTTCGTACTCTGCACCACGGATTACGTGGAGTGCGTGCTGATCCCGCCCCTTATCCAGCGCCTCAGGAAGCTGGCCCCCGGCGTCACCATCGAGATCCGCATCCTGCGCGATACCCTGCCCGAAGCCGAGCTGGCGAGCGGCGAGATAGATCTCGTGCTGGGGTTTGACGAGTACATGCAGGTGCCGGGGTATCTGGGCAAGGAGACCTGGCTCACCGAACCCCTGGCCGGGCTGGTGCGTGCCACCCTGGAGCTGGAGGAGGAGCGCATCACCCTCGACCAGCTAATCGAGATGCCCCATGTGTTCCACTCGCCGCTCGGCACCTCGGAGGCGAGCCTCGACCGCTATTTGCAGAGCCTGGGCCATAGCCGCACCATCTCGGTCAACAGCCAGAGCTATATGTCCGCCGCCGCCATCGTGAGCCAGAGCGATCACCTCTTGGTACTGCCCAGCATGGTGGCCGAGCTGCTCGCCAGCCACTGGCCGCTGAAAAGCCTGCCCCTGCCCGACGACGTGCCGGACTATCACCTCAACTGCGTCTGGCACCCGGTCCACGCCCAGCAACCGGCGTTGACCTGGTTGAAGGCGTTGATGAAGGATCTGGTGAATCCGGGCTAAGCGGCAGCGGCTGGCATACCAAAGCACCATGCGCAGCAGCCGGCCCAGGTGTGGCTCAAGCATCTGATGAAAGAGCTGGTGACTCCTGAAAAACCCGACGGCGTGTGACTCCCCCCCTCATCCCCAACCCTTCTCCCGCAAGGGGAGAAGGGAGCGGATCTGCGCCACTGGCAGCATCGCAAACAACCTGTCTGCTAGGGCGGAATACATCCCACCAGCACATCGACCTGTCGATTCATCAGTTCAATGTCACACCACACCACGATGGCCCCGAGATGACCAACAAGATGACAACTGTCACTCGATCTGTCCCCTCTCCCTCTGGGGAGAGGGCCAGGGTGAGGGGACGCCACCCACTCAGTCACCAGACCGGGGAATGGCTATATCTAATAGGGTCAAACAGCTCTGGATAGGCACCAAGAGAACCCATCCGTTTGCCAAGCGCATGAGGCGAGAAGCCACCCTTGCCGAACAGAAGCTGTGGCTGCAATTGCGCGACCGCCGTCTGGCCGGGGTGAAATTCCGTCGCCAGATGCCCATCGGGCCCTACATTGTCGATTTCATCTCTCTTGAGCAGAGGTTGATCATCGAGGTAGACGGGTCACAGCACAACGAACCGGCCGGACGGCAACATGATGGCGCAAGAACGGCCTACCTCAATCAGCAGGGCTTTCGGGTGATCCGGGTGTGGAATAACGATGTATTGAGTCGGATGGAGGCCGTACTGAAACTTCTTTTGCTCTCTTTGCGCTGAGCACGAGCCCTCCACCTCATCCCCAGCCCTTCTCCCATTCTTTTGTAAATAAGTGGGAGAAGGGAGCAAACAACCCAGCGGCGTGTGGCTTCCCCCAGAAACAGCCATGGCTCCCGCAAGGGGAGAAGGGAACAAACAACCAAGCGGCGTGCGACCTCCCCCAGAAACAACCATGGCTCCCGCAAGGGGAGAAGGGGGCAAAATCCCTGCTGCGAGGGGAGTTCCCAGCAACAACAAAGGCTCCCGCGGGAGCCTTTGTTGTTTCCATCCTCGCCATCACGCCCGCAGGGCGCTCATCATCCGGGCGACGACACCGGCCAGCAGAGGGCGGTCGGGGTGGCACTGGGCGAAGGTGACCAGTCCCTGGATATGGACCTGCAAGAAGGCGGTCAGGGTGGGGATGTCCCCCTCTTTTGCCAGCTCTCCCTTCGCCTTTGCCAGGGCCAGCTGCCCGGCCAGATCTTGTTCCAGCTCGCCGTAGATGGCCTTGAAGCGAAGGTGCAGCTCCTCATCCTGCTCCGCCAGCTCCATCAGGGTGCGGGTCAGCAGGCAGGAGCCCTGCAGGGCATCGTCCACCACCTGCTCGAGGTAGGCGTGCAGCCCCGCCAGCGGGCTGGGCTGTGCCAGGCAGCGGCGGCGCAGGGCCCCCTTCTCTGCCACATAGTGATCGACCGCCGCCAGCAGCAGGCCGCGCTTGTTGCCAAAGGCGGCATAGAGGCTGCCCGGGTGCAGGCCGGTTGCGGCCACCAGCTCCTGCATGGTGGTCTTGGCATAGCCTTTGGCGCGAAAGGCTTCCATGGCGTTTCGCAAGACGGCATCCCGATCGTATTCGGCGCTGCGCATGGGGTCTCCGGTGGCAAGGTCCCGCGGGACGGAAAAAACAGGGCGGCAAGTTTACCCCAGCCTCCCCCGTCAATCCATGTTGAATGCTTGCTCAAAAAATACTTGCACACAAACCAAAAAACGTCTTGAATGCCCGTTCAAGAATCACTCCCTCAGGACAGACGATCATGAATACCCTGTTTCAGCCCTATCGCCTCAACGACACCCTCACCCTCGCGAACCGTTTCATGATGGCCCCCCTCACCCGCTGCATGGCGGGCCCGGGTCTGGTGCCCACCGAACAGATGGCCGCCTACTACGGCCGCCGCGCCGACATCGGCCTCATCATCTCCGAAGCCACCATCATCCGTCCGGACGGGCAGGGCTACCCCAATACCCCGGGGCTCTACAGCGCCGAACAGATCGCCGGCTGGAAGAAAGTGACCAGCGCCGTGCATGCCAACGGCGGCAAGATCTTCGCCCAGCTGTGGCACGTGGGCCGTCTCTCCCACCCCTTCTTCCACCACGCCGAAGTGCTGGCCCCCTCCGCCGTCGCCCATGAGGGCACGGTGCCGCGCATGCGCGAGCTGGTCTATCAGGTGCCGCGCGCCCTGACCGGGAGCGAAATCGCCCAGCTGGTCGAGGATTACGCCCAGGCCGCCGCCAACGCCATCGAGGCGGGCTTTGACGGGGTGGAGATCCACGGTGCCAACGGCTACCTCATCGATCAGTTCCTGCACCACGCCAGCAACCTGCGCACCGACAACTACGGCGGCAGCCCCGAGAACATGAGCCGCTTCGCGCTGGAGGTGGTGGATGCCATCGCCGCCCGCATCGGCGGGGATCGCACCGGCCTTCGTCTCTCCCCCGGCGCCTATGTGCACCTGGAAGGGGATGCCCGGGATCGCGCCGTGTTCGACCACCTGCTGGCCGAGCTGAACCAGCGCACTCTGGCCTATCTGCACCTGGGTATCTTCGATGACAGCCTCACCTTCGACTACCTGGACGGCCGCGCCTCCGACTACCTGCGTGCCCGCTACGACGGCCACCTGGTGGGGGTCGGCAACTACAGCGCCGAGACCGCGCTCGAGGCCATCGAGGCGGACCGCTTCGACCTCGTCGCCATCGGTCGCCCCCTCATCGCCAACCCGGACTACCTCGCCAAGGTGAAACAGGGCGACGCCCTGGTGCCCTATGCCGACACCATGCTGGCGGAACTGGTCTAACCCTCGCCGGCGCCTTGCCTGACCAAGGATGGGATCCGCGCCCCCGCGCGGGTTTCCAATGTTTGGGCCCTCTCCCGGGCCCTTTTTTCTGCCTGCCTTTCGCCCTTTTTCACGCAAATAGTTGTCATCAACAACCAAAGGATGGTATTGGTTGCGTATAACAACCAAATACCATCACAAGGAGACAACCCCATGGATCCCCGCCCCCTGCGCGCCCTGTCGAGGGAACTGGTACGCGAACTCGGCATGCTCTCCCAGCAGTGCGGCTCGCTGGCCCTGAGCCCCCTGGAGGCCCACCTGCTCATCGAGCTGGAGAACGGTCCCGCCACCAACCAGCAGCTTGCCGAGCGCCTTCGCATCGACAAGTCCAACGCCAGCCGCCCTCTGGCCCGCCTCGCCGAGCGGGAGCTTATCGCCTGGCAACCCCACCCCTCGGACGGACGCAGCAAGGAGGCGAGCCTCACCGAGCCGGGCAAGGCACAGCTTGAGGAGCTGCACCGGCAGATGGACGAGACCATGGCGGGGGCCCTGGCCCAGCTCTCCCCCGCCGAGTGCGAGCAGATCTGGGAGGGCATGCGGCTCTATCGCAGCGCCCTCTCCCGCGCCCGCCGCCAGCAGGGGTTCGTCATCCGCCCCATCACCCCGGCCGACAATCCCCGGATCGCCGCCGTGGTGCGCGCCGTCTCCGCCGAATACGGCCTCACCGCCGACAAGGGGTACGGGGTGGCGGATCCCAACCTCGATTTTCTCCACGAGACCTATCAGGGGGAGCGCAGCCGCTACTGGGTGATTGAAGGGCCGGACAGTGCCATTCTTGGCGGGGGCGGCATAGCGCCGCTGGCGGGGGCAGCGGATGTGTGCGAGCTGCAGAAGATGTACTTCCTGCCCGCCCTGCGGGGGCTGGGGCTGGGACGGCGGCTGGTGTTGCAGGCGCTGGCCGAGGCTCGCGCCCTGGGTTACCAGCGCTGCTATCTGGAGACCACCGCCGTGCTGCGGGAAGCCACCGCCCTCTATGAATCCCTGGGCTTCGAACACCTGCCGGGGCCCCTTGGCTGCACGGGCCACGACGCCTGCGAGATCTGCATGGTACTGGCGCTCGACGGGAAGGAGGGGAGATGAGTGAACCAACCCGACTCTCTGTCGGCATACGAGATGTCAGCTTCGGTGAAAGGGTGAGGCTGGTTGAGCCTGTCAATCTTTACGGCTGTACCCTGGCTGACGATGTCTTTGTCGGCCCCTTCGTGGAGATACAGTCGAACGTCTCCATAGGTCGCGCAACCCGCATCCAGTCCCACAGCTTTATCTGTGAGCATGTGACCATAGGTGAGCGCTGTTTTATCGGTCACGGCGTCATGTTTGCCAATGACCTCTTTCAAAGCGGCGCCCCCGACCCGGATCCCGCCAGTTGGGGCCGAACCCACATCGGGGATGGGGTATCCATCGGTTCAAACGCCACCATTTTGCCGGTACGGATATGCCAGGGAGCCGTCATCGGTGCCGGCGCAGTGGTGACCCGGAACATCACTGTACCTGGCACCTATGCCGGCAACCCCGCCAGATTGCTGCGTACTTTCTAGCGAGAAACGCCAATTACCCCCTCCCCCCCCCTTCTCCCGCAAGGGTAGAAGGGGGCCGGGCAGGCAATCTGTCGATACCCCGCGAGCCCGTTTACCCCGTATCACGACCCCAGGCTGACACCGCGCCTCCCCAGAAGAGCGATTGCCATCCATCTCATGGACAGTGACACATAACGCCTGTCAGGCTCCAACCCGCTGGGTATAGTGATCAAAGGCGATTACCTTTTGATACCCTTCTGATTCATAAAGTAATTTTGCAGGTTGATTGGAGACAGCCGTCGCCAGTTTGACGGTCAGGGCATCTGTCTCCCTGGCAAAGCTGGCCACCCGTTTCAGCAGCGCTCTTGCCACCCCCTGCTGGCGAGCTGACTCGACGACATAAAGATCATTGAGGTACCACATCCTCTTCATCGCGACGGAAGAGAATGCCGGATACAACTGGACAAAGCCTGCACACTCTCCCGCCTCGTTGTGTGCCAGAAAGATAACTGAATCCGCCCCCTGAAGGCGTTCCCCAATGAATCGGGTTGCCTCATCACTGTCAGGCGCTTGCCCATAAAACTGCCGATAGGCATCAAACAGACGGCTGGTTTCTTCAATGTGGGCCAACGTGGCCTGGAATATCTGCATGGCATCTCCTTGTCACCCTTCCCTGCACAGCGGTGCAATAGGATGGGGCCGTATGGCAAATACAGTGTCGGGTTTAAGAGGGGAAATAGAACCAGGCGGTCTGGATAAGACCCTCCTTCACCTCGAACACCGCCACGCTCTCGATGGGCTCGGGGGAGAGGCCGTGGATCAGCTCGTGATCGAACACCTTGTTGCCCAAGACGGTGCGTGACAGCAGCTCGGCCTTGAGCAGCGGGTTGTTGAATCTGTGCTGTGCATAGAAGGCCCGCAGCGCCCCCTTGCCGACTGTGCTCGGCGTCTCAGTCGGCATGCGATAGCCTTTGAAATCCGGGGCAAAGCAGGCCACGAAGGCGTCGAGATCGTGGGCATTGTAGGCGGCAAACTGCGCCTCTACGGGTTGGGTGACGGACATGTCTCTCTCCATGAGCGAAATTAAAATCACTTATCCTGGATTTTTATTCAGACATCAAGCCCCGAATGGGGATCTACGCCCCTTCCAATGAAACGCCCCATAACAAAAAACCCCGCCGAAGCGGGGTCTCTCTGGTCATCAGCCACCCGCTGGGTGCGGGCGGGGTGATCAGTGTTCGCGGGTCTGGCGGAAGTGAACGTCCGGGTGACGCTCCTGGGCCAGGCGCAGGTTGACCATGGTCGGCGCGATGTAGGTGAGGTTGTCACCGCCATCGAGGGCCAGGTTGACCTCGTTCTTGCGCTTGAACTCCTCGAACTTCTTGACGTCGGTCCCTTCCACCCAGCGGGCGGTGGCGACGTTGACCGCCTCGTAGATGGCCTCGACGTTGTACTCGCTCTTGAGGCGCGAGACCACCACGTCGAACTGCAGCACACCGACCGCACCGACGATGAGATCGTTGCTGATGAGCGGACGGAACACCTGCACCGCCCCCTCTTCGGAGAGCTGCACCAACCCCTTGAGCAGTTGCTTCTGCTTGAGGGGGTCACGCAGGCGGATGCGGCGGAACAGTTCAGGCGCGAAGTTCGGGATGCCGGTGAACTTGAGATCTTCACCCTGGGTGAAGGTGTCGCCGATCTGGATGGTGCCGTGGTTGTGCAGACCGATGATGTCGCCGGCACAGGCCTCGACCGCCTGTTCACGGTCACCGGCCATGAAGGTGACGGCGTCGGAGATGTTCACGTCCTTGCCGATACGCACGTGGCGCATCTTCATGCCCTTGGAGTAAGTGCCTGACACGATGCGCATAAAGGCGATACGGTCACGGTGTTTCGGGTCCATGTTCGCCTGGATCTTGAACACGAAACCGGAGAACTTCTCCTCGGTGGCCACCACTTCGCGGCTCTCGGCCTTGCGCGGCATGGGGGCTGGCGCCCAGTCGGTCAGACCGTCCAGCATGTGGTCAACGCCGAAGTTGCCGAGGGCGGTCCCGAAGAAGACCGGGGTCATCTCGCCGGCGATGAAGGCATCGTGATCGAACTCGGGAGAGGCGCCCTGCACCAGCTCCAGCTCGCCACGCAGCTGGGCAGCCAGATCGTCGCCGATGGCGGCATCCAGCTCGGGGTTGTTCAACCCCTTGACCACCCGCTTCTCCTGGATGGTGTGGCCCTGACCGCTCTGATACAGGTAGGTCTCGTCCTTGTAGAGGTGGTAGACCCCCTTGAAGGATTTGCCACAGCCGATGGGCCAGGTGATGGGGGCGCACATGATGTTGAGCTCGCGCTCCACCTCGTCCATGACCTCCATCGGATCGCGCACTTCGCGGTCCAGCTTGTTCATGAAGGTGAGGATGGGGGTGTCACGCAGACGGGTCACTTCCATCAGCTTGCGGGTCCGGTCTTCAACACCCTTGGCGGCGTCGATGACCATCAGGCAGCAGTCGACCGCCGTGAGGGTACGATAGGTATCTTCGGAGAAGTCCTCGTGACCCGGGGTGTCGAGCAGGTTGACCAGGCAGTCGGCGTAGGGGAACTGCATCACGGAAGTGGTGATGGAGATACCGCGCTGCTTCTCCATCTCCATCCAGTCGGATTTGGCGTGCTGGCCCGAGCCACGGCCCTTGACGGTACCGGCGCGCTGAATGGCCTGTCCGAACAGCAGGACCTTTTCGGTGATGGTGGTTTTACCCGCATCCGGGTGCGAGATGATCGCAAAAGTGCGTCTCTTGGAGACTTCACTCAGAAATTCAGCTGACATAATTCGACGTTCTTCTATTGAGCGGCGGCCTGGAGCCACCGTGGGAAAAATGCGGGACAGCACCTTGGAATCAGGGCGCCCATGCAGACAACGACACCACGCGGGCGGGTCAGTGACCGCCGGTGGAGACAGGAGAAGCGCGTTGCATTACATGGGTCTGGCCCCGGGTCAAAGCAAAATTGCGCGGCATTATACCCGCGCGAGTGAAAAATACCCAGCCCGCTATCACGGGGGCCCGGGGTCGACCTCACCGGGCCGTCATCACCCGGTTGCGCCCCGCCAGCTTGGCCTGGTACATGGCCTCGTCGGCCCGGCGTACCAGCTCGCCCAGGTTGTCATCCTCGGGTTTGTACTGGGCGCAGCCGATGCTGATGTGGATGGGGTGATCCGCAGGCACCCCCTCAATCTCGAGGCAGGCGACGGCGAGGCGGATCCGCTCCGCCACCTCGACGGCCTCGCCCAGGAGGGTATCCGGCAGCAGCACCAGAAACTCCTCGCCGCCGTTGCGCCCCACCCTGTCGAGGCTGCGCAACTGCTCCTCGATGCACTGGGCCACGGCGGTGAGCACCCTGTCCCCCACGTGGTGGCCCAGCTGGTCGTTCACCTTCTTGAAGTGATCCACATCCAGCAGCAGCACGCACAGGGGTTTGCCCTCCTCCCGGGCCTGGGTGAACCATTTGCGCCCCTTGGCCTGGATCTGGCGCCGGTTGTGGATGCCGGTCAGTTCGTCCGTCATGGCGAGGCGCTGCATCTTGCGGGTGCGCCCGCGCTGGTGCACCACCAGGGTGCCCATCACCACCAGCAGCAGGGCCACCACCAGGTATTGCCAGTAGCGCCGCTCCTGCAACTGCTTGAGTTTCTCCGCCTGCAACTGCTGCTGGGACCTGAGGGTCTGGTTTTCCAGCTCCTTGCGGGCGAGATCGAACTCGAAACGCATCTGCAAGGAGCGCTGTTCCCGCAATCTGAGCTCGAGGGCCTGGCGGGTCTCGACATAGGTCTTGAGGCTGGTGAGGGCCGACTGGATATGCCCCTGACGCTCCAGCACCCGGGCCCGTGTCTCATGCACCCGGGCGAGGAAACGCAGGTTCTGCTCCCGGGTAAAGATGGGCTCGGCCTCGTCCAGGTGCCGCAGCGCCTCGCCGGGTCGGTTCAGGGCCTCGAGGACCTCGGCCATGACGAGGTGCCAGTGGCCCAGGGTGACGCTGTCCGCCCCCTCCCCCTGATGAAGGGAGGCTGCCGCCTGATCGAGCTTGGTCATGGCCTGGTCCGGCTTGCCCTGTTTCTGCAGGATGGTGGCCAGCTCTATCCGGCTCCAGGCCAGGACCCCTTCCTGGTTTGATCCCAGATAGTAACGCTCCGCTTCGGCCATCAGGGGCAGCGCCTTGTCGTACTCTTCGGTGTCGATGTAGAGGAGCCCCTGCTGGCTGTGAATGTCCACCAGGTACTCCTCGACCCCGAGCTGCCGGTAGTCGTGCTCCAGCTCCTTGAAATAGCTCTCGGCCCGCTCATAGAGCCCCATCCTGCGATAGGCATTGGCAATATTGGCGAGCACCTCGCGCCCCTTGGCCTCCAGCCCGAGCGCCTCGTATCGCTGGTGGGCATCGATGAGATCCATCAGCCCCTCCGCCAGCTCCCCCTGGTAGGAGTACATCTCCCCCCGCAGGCTCAGGATGTCGGCACGCTGACGCTCATCCCCGAGTCGGCGAGCCAGGGTCAGGGCGGCGTCGTAATCCTCCCCCGCCCCGGCCATGTTGCCGAGCAGTTGCCGGTGATACCCGCGGCAGGCGAGCAACCCCACCTCGGTGACCCTGTCCTTGCGGGCACGGGCCTGCGCCAGCCCCTGCTCGGCAAACGCCACCGCGCGGCGAAACTCCTCGTCTCGTTCACTCGGCTGGGCCCAGCACTGCAGCCGGGCAAGGCGGCCCTGCACCTCGGGCGGATAGTGTGCCTGTTCGGCAGTCAGGGCGGCGACGCGCTCGCGAAATACCTGCACCGGCATCGTCGACTCTTCCAGTCGCTGCAACGCCAGTTGCAACTCGTACCCAGCCAGTGGCGTCGCCTGGGCCAGGGCAACCCCCAGCAACAGACCACCTCCCATCAGGATCTTCATGCGGACATTTTCTCCTCTTCACTGGCCGGACGCCGCGCTCACCGCTGTCATCATATCCCCACAGACTCTGGGCGCACAGCCGTCAGAGGGTGGGAAAACGCCTCATATCGGACGAGAGCCTCCCCTATCCCCTTCTTTACAGAAGGAGAGAGTGCATCGACTATATATGCTTTCGAACAGGGGAAGGGATGAGGAATGACCTACGAGGAGCTGAGGGAGGCTTACGACAGGTTGTTGCTGGAGAACGAGCGTCTCAAACGCATCGCGGATGACGCGCGGGAGAAGCTGGACGCCGCCATGGACGGCACCGGCCTGTGCATCTGGCAGAACCATGTGCCCACCGGCAAACTCATCATCTTCAACCGGCGCTGGGGCTCCATGCTCGGTTACCAGCCCAAGGAGCTGTCGGCCCACTTCGACGTCTGGCGCGCCCACCTGCACCCGGAGGACAGGGAGCAGGTGCTGCAGGCCTTCTTCGATCATCTGGAGGGCAAGAGCCCATTTTATCAGGCGATGCACCGCATGATCGCCAAGGATGGCAAGACCACCTGGGTGCTGGACCGGGGCCGGGTGGTGGAGCGGGATGATCAGGGCAACCCCGTCCGGGTGATGGGCACCCACATCGACATCACCCACGAGAAGGAGTACGAGCAGCAGCTCGCCCAGCTTGCCCACCGGGATCCCCTCACCGGCCTGTTCAACCGCACCGCGCTGCACCGCCACTTTCCCGGGGAGTACCAGGCCATCTGCTTCATCGATCTCGATGACTTCAAGCTGGTGAACGACAACCTGGGCCACCGGGCAGGTGACGAACTGCTGGTCTCCCTTGCCCAGCGCCTTCGCCACTGCTGCGGCGAGGAGGTACGGCTGGGGCGCATCGGCGGGGACGAGTTCGTGCTGCTGCTGCCCTGGGCGTGCGACGATCCCCGCACCAGCCACCTCGCCCGCCAGTGCATCGATGCCATCGCCACCCCCTTCGAGCTGCCCAACGGGGACGCCTCGGTGGGACTGAGCATGGGAATTGCGGCCATCCGGCCCCAGGACGATTTCGGCGCGGCACTGGCCCGGGCGGATCAGGCCATGTACAGGGTCAAGCGCAGCGGCAAGCGGGGTTTTTATATTGCCCAGCCAAGCGGTCAGCCGCTGCTGGATCAGGAGCAGGTCAACGAACGGGGCCTCTACCACAGGCCCACGCTCTGAGCCTGAGTGCCCTCAATGGCGCTGCCAGCGCCGCAGCAGGCGTCCACGCAGGCCGCAATCGAGCAGCCAGCTGTTGTCGAACACCCGCAAAATGGCCGCCTTGGCGTGACGGGACATGGCGACCGCATGGAAGCGTGTCTGCTGCGCCCGTCGCCGGTTCATCCGCTCGAGCAGGGGGTGGGGCAGGTTCTGGGCGATGAAGTCGGAGATCACCAGCACGTCGGCCTTGGCAAAGGCGGGTTGTTCGAGCTGGGTCAGGGCCTGCTCCAGGCAGGGCACCAGATCGGTCCCCCCGTGAAAACTCATGGAGAGAAAGCGCTCCGCCTTCTCAAGCCCGGTGTCGGCGGTGATCTCCAGGGTCGCCACCTCGGTGGAGAAGAGCATCAGATAGCAGCCCCGCTTCTCCTCCATCGCCCCCTTGAGCAGGGCGAGAAACAGCGCCTTGGCACACTCCTCCGGATAGCCCCCCATGGAACCTGACGTATCGACGCAGACGATGAAAGGGCCACGCGGCTGCACCTCCTGCCCTCCCTGCTCGGGGGAGCGCAGCATCAGACGCTGGCGCGGCAGGGTGCCCCGCGACTGGTAGCTCAGCAGGCGTCGCTCCAGATAACGGCGATAGAACTCCAGTTCCAGCTCCGGCAGCGCCAGCATCACCGCCTCGCTCGGCAGGAGGCGCATCAGATCGCTGGCCGGGTGCACCCCCACCAGATCGTCGGGCACATCGTCACTTTGCACCTCCTCCAGCTCGTGCACAGGCACCGGAGGCAGCGTCCTGTCCTCGCTGCGCCGCTCCCGCTCGCTGCGCCCAAGCAGGGCGGCGATCTCCGCGAGCAGAGGCTCCTGCTGCAACATGCGGGCGTACTGCTTCACCAGCGCCAGGCTGCGCTTGTGCCAGCTCCCCTGGGCCAGATCCCAGAGCCCCCCGGCGGAGATCTGGTGCGGATCCAGAACATCGGCCAGGGTCCGGTTGGCCAGCAGTTGATCCTCTATCTCCTGGCGCTGCTTCTCCCGCTCCGCCTCCGCTATCTGCTGCTGCAACTGCAACAGGCTGCCCACCAGGCTGGCGCGCCACTTCTCGATGAAGAGCTGGCGCAGCCCCTCGGTGGGCTGGGCCACTATCTGGCGCACCAGGCTGCGGGCATCCCCCGCGAAGGGGCTGTGCTGCTCAAGGGCTTCCAGCAGGGCGGGCAGGCGCCCCACCAGCTCCGGCAGGGGCAGTTGCCGGTGGGCCTGATAGAGCAGGTATTCCCGCTCGAGGACCACCGGCACCGGCTTGTGGCGCATCTCCTCCCCAAGCTGTTCGCTCCAGGTCTGGATGCGCTTTCTGAGCAGCTTCCCCTGCAGGGGCGAGCGCTTGAGGAACTCGGAGATCTTGGGGGTGGAGGCAAGCAGCAGCGCCATCTCCCCCGCCAGCTCCCCCTCCCCCATGAGCAGCCCCAGGTCCATCATGCCGATCTCTAGCATGGGCCACCCCGGACGTTGAGATGTGATGGAATATCATGCTGACTTAACACGTTTTTCATCCTGTTTATTTCACCAACCCCACGTCAGACGCGACGTCACCCCTGTGCATCGAGAAGAGGCAGACGATCCCGCCACTGCTGCAGCTCGGCCCCCAGCCGCTCCAGGTCCCGGCTCAGCACGAAGAAGCTGTCCTCCACCTGACGCAACCAGTTGTCCCCCACGAACAGATGGGGCTGGTGACGGTCGAACAGGTTGCGCTGACCCTTGAGATTTTGCAGCACCCGGTTCACCTGGCCCGTCAGGTCGTCCAGGGCCGACAGCCAGGGGGCCATCACCACCTCGGGGATGGGGGTGCGCTCCACCAGCATCAGTGGCACGGGCTGGCGCTGGATATCCAGCACGTGCAGCCGCAACTGCTCGTCCAGCACCAGCTCGTAGTGCCCCTCCTTGGGGTTGCCGAGAGGCCAGCCCACCAGCGCCTCCCCGGTGGGGTGCCAGTGAGAGAGCAAGGTGCGATCGAAGGTGAGGGTGCCGGTAAGGCGTTCGGGATCACTGCCATCCAGGGGCGCCGGGGTGAGCAGCTGGAAGTGCACCAGCTTGCCGAACGGCCTGGCGTTGGCCAGCGGCAGTTCGGTGCCGCGGGCGCGGCGGCCGAACCACTGCTTGCGCTTGACAGCCTTGCAGCCGATGCGCAGGGCGACCGCCCCCTGCAACTGCTTGAACTGCTCGCGCAGGGAGAGCAGCTCCCGGGTCAGCGCCAGTTGCTGGTAACCGTAGAGGCGGGAAAACTCGCCGATCATCTCCAGCAGCGCGGTGCGGGAAGCCTCGTCGTGCCAGAGGCAATCCTTGAACAGCAGCAGATCCAGGGGAGCCACCTCGTCGCGGCCATTGAAGAAGGCGCTCGCCTTGATGAGCCGCACCGCCTTCTTCCAGCGCCGATCCGAGACATAGCAGCCGTGCCCGAGTAGACTGTCGAGCTGCTGGCGCAGCTGGTAGATGAGTTCGAAACAGGCGTCCGGCAGGCGCACCTGCTCGATGGCATCCTGCCAGGCGTCGTACTCTTCCCCCCGAATCTGCACCGAGGGGGTCAGGTTCTGATGGGACTGGCCATCGCTCGCCAGCATGGCCTGGAAGTTGGATTTCTCCTGCACCCTGTCCATCCAGACCCGCACCAGCATGCGGTCGTAGAGCGCCTCCAGCCCGCTGTCCGGGGCCGGCAGCTCGTTCGAGGCGGTGACCAGCAGCCGCATGGGAATGGGGTGCTGGCTGTCGCCGTTGCGAAACTGCCGCTCGTTGATGGCGGTGAGCAGGGTGTTGAGGATGGCGGGGCCCGCCTTCCAGATCTCGTCGAGGAAGACCACCTCGGCCTCCGGCAGGTAGCCGCTGGTCAACCGCAGGTACTTGCCATCCTCCTTGAGCGCCTGGATGGAGAGGGGGCCGAACACCTCCTCCGGCGTACTGAAACGGGTCATCAGGTATTCGAAATGGCGGGCATCCTGAAACGCCAGCTTGAGGCGCCGCGCGATCAGGCTCTTGGCGATGCCCGGGGGGCCCAGCAGAAAGACGCTCTCGCCACTCAGGGCCGCCAGCAGGCCGAGCCGCAGGGCATCCTGGCGCTCATACAGTCCCTCGCCAAGGGCGGAAAGGAGCCGTGGCAGGCGCTCATGAATGGGGGTGGCACGAACAGTATTCTGGGCTAAAGGCGGCATAGGCACAGTTCCGAAGCTGATAGGTCATCCGTGGTGACGGGGTCCGGCCTCTGGCCCCGCTCCACTCTCATTGTCTGTCATCTCTGCCCCCGGGGAGGCGCTCGTTTGCCATCGCCACAGGGCGAAAAGCGCACGTCCGGGGTGCAGCAAATCCCGCGAGAGTGTACTCTGCGCATCATTATTTACCCCAACGCAGATCAAGAGTGAGCCTTCGCCATGCAAGATCCCCTGCTGGACCCGCTGCGCCAGCGCATCCTGGCCCGCATGGGCATCCCCCTCTGGCAACAAAGAGGCCGACTCCTGGCGGGAGGCACCAGCCCCGACGGCGCCGCGCAGCCGGCAAACACGCCCGCCGACGAGGTGCTGGCCCCGCAGGAGACTGCCCCTCTGCCGACCGGCAAGCTCTGGCTGCTGGCCGAGACGCTGCCCGCGCCCTCCCTGCTCGGGGACATCTGCCGCTGGCTCGGCCTTGGCACAGACGAGGTCTCCCTGCTGTCCGAGATGCCTTCCCTGCCCGCGGGGGCCACTTCGCCCCTGCTCTGGCTGACGGCGCCGGACCCTCGCTGGCCCGATGCCCTGGTCTGCCCGCTCAAGCCCGATGGGGCGCACAAGCGCGCCCTCTGGCAGCAGTGCCGGCAGCGCCACACCCCTTGATGCTCACGACCATGGCACGGCCATGGTGTCCATCGCAAGCCTGAATCCCGTCCGGAGTGACCATGTCTGACCTCTTGCCCCACTTTCGCCCCCTGCTCGAATCGGACTTCGAAGCCATCTACCCCATCGAGCAGGCCGCCCACCAGGAGCCCTGGAGCCAGGCCAACCTGCTCTCCTGCTTCGGGCCGCGCTATCTCAACGGCCTGATGCTGGTGGACGGACGACCGGCCGGTTTCTACATCTCGGATCTGGTGGCGGGAGACAGCTCCCTGATGAACATCTGCGTGCATCCCGATTTTCAGGGCAAGGGGCTGGGGCGGGCGCTGCTCAGGGAGTACCTGGCCCGCAGCAAGGCCGGCAAGGCCGAGGCCTGGTTCCTGGAGGTCAGGGCCGGCAACCGCACCGCCATCAACCTCTACGAGAGCGAGGGGTTTGCCGAATATTGCCGCCGCGCCGACTACTATGGCACCGGGCAGGAGAGGGAGGATGCCGTGCTGATGTCCCGTCTGTTCGACTTCGGCTGACAACCCGCAGCAGACCGCCGTCAGCGGGCGCCCCCCTCTGACCTCCCTGACTCCCCCGCTTCGCTTCCCCCCTCAGGGCAGGGGCGCGTTGTCGATGGAGGGGTCTTCCAGGCTCAGGGTCACCCTCAGCACGGCCTCGAAGGCGGCTCCCGAGAGGGGCATGAAGAAGCCGCGACCATAGGTGACGCCGGGCATCCAGATCTGTTCGATATCCACCGCGATCTTGATGGGGCGAAGCGGCTCACCCGGTCGCTGGACATAGATGCCAGGGGCCGTCGCAACCTGGGGGAAGCGGCGCAGAATGTGCTCGCTGCCATCCCCCGCATCCGGGTTGAGTCGCACCTTCACCAACTTCGCCAGGGCGGATTGCATCTCGGGGGCACGCCACAGCCTGGTATTCAGCGCCTTGCAGCGTCGGCACTTGGCGCGCTCGATCACGTAGAGCAAGGGGTATCCTTCCCTCAGCGCCAGCCGCTGCGCCTGCTCATAGCCCTCGGCGCCACTCAGCCAGGGATTATCCTGCTCCCCCGCGCCCCCCAGCAAATACCAGAGGGCGCCAGCCCCCGCCAACAGCAGCAACACGCCGGTGAACAGGCTCTTGATCCCGATATTCATGGTGCAACTCCCTGAATGAATCCGATCCCTGCCCCCTATCATGCCTCACTCTCATCTGGTTGACGACTTTGTGATCCAGGACAAATGGCGCACACTTGTAAGCTGTAATGTTAGAGTTTAAACTCCAGCCCCGATTTTGGTGCCCCTGCGGGCGCACAACTGTTACTTGAGGATGCGTGAGATGTCGCAGTTTCATCTGGTTAGAGTGATGCGTGAGCGTATTGCCCGCCTTGGCAACAAGGCCGCCCTGCGCGTCCAGCAGGATGGCCAGTGGCGCGCCATCGGCTGGCGAACCCTGGGTCAGGCCATGGATTATTGCGCCCAGGGCCTGATCCGGGCGGGCCACCAGTCCGGCGAGATGGTCGGCATCTATGCCCGCAACATGCCCGAGTGGACCCAGGCCGACCTCGGCATCCTGGCCGCCCGCGGCGTCAGCGTGCCCATCTACCCCACCAGCACCCTCGATCAGCTGCGCTACATCGTCAAGGATGCCGGCATCAGGATGCTGTTCGTGGGGGAGCAGCCCCAGTTCGATCAGGCGCTGCACCTCATCGACAGCGGCGAGATAAGCCACATCGTCGCCCTGGACGGCACCGTCGATCTGCGCGGCTGCGCCTCGGCCAGCCACTTCCAGACCTTCCTCGTCTCCGGCAACCACCAACCCAGCGAGCTGGTGCTGCGCGAGCGCGAGCGCCACTACCGCATGGACGACCTGCTGACCCTCATCTACACCTCGGGCACCACGGGCGAACCCAAGGGGGTCATGCTCGATTTCGCCAACATGGCCGCCTGCTTCGAGATGCATGACGCTCGCCTCGACCTCAGCGAGCAGGATGTCTCCCTCTGCATGCTGCCGCTGAGCCATGTGTTCGAGCGCGCCTGGAGCTACTACGTGCTCTATTGCGGCGCCGAGAACGTCTACATTCGCGACCCGCAGAAGGTGATGGATGTCATCGGCGAGGTGAAGCCCACCGTGATGTGCGCCGTACCCCGCCTCTACGAGAAGGCCTACGCCATGATCCAGGCCAAGGTCGCCCAGGCGCCGCGCCTGCGCCGCGCCCTGTTCGGCTGGGCCACCCGGGTGGGCAAGCAGATGGTCGCCACCCGTCAGGCGGGCAAGTCCGCCTCTCCCCTGCTCTATGGCCAGCTCTGGCTTGCCGAGCGCCTGGTGTTTCGCAAGCTGCGCGCCCGTTTCGGCGGTCGCACCCGCTTCCTGCCGGTGGCGGGCGCCCGTCTCGCGGACGAGGTGAATCTCTTCTTCCAGGCCATGGGGCTCAACCTCAAGTACGGCTACGGCATGACCGAGACCACCGCCACCGTCTGCTGCTATGAAGACACCCAGTTCAGGCTGGGCTCCATCGGCACGGCGCTAAACGGCATCGAGGTGAGACTCGGCGAGAACAACGAACTGCTGGTGCGCGCCCCCACCGTGATGCGTGGCTACTACAACAAGCCGGAGGCCACCGCCGAGGTGATGACCGAGGATGGCTTCCTGCGCACCGGCGATGCAGGCGAGCTGGATGACGAGGGCAACATCTACTTCACCGAGCGCTTGAAGGAGCTGATGAAGACCTCCAACGGCAAGTACGTGGCGCCGCAACTGGTCGAGGGGACCCTCGGCAAGGATCGCTTCATCGAGCAGATTGCCATCGTCGCCGATGCCCGCCACTTCGTGTCGGCGCTCATCGTGCCCTGCTTCGAGTCCCTGGAGGAGTACGCCCGCTCCATCAACCTGCAGTACCAGTGCAAGACCGAGCTGCTGCGCCACTCCCGGGTGATGGAGTTCTTCGAAGCCCGCATTCAGGATCTGCAAAAAGAGCTGGCCAAGTTCGAGCAGGTGAAGAAGTTCACTCTGCTGCCGAGCGCCTTCTCCATGGAGCTCGGGGAGATCACCCCCACCATGAAGCTGCGCCGCAAGATCATCGAGGCCAAGTACCAGCGCGAGATAGAAGCCATGTACAGCCACGTCTGATCGACGGGCCTGATATGAAAAAGCCGCTCATGGAGCGGCTTTTTGCTGGGCGTCTCTCCCTTATGGCAGCTTGACCAGGGGTTGCTCGCGCAGCTCGGTGGCCCGACCGTCCTGGATCTTCTCCACCTGGGCCAGGGCCTGCTTCACCTCGTCGGCATTTTGCAGCAGGCGATAGGTCAGATCGAAGGTCTTGGTCTCCCCCGGCTGGATCTTGGGGACCAGCCCGAGCGGGCGCTGGTACTT
Source organism: Aeromonas sp. R7-2 (assembly GCF_040908105.1). Taxonomy (NCBI): domain Bacteria; kingdom Pseudomonadati; phylum Pseudomonadota; class Gammaproteobacteria; order Aeromonadales; family Aeromonadaceae; genus Aeromonas; species Aeromonas sp. R7-2. The sequence continues at coordinate 34,478 of NZ_JBFODC010000023.1, read as the reverse complement.
GGTGCTGTAGGCATAGCTGGTACCGGGTTCGATGCCGGTCACATAGCCCTGGGCCCGGGTGTCGGTGTTCTTCCACAGGGTCAGCACCGGCAGCTGTCGGGTGTTGTAGCCCACCGCCACTCCGGCGTTGCCGGCCCGGTTGTTCAGCACTGCCAGGGTATTGCCGTCGGCGTCGCTGTAGGGCACCAGGTTGAACACCATCTCGTCGAAGCCCTTGGTGGGCCCCAGATAGGTTTGCCAGCCCTTGAGTCCGGCCTTGGCGTAGTCATTGAACGGGGAGATCTGCTTCACCGGCGTGCTCACCCTGGCTCCCTCCTCCAGAATGGGGGCCCCGAAGTTGCCGTGATAGATGATCTGGTACTCGTTCTCGTAGTCCGCGTGGTTGGTCAGCTTGTCCTGCAGGGCAAACTCCGCCTGACCGGGCACCACGCTCAGCTGGGTCCAGGTGACCAGTTCGCTCATCTTGAAGGTGCGCTCGTCCACCCGGCCCAGCACGTGGATGGCATAGGGCGGCTCTTCGTCCACTGTCACGCTGACCACGGAGGCGGGAATGTTCTGCACCCGGCCATGCAGGCTCTTGAGGCGGCCGTCGTCATCCACCCCAGGATGACCCGTCCACTCGTAGCCGCAGCGCACCAGCATCTCGTTGAAGCCGTCGAGCCAGCCGAGACCGCCACGGCTCTCGAGATCGATGAAGGCGGGGTTGACCACCTCCTTGACCGGTGAATCCCAGCCTAGGCGCAGATCCGCCGCCTTGACCTCCTTGATCCCCATGCCGCGGGTCGGCACCAGGGTGATCTTCATGACGCCGTTGTCGACGATGAGCAGATCCACCCCTTCCTGGCGGCCGCCGTGCAGGCGTTTCTTCTCGATGGTGAAGGGAACCGGACTCTTGATGCCGAGCTTCTCGCTGGTGATCTTCCAGTCCCCCACATCCAGCCCTTGCTGGGAGTCGGTCAGCAGAAATTCGGCGGCGTGACCCGCAGTGGCGCCCAGGGCGAGCAGCACGGCAATGGAGAGTTTCTTCAACATGGATTTATCCTCGTGTCTCTTGTTTTTGTGAAAGCTGAATCGTTTCAGTGATCGAAAACTAGGCGTCTGACGCCCCGGACTCAAGAGACAAAAAGAGGAAATGTGAGCCGATTGACAATAAAAACGGCTTCAGCCCTGCTGAAATGAAGGCTGACTCACAGTTATGAAAGGAGGAAAAAACAGGCGGGCGCCGAGAGGGGCGCCCCTCACCCCGCCCGCACCACATCAGGCAAGGGCCAGCGCCACCGCGGCTTCGGCGTGGATGGCGGTGGTGTCATAGAGAGGCACGGCGGCCTGGCACGCCCCCACCAGCAGGGCGATTTCGGTGCAACCCAGGATCACCGCCTGGGCACCGGCCTGTGCCAGATCGGCGATGATGGCCAGATACTCGGCCTGAGACGACTCGCGAATATCGCCGAGGCAGAGCTCGTCATAGATGATGCGGTGCACCCGCTCCCGTGCAGCGTCATCAGGCACCAGCACCTCCAGCCCGAAGCGCTCCTGGAGCCGCCCCTTGTAGAAATCCTGCTCCATGGTGAAGCGGGTGCCGAGCAAGCCTACCCGGGTCACCCCGTCGGCCTGGAGGCGATGGGCCGTGGCATCGGCGATGTGGAGCAGGGGAATGTCGATGGCGGCCTCGATCTCCGGCGCCACCTTGTGCATGGTGTTGGTCCCGATCAGCAGAAAATCGGCGCCACCGGCCTGGATGGCCCTGGCCTCGGCTGCCAGCAGACGGGCGGTGGCGGGCCAGTCACCGGCGTGCTGCAACCGCTCTATCCCGGCAAAATCCACGCTGCTCAGCAGCACCCGCGCCGAGTGCAGACCGCCGAGCCGCTCGCGTACCCCCCGGTTGAGGGCCTGGTAATAGCTGACGGTGGACTCCCAGCTCATGCCACCCAGCAGACCGATACATTTCATGGGATCTCCTTATGTAACCCGATGGTGCAAACCAATGCTGCAATCCCTCAGGGGGCGCGTTTGATCGCACCGCCCCGGCAATAAAAAAGGCCCCGAAGGGCCAACAAGACAGCCGGTAAAGGCTCAGGCCGAGGCCTAAACCCAGATCATCAGCACGCAGGCCGCCGTGGCGAGCCCCATGCCCAGATTGAAACGACGCCAGCCGGTGGCGGTGCGGATGAGGCGGCGCACCTGGGCACCGAACAGCACCCAGAAGGCACCGGTATAGAGGCCGGTCACGAAGAAAATGCCGAGCACCCAGCCCGCGGACGGCCAGTAAGCCTCCCCCGCCAGGGTGAAGCCGCTGATGGCGGAGAGCGCCATCATCCAGGCTTTGGGATTGAGCAGTTGCAGCATGGCCCCCTGATGGGCCGGGATGAGCGGCCGGTTCCCCTCCGCCGGGCCACTGGCGTTGGCCACCTTCCAGGCCAGCCAGAGCAGGTAGGCCGACCCCACCAGCTTGAGGCCGTCGTGCAGCAGGGGCAGACGCTCGAACACCACCCCAAGCCCCAGGGCCGTGGCCAGGATCATCAGGTTGATGCCCCCCACCACCCCCACCAGCAGAGGCACGGAGCGGCGAAACCCCTGGGCGGCCCCGGCACTGGTGAGCAGCATGTTGTTGGGGCCCGGCGTGCCACAGGTGATAAGGGCAAAGCCCGCCAGGGGGAGCAACCAGTTCAGATCCATCTCAACCTCGTTCAGATACGGCAAGCCTCCTAATATGCAGAGCCGACGCCCTGACGACAAGGTCAGCAATGCATTTTCTTTGCATGAATAATCAAGACGCTGTTAATACCAGAGCATCACCACGCACAGGGCGGTCAAGGCACCCAGGCTGCCGTTGAGACGACGCCACCCCTTGTCCGAGTTGATCCAGCGGCTGAGCTGATGGCCAAACATCACCCAGGCGAAGCAGACCGGGAACCCCGCCATGGGGAAGACACTCATGATGCCCCACATACTCGGCCAGTAGTCGCTCCCCGGCAGGCTGAACAGACTGATGGCCGAGATCCCCATCATCCACGCCTTGGGATTGAGGAACTGGAAGCCCAGCCCTTCAAGCAGGGTCAAGGGGCGGGCACGGCTGGCGGGATCTCCGGGGGCGCCTGCCACCGCGATGCGCCACGCCAGCCACAGCAGGTAAAGGCTGCCCAGCACCTGCAGGCTCAGCTTGAGCAGGGGCCAGCGCTCGAACAGCGGATAAAAGCCGAGCGCCAGCACCAGTTGCAACACAGGCTGGCCCACCGCCACCCCGATGAGATGGGGCAGGGTGCGCCGCACGCCGAAGTTGGCGCCGGACGCCGTCAACATCAGGTTGTTCGGCCCTGGCGTGCCGCAGGTGAGCAGGGCGAAGCCAAACAGGGTGGCATACCATTCGATGGTCATGGGGAGACTCCTTTCTCGCCACATTGTACCGATACAATGTGTGCTTGTTGGTTGTTTAAAGACTGATAATCACGCTATATTGCGGACAATCTTGGATCAATGGATTTATTGTCACCATGACAATCTGGACGCCCGACCTCACCCCTTTCGAGGGGCCCCTCTACCTCAAACTGGTCAAGGCCATCGAGCAGGCCATCGCCACCGGCATCCTCTCACCCGAGACCCGGCTGCCGACCCACAGGGCCCTGGCAGATAAGCTGGGGGTCACCGTGGGCACCGTCACCCGCGCCTACACCGAGGCGGAGCGACGGGGCCTGCTGGCGGCCCGGGTCGGGCACGGCACCTGGGTCAGGGGAGCGGCGGATCCCGCCAACGAATGGGTGATCCGCAATGAAGACAGCCAGCGCATCGAGCTGTGGCAGAACCTCCCGGTCCAGCTGGACAGGGGCGCCATCATCAGGCCCCTGCTCACCGAGCTGGCGCAGGGGGATCTCAACGGCCTGCTCGGCTATGACAAGGAGGCCGGACGCCCCGCACAACGCCAGCTGTTCGTCGACTGGCTCGCCGAGCAGGGCATCACGGCGAGCGAAGATCGCCTGCTATTCAGCCATGGGGCCCAGCACGGCATCATGCTGGCCCTGCTGGCCACCGGCTGCGTGGGAGAGACCCTGTTTTGCGAGGGCCTGAGCTACCCCGGCATGCTGGGCAATGCACGCCAGCTCAAGAATCAGGTGGTGGGACTGGCGATGGATGAGGAGGGACTGCTGCCGGAGGCGCTGGATGCCGCGTGCCGTACCCGCCGGGCCAAGCTGCTCTACCTCACCCCCACCCTGCAAAACCCCACCACGGCCACCATGAGCCTGGCGCGGCGCGACGCCATCGTCGCCATCGCCCGTCGCCACGATCTGCTGATCGTCGAGGATGACGTCAACGGCCTGCTGCCCGAAAGTGCGATCCCTCCCCTGGTCAACCTGGCACCGGAGCGGGTCATCTACCTTGGCAGTCTCGCCAAGATCGCCTGCGGCGGCCTGCGGGTCGGCTTCGTGTTGTCCCCTCCCGCCCTTCGCAGCGGCTTCGCCCAGGCGATGCGGCTGTCGAGCTGGATGGTGAGTCCGCTGCTCATCGAACTGGCCTGCAAGCTGGTGAGCCAGCGCCAAATCATGCCGCTCATCGAACACCAGCGAAAAATCCTGGCGCGCCGGGGTGAGCTACTGCGCCACCTGCTGCCGGGAGCGCGCTGGCAGGCGGGGTCCATGCACGCCTGGCTGCCGCTGCCCGAGCCCTGGCGCAGCCAGGAGTTTGCGGAGGCCGCCAACGCCCTTGACGTGGGGGTCGCCAGCGGAGAACACTTCGCCGCCGGCCAGTTTGCCGCCCCGCAGGGAGTACGCCTCAGCCTGAGCCAGCCCGCCACCGACGCCCGCGTCGCCGAAGGGCTGGAGCGCCTCGCCGGGCTGCTGAGGGGCACGCCGCCCACCAATCCCCTGCTATAGTCATTGACCCTGGCACCCGAGGAACCTTCATGTCTGCCGTCCGTCCCGCCCTGCTGATCACGACCCTGCTGCTGGGAGGCTGCGCCTCCCCGGCCCATCAACAGCTCGGCGCCGCCCTGAGCGGACTGGAGGGGGAGCTGACGCGGCTGGAGGAGGAGTTGGCAGCCATGAACGGCCTTCACTATCAAAAAGCCATCGACGCCCCGGTGGCGCTGCGCCGCTATCTCAAGGCCCCCGCACCGACGGCGGAGGGACTGGTGCCCGTGCAAAGCCGGCTGCAAGATGGCCCCCTGCTGCGCTACGACTACCGGCTGCCCGCCGGAATGACACAGCTGCCCACCGACAACCCCTGCCTGCGCTACGAGTTCGAGCTGCGCCGCCTCGGGCGCCTGGGCCAGCTCGAGCTCGCCTGGCAGGGAGAGTCGGGAGCCGGGGAGCTGCGTGTCCCCCAGCGGGACTGCCCCTTCTCGGCCAGGGGGCCCGGCCTTCAGTGATGCTTTCTTTGCCCCGCCCAAGGCTGGCACTGAGCCATTCCTGACCCAGGTGGGGTATTGACCCCCTCTGGCTCTCGCGGGAGAGTGGAGGCTAACTTTGAATCCAACCTCGCCACCCCCGACCGGCGAAGGAGCGTCAAAGATGCAGATCCTCCTCATCGAAGACGATGCCATGATGGGCTCGACCCTCACCCAGGGACTGAGTGATCTGGGGCTGCCCCCCACCGAGCTGTTCCACTGCAAAGAGATTGCAAGCCTGCCCGCCCTGCTGCGCCAGCACGCCTTCGATGCCATTCTTTGCCGCCAGTATCACCACCAGGCCCACGAGGGAGTCAGGCTGCTGCATGAAGCACACCACCTGGGCCTGCTCGCGCCCGGCTGCGTGCTCCTGCTGCTGGAGCAGGACGAGGACACCGGCCAGTTCCCCCCCTCCGACCTCTATTTCGCCCTGCGTCTGGCCGTGCCCTTCACCACGGAGCAGCTGGCGCACAGCCTGCAAGCGCTGCTGGCACTGACCACGGTGACCCGCCCCCTGGCCACCCCCATGGCGCTCAGGGAGTGGCGCAGCGCCTGCGCCCAGTGCGAGGATCTGCTTTACCGGCACGCCAGCCACAAGGGGCTGGAAGCACAGATGGACAGGGTAAAGGGCTACATGCTGCTGCAAGCCGGGGAACGGGTGCAGGCCGCCCAGCACTACGCCATCTGCACCACGGAGTACGATGCCTGGTGGCCACGCCAGGGGCTGAACCAGGCCCTGCTCGGGCTGAACCGGGTGGAGAGTGCCCACAAGGATCTGGCCCGCAACCGGGAGCGACTGCCCCCCGTCATCCATCAGGCGCTGGTTCTCGCCTGCCAACTGCACGAGGCGCAGTGGGATCCGGCCTGGGAAACCTTGTCAGGCTTGCTGCAACGCTGCCCCTGGCAGCCGCAGTGGCGCCAGGTGGCCATTTTGCTGGCCTTGCTGCGAGGGGATGAAGGTCAGGTGCTGGCGCAGGCCAGCGATTTCATCCTGCGCTACTTCCCCAAACAGACGTTTCGCCACTCCGTCGAACGCTGCCTGCTGGATGCGACCCTGGCGGTGCTCTGGCATCCACCGGGAGAGGCCAGAGTTCATGAGCTGCAGCAGGCCCTGGAGGAGCTCGGCCAGCAGGCCGTGACCCTGCGGGCCCACGAGGAGGGGCTGCTGCGCGCCCTGATGCTGGGTCTGGATTATCGATTCGATGACGCCTTGATGCTGCTGGCCAAGCACCCGCCGGAGGCGGCGCGGGACAATCACCTCAACCAGTTGCTCGGGGTGGCCGTCAGCCAGTTCTGCGGGCTTCCCCACCATGCCCAGCGTTATCTGGCCCAGCTCGGCCAATATCAGGGGCCGGTGGCACAGACCCCGCTGTTGCAGGGACTCATTTTGCAGGTGGTCGACGATCTGGCGCGGCAACTGGCGCAGCGGGAGCAGCAGCTGACCCAGCTGCGCGAGGAGCGGCAACGGGCCATGACCACGGGTCAGCTCCAGCTCGCCGTGCAGAGTGCTCTGACCCTGCAGGAGCGATTCCCGGCCCAGGCGGGGGATGCCTGGCAACTGCTGGTATTGCTGACCCAGTGCTGGCCCGCCGGCATGGCGGCCCCGGCGGTGGCCCGTCTGGTGGACAGGCTGGAGCAGCGTCTCAACCACAGTGCCGCCTTCCTGGAACACCATGGGAACGCCTATCGGGAGACCCTGCAACAGGTGAGATCCCACCTGGCCCCCAAACTGCCGCCCCTCGGTCCCCATCAGGGCCTATAGCCATCCAGGGCGGTGCATGCCGCCCTGGCAGGTGCGTTACAACAAGCCCCGCACCAGGATCCCCGCGATCAGCAGGGGGGCGACCAGCCGCCAGCACCAGAGCAGCGCACTACGCATCAGCGGCGAGAGATCCGCAGGCACAATACTGTCCCCCAGCTTCCAGCCAAGCAGCAGGGTCAGCACCAGACCGAACAGGGGCATCATCAGGTTGGAGGTGAGGTAATCCAGCAGATCGAACAGGGTCTTGCCAAACAGGGTGTAGTCAGCCCAGGGCCCGAACGACAGACTGACCGGAATGCCGCAGGCCATGATGAGCAGGGTCAGGACCCGGCAGGCATTGCGGCGCGACCAGCCCCACTCCTCGGTGGTGAAGCGCACCAGGTGCTCCAGCATGGAGATGGAGGAGGAGAGCGCCGCCACCAGCAGCAGCAGGAAGAAGATCACCGCCAGCCCCTGACCGAACGGCAGGTGGTTGAACACCGCCGGCATGGTCATGAAGGTGAGGCCGGGGCCGGCGGCAGGATCGATGCCGGTGGAGGCCAGCACCGGGAAGATCATCAGCCCCGCCAGCACCGAGATGCAGCTCGCCAGGGTGACCACCCAGACCCCGGAGCGCAGCGCCCCGTCACTGCTCGGCAGGTAGGCGCCATAGGTGGTGTGTACCCCGAGGCCAATGGAGAGGGAGAAGAACGCCAGCCCCAGGGCGTCGAGCACCCCCTGCCCCGTCAGGTGGGAAAAGTCGGGCATCAGGAACTGGCGTACCCCGGCCATGGCCCCCGGCATGGAGAGCCCGGTCACCACCAGGAGCAGCATCATCACGAACAGGGCCGGCATCATCCAGCGCAGCGCCCGCTCCACCCCTTGTTGCAGCCCTCCCTGCACGAACCACCAGGTGAGCCCGGCGAAGACGAGATGGGTGAGGGCCGGCCAGAGGGGATCGCTCACATAACCGGTAAAGAGTGCGGTGAGGGTGCTCGCCTCACTCAGGTTGAGCTCGCCGCCCACGGCCAGGGCCGCATAGCCCACGGTCCAGCCCCCCACCACGCTGTAGAAGCTGTAGATGAAGAAGCCACACAGGATCCCCATGTAACCCATCCAGCGCCAGTTCGGCCCCACCAGCTTGTGGAAGGCGCCGAGCACGCCGCGCTGGCTGCGGCTGCCGAGCAGGGTCTCCCCCACCAGCACCGCGACCCCCAGGGTGAAGCTGAAGAGCAGGAACACCAGCAGGAAGGCACCGCCCCCGTTGGTGGCTGTCACATAGGGAAACTTCCAGATGGCACCAAGGCCGATCGCCGAGCCGGCGGCCGCCAGCACATGACCAATACGGGAAGACCACTGAACCTGGCTCATACAACCTCCGGGCAAGACAACATCAGTTCGATACTCCATGGCTAGACGCGGTGTGCGCCGCAACAAAAAAGGCCGCCTGAGGGCGACCTTTGCAATGAACAGTCAGACAAACGACACCTGCAAGGTCACCTCTCCAGAAAGGGGCTAAATCGGCCACAGAGAGCGATAAGGGGTGACATGGGAGGGCGACGCCTGCACGGTAAAAAGGAGCCACAGCCTAAACCATGGCAAGAGAAGTTGACAGGAAATAGTCTAAAACAGAACCAAAAACAGATTTAATCAAAATAAAATGTCAAAACAACAGACTGTTGCTCTATTTATTTTTAATTTACAGATTTTTATAAAGAGTCAATCCTGCCACGCCACTCTCCGGCCAGCCCGGCCGGGGAGTGGCAGAGATGACCAAGCCTCCCTACATCAGGCCGCGCACCAGAATGCCACCAATGAGCAGGGGAGCCAGCCAGCGCCAGCAGCCCATCAGCAGGGCCCGCCAATGGGGAGCCAGCCCTTCGGGCAGCGCCTGGCGACCGAGCCGCCAGCCCAGCAGCAGCGTCAGGGCCAGCCCGAACAGGGGCATCATCAGGTTGGAGGTGATGAAGTCCAGCAACTCGAAGATGTTCTTGCCAAACAGGGTCAGGGAGGCCCAGGGACCGAACGACAAACTCACCGGGATGCCCCCCGCCATCACCAGGGCAATGACCAGGTTGCACGCCGCGCGGCGGGACCAGCCCAGGCTCTCGCACAGGAAGCACTGCAAGTGCTCCAGCAGGGAGATGGAGGAGGAGAGCGCCGCCACCACCAGCAGGGAGAAGAACACCACCGCCAGGCCCTGGCCGAAGGGCAGTTGCTGGAACACCGCCGGCATGGTCATGAAGGTGAGGCCCGGGCCCGAGGCCGGATCAATGCCGGTCGCCGCCAGTACCGGGAAGATCATCAGACCCGCCAGCACGGCGATGACGCTCGCCAGCAGCACCACCCAGAGGCTGGAGCGACCGACCCCTTTGCTGGAAGGCAGGTAGGCGCCATAGGTGGTGTGGATGCCAAGGCCGATGGAGAGGGAGAAAAAGGCCAGCCCCATGGCGTCCAGCACACCCGACATGCCGAGCTTGCTGAAATCGGGCATCAGGAAGTGGCGCACCCCGGCCATGGCGCCCGGCAGGGTGAGGCCGAAGGCCACCAGCAGCAGGATCATGATGAAGAGGGCCGGCATCATCCAGCGCAGGGTGCGCTCCACCCCTTGTTGCACGCCGCCCCGCACGAACCACCAGGTCAAGCCGGCAAACAGCAGGTGGGTCAGCACCGGCCAGAGCGGATCACCGACGTAGTCGTTGAAACGGGCGGTCAGTGCCGCGCCGTCCCCCTGTTGCAGCTCCCCCGCCAGGGCCATGCCCGTGTACCCCAGGGTCCAGCCGCCCACCACGCTGTAGAAACAGAAGATGAGCAGGCTGCACAGCAAGCCCATGGCACCGACCCAGCGCCAGCGCCTGCCCATCAGTTCACCAAAGGCGCCCACCACCCCGCGCCGGGTCAGGCTACCGATCAGGGTCTCCCCCATCAGCACCGCCACCCCCAGGGTGAAGCTGAACAGCAGAAAGACCAGCAGGAAGGCGCCGCCACCGTTGGCGGCGGTGACATAGGGGAACTTCCAGATGGCGCCGAGACCGACCGCGGAACCTGCGGCGGCCAGGATGTAACCGAGCCGGGATGACCATTGGGACTGCTTCATAAGAACTCCACGCGAAGGGCCTGCCAGCGAGGCCCGAAATGGCGCTCAGAGTACGCCCGCGGGCGCGCAATCACTCGGCGTATATCCGATATAAAACTCAGTTTTTAGCATCATTAACCAATAAAATTCGGATAACCAACCAATCGTGCCACAAAATAAAAACCGGAGCGGGGATGCTCCGGTTTGTTGTCTGCCCGGGTCTGGCGGGATTAGATGACCCCCAGCTCCCGCAACCGCTCCATCAGATAGCTGTGGGCAGTGTGACGCTCCGAGAGCACCACGTCCGGACGGGGATGCAGGAAGAGCGGCAAGGAGATGCGGGACTTGGCGGCACTGCCCCCGGTCGGGTTGATGACCCTGTGGGTGGTGGAGGGGTAGTAGCCGCGGGAGGCCTCCTGCAGCATGTCACCGATATTAATGATGAGGGTGCCGAAATCGCAGGGCACGTCCATCCACTCCCCGTCTGAACCTTTCACCTGCAGGCCCGGCTCGTTGGAGGCGGGCAGAATGGTCAGCAGGTTGATGTCTTCATGGGCGGCGGCGCGGATGGCGCCCGGCTCCTCGGTGCCGTCGAAGGGCGGGTAGTGCAGCACCCGAAGCAGGGTCTTGTGGCTCTCTTCGATCATGGAGGAGAGCGGGCAGCTGTAGTGGGCGGCGATGTCGCCCGGGGTGTGTTGCTCCACCCAGCCCAGCAGCTCGGCGGCCAGATCGTTGGCGAGGCGGTAGTACTCCATCGCCTGCTCTTTCAGCTCTGCCGGCATCTGGCCCCAGGGATAGATGTGGAAGTACTCCTTGATGTCCTTCTGGCTGTGGCCCTTGGCCACCTCGGACACCGAGGGCGGGAAATAGCCGTCCTGGGTCTCGCGATTGAACAGGAAATCCTGCTTCTGTTCGCTCATGAAGAAGCGATACCAGTTGTCATAGATGGACTGCACCAGCTCCTGCGGGATGGGGTGGTGAGTCAGCACTCCGAAGCCGGTGGTGCGCAGGGATTCGGTGAAGCGCTCGGCCGCATCGGGGGAGCGATAATCGACGGTCAGGACTTTCATTGTTTTTATGTTACATGCCAGTTAAAAGTAGGCGCAGTTTACCCTGCCTCCCCCGGCAAGAAAAGGCTGCCGGAAGCCCGTCTACAACGGCTTGAAAATACTGATAAAAACATCATGATACGGTCCCCTCGCCCGGTGCTTGTCCCGGACGGGCCTCCTCTTCTAGAATGCCCCACCCCCTTTGCTGTCGGAGCCCTCTCATGTCCCCCAAGATCCTGTTGTTGACCCTTCCCTTCCTGCTCGCCGGGTGCAGTTCCCTCTCGGAGGAGGAGTGCCGTGCCATGAGCTGGTACAACCAGGGCTATCAGGACGGGGAGCAGGGCAAGACCCGGAGCGCCACCCGCGACTATCAGAAGACCTGCGGGGAGTACGGCCTCAAGGTGGATGAGGCGGAGTGGCAGCGCGGCTACGCCAAGGGGCTGGAGCTCTATTGCATCCCCGAGCTTGCCTACAGCAAGGGACGGGAGGGGAGCGAATACCTGGGGGTCTGCCCCAACGACACCAGCTTCCTCACCCAGTTCGAGCGCGGCCGCAAGGAGTACCTGCTGGAGCAGCGCCTCGGCGAATTGCAGCAGGAGCTGGAGCGCACCGAGCGGAGCATCCACCAGTTGGATCAGCAGATCCGGGGCGAGAGCGACAGCCGCCAGCGCGACTACTATCGTGCCCAGCGCGAGCGCGCCATCCGTCACTACGAAGGGGTATACCGGGACTACAACCGGCTGCGCTTCCCGGATCGGGTGATCCAGTTCTCCTTCGGGAGCTGACAAAAAGGGGCCGACATGGCCCCTTTCTGTTTATGCCGCAGACTGTTTTTCCCCTCAGGCCGGCAGGACCCAGCGCTGCAACGCCAGGGCGATGCCATCCTCGTTGTGATCCGCGGTGACCCGGTCTGCATGGGCCTGGATCTGGGGCGCCGCATTGCCCATGGCCACCGCCAGCCCCACCTGCTCGAACATGCTGATGTCGTTGTTGTTGTCGCCAAAGGCCACCAGGTTCTCCATGGCGATCCCCTCCCTCGCCGCCCACTGGGCCAGCCGGTTGCCCTTGCTGCAACCTGGCTGCACCAGCTCCACCGCATAGGGGGCCGCCCAGTCACGGGTGAAGGGCAGTCTCTCCACCACCTCCCCGACGAAACGGTGCAACCGGCCGGGATCCTGGTTGAACAACTCCAGCTTCCAGATGGGGGACTGCAACCAGGACTCGATATCCTCGGCGGGCAGCAGGGAGACCTTGAGGTGATCCGGCTGGGTTGCCGACCAGCGCCGCATCCGGCCCACATGCTCCTCGCAGCCCAGGTAGCCGATGCCGTCCCCCAGGTGGAACAGCGCCCCCATCTGCTGGGCTTGCACCTCCTCCAGCAGGGTGGTGAGAGGCGCCACGGCCAGGGGATCCCCGGCGAGGATCCTCTCCTGCACCGGATCATAGAGGTAGGCGCCGTTGCTGCAGATGATGGGGGTGTCGAGGGCCAGCTCGTGGTGGAAGGGACGGGCCGTCATGAAGTGGCGACCCGTCACCAGCAGCACCTTGATGTCGTGGGCCCGGGCCTGGGCCAGGGCAGCCCGGGTAGCGGACGAGACCTTGTGATCCCGGTTCAGCAGGGTACCGTCCATGTCCAATGCAATGGCCTGATAACGACTCATATCACCTCCAAAAATGTCGAGACGGGTGCGGCGCCATCCCCTCCCGTTTCCAGTGCCATGACGACACATCTCACTGCCGGGAATGCGGACTGGGCATGGCAAGGCCCATGATGGGAGACGCGCTCGCCGGGGGGTCGGGAACAGCGGAGCAGAGAGCCATACCGTCCCAGACTCGGCGCCGCGATGCAAGTCCGGCCCGCCATCCCGTCGCCGAACTGTGATCCCCGCGCCCTTCGTCAGCCCGCCTCGGCGCACCCGGCCACGATGTTTCGCCTGTCCGCCCGTCTGCGCAATCCGTAGAAACCGAAGGCACAGATCACGCCGCAGAGGCCGGCCAGGTAGAAGGGCCACTCGGTCCCCGCCAGCAGCACCAGGCTGCCCAGCACCACCGCCAGGATCTCGCTGCCCACAGCCAGACCGCGGTAGAGCCCCATCGCCTGCCCCTGCTGGCTGGCATGGCTGCGGTTGGAGACCGCCACCGAGGTGGCCAGCTCCCCCAGACTCATGCCGATGCCGGCCGGGATGAAGGTGAGCGCGAGCCCCCACCACTGGGTCGGCAGGATGAACATCAGCATGCCCGCCGCCATCACCAGGTGGCCGACGATGCCAAGGGAGCTGCCGCGCCAGTGCCGTGCCAGCTGCTCACCGATCCAGGAACCCAGCATCATGGGCACGCTCACCAGCACGGCGGCTTGGGCCAGTTGCACCGGATCCCATGCCAGCCGCTCCACCAGCCAGACATTGAAGTAGGTGAAGTAGAGCTGCACCGCCCCGTAGCTTGCCAGGGTCAGGGCAAAGTAGGGCAGGAGACGAGGTTGCAGCAGCAGTTGGCGGGTCGAGAGGGGAGCCTCATCCCGGGTCGCCGGCACCGGGGGACGATTGGGCAGTAGCCAGAGCACCAGCAGCAGGTTGATCACCGTCATCCCCACCGCCAGCCAGGCCGCCAGGCTGTAATCCCCCGAGACCACGGCCGCATAGCCCCCGATCATGGGGCCCACCACCCAGCCCAGGTTCATGCCGATGTTGATGCGGGCGAAGTTGCGGGCCTTGGTCCTGGCCGTGCTCATGTCCGCCGCCATCGCCTGCACGATGGCGATGTCACCGTTGAAGAAGCCCTCCACCACCCGGCTCAGCAGCAAGAGCGGCAGGGAACGCCAGGCGATGCCGAGGGCCATCAGCACATACCCCGCCAGCACCCCCACCAGACAGAGGGTCAGCACCGGCTTGCGCCCATGGCGATCGGAGAGGCGGCCAAGCAAGGGGGCCCCCAGCAGTTGAAACAACGGATAGAGCCCCATGATGACGCCAAGCCACACCTTGCGGCTCCAGTCCGACGCCTGTGGCGTCAACATGCCCTGGGCCGGATCCAGCAGCAGCGGTGCCAGGACGGGGGAAGGCAGGCTGAATCCCGCCACCGCCAGCGTCACCGTCATCACCAATACCCAGAGGGTCGCCTGTCCCTTGATCCCTTCCATCTTCGCCTCATTAAATAAAGTTATTGGTTTATTTATATTGTGAGGGGTCGTCCATTAAGTAAAGCAGATTGTTGATTTAAATCTCCCTGCTACCCATAATGACCTCATCCAGGCGGTCACCGCACCGATACCCACCACCGGAGCCCCCATGAACGCCAGTACCGACAAGATCCTCTATCTGCTGAAAACCCGCGGCCCCCAGAGCGCCGCCGAACTCGGCGACCAGTTGCAGATGACGTCCATGGGGGCGCGCCAGCACCTGATGGCCCTGGAGTCCGAGGGCTGGGTGGGGTTTAGCGACGAGGCCCGCGGCCGTGGTCGCCCGGTGCGCCTGTGGCACCTCACCGACCAGGCCTGGCAACGCTTCCCCGACACCCATGGCGATCTGACCCTGCAGCTGATCGACGACATCCGGCAGGTGTTTGGCGACGCGGGCATGGAGCAGCTCATCGCGCGGCGGGAGCAGCAGATGCAGGCACGCTATGAATCCAGGCTGACCCAGCCGGCGCTGGCAGACAGGCTGATGACGCTCAAGGCGCTGCGCACCCAGGAGGGGTATATGGCGGACATGTCGCAGGAGGAGGACGGCAGCTGGCTGTGGTGGGAGAGTCATTGCCCCATCTGCAGTGCAGCCAGGGCCTGTCGGGGCTTTTGCCGCAGCGAGCTGGCGCTGTTTCGCCGGTTGCTGGCGCCGGCCGAGGTGGAGCGGGAGCAGTATCTGCTAGAGGGGGACAGCCGCTGCCTCTATCGCATCCGGCCGCCCCACCCCTGAGCGGGCGGAACGCAAAAACAACAAAGCAGGCGCCGGGATGCCTGCTTTGTTGCCTTCGGGGAGGGGGTGCTCTCGTTCCAGCCCGTTGTTTCCCGATAAGGTCGAACGGCTGATGGGGCTCTTGACCCGGTAAGGTCCTTCACCACAGGTGCCTGGTCGGGCGCCTGTCTTGCCACCGGAAGATGTAATCATAGTACTCCCCGCGATGCGGTGAGTGGTTGTGAAGTAGCAGGTATTTTCAGTTGTTTTTGCAATAGTTCACCCTTAATCTAGGAAAAGTGGATTAGTAATTGCGAAGAGGTACGGAGAATGCTGAAACTTGATCGTATAGACAGGCATATTCTGGAGCTGATGCAGGAAAATGGCCGCATCAGCAACCTGGAGCTGGCCGAGCTGGTCGGGCTCTCCCCCTCCCCCTGCTCGCGCCGGGTCAAGGCGCTGGAGGATGCCGGTCTCATCGATACCCATGTCACCCTGCTCAATGCCCGCCAGCTGGGGCTGACCCTCACCGCCTACATTCACATTTCCATGGACAGGCACACTCCGGAGCGGTTCGAGAACTTCGATCGCGCCGTCAAGGATCTGCCCGAAGTGCTGGAATGCGACCTCATCACCGGCAACGATGCGGATTACCAGCTCAAGGTGGTGGTGCGGGACATGGAGCACTACCAGCACTTCCTGCTGGACAAGCTGACCCACATCTCCGGCGTGACCGGGGTGCGTTCGAGCTTCGTGCTGCGCCGCATCAAGCACAAGACCGCCCTGCCCCTCAACCACCTGGGCTGACCCCCGCATCCGGGGAGCACCAAAAGCAAGAGGAGGCCAGGGCCTCCTCTTCTTGTCTCTGCTATCAAGGGCATTCGCGGTCAACACAGCCCCCGGGCGCCATCGCGCCGCCAGGTGGCGACGCCTGGTCATGCCTCGACCTGGCTGACGTCCTGCACCTGCAGCAACCAGCCGCTCTGCTCCTGCAGGGGTTCGCCGCGCAGCCGCAGCCGCTCACCGGTCGACACCCACTGCCCTTTGGGCAGAGAGATTTCCAGGCTCTCGCTGCCGTTGTCGAACACCCAGCGATCGGCGCCCAACGACTCCATCAAGTACCCTTCCATCTCCACTCTGGACTCGGCCTGCCAGGAGGGGGAGGCGGTATCACGGCTCTCGATGAAATCCCCCTGAACACCAAAGCTGGCCAGCCCCCACAGAATGGAGAGCCCGACGATGGATGATTGCATCTCTCTCTCCTGTTGGTTTGCTACCTTGAGGGCCAGTATGGGAAGAGAAAAATGAGTGCACCATGAACAAGGTGCCAAAGTGCTGGCAAGATCGCGAAAAAAACCGGCCCCATGGCCGGTCATGTCATTTTATGTCGTACAGGTCACACTACTTGGCCGCTTCTTCTGCCATCCGTGCAGCCCTTGGTTTATTTGTCCACATGGCCACCCCGCGGTGATCCGCACAGATCCCCTCGTCGGTGACCGCCCTCACCCGGACCCCGTCCTTGCAGATGGCCTGCCAGGCATCGGCATCGTCGATCTGCAGCTCGGAACGGGGATAGGAGGTATCGGCGCAGGCGCACAGCAGGATGGCAAACAGAGGAAGCAGGGATTGCAGGGATTGCATGGGTTTCATCGGGTCACTCCTGACGGGAAAAGGGATCAGCGCCCCAGCTGCGCCGCCACGCGATCGCAAAGCTGCTTGAGCTGGGCCAACTCAGCATCGGCCAGATCCACCTGATTGCGCAAGCTGTCCGCCAGACAGCACTCCCTGACCTCCTGCTGCAACTGGCGTCCCGCCTCGGTCAGGCTGATGCACTTTTGCCGCTCATCCTCGTGGGAGACGGTGCGGGTCAGCCACCCCTTGCTCTCCAGCCGCTTGACGATGGGGGTCAGGGTGCCTGCATCCAGTCCGGTCTCCTGCCCTATCTCCTTGAGGCTGACCTCGTCCCGGGCCCAGAGCGAAAGCATCACCAGGTACTGGGTATAGGTGAGATCCAGCTTGTCCAGCAGCGGCCGATAGGCACGCATCACCGCATTGGAAGCGCTGTAGAGGGCAAAACAGACCTGCTTTTTCAATTCGCTCATGGAGGACCTCGCTGACGACAAGGGGGGCAGTATACCCCATCAACTTCGGGGCTGAATAGTTTGCACACAAAACAGTTGCCAGCCCCCGCGTTCAGGACTACCCTGATTTTAGTTTGCACACAAACAAAAATACCAGGCCGCCGCCCGACGCGCGGCCCCACTGCCGGAGAATGCCCATGAATGCCATCAGCCATCAAATCCAACTGCTGCGTCGCCCCACCGGTCTCCCCACCCTGGAGGACTTCGCCCTCCGGGACGTGCCCCTGCCCGCCCTGCAGGAGGGAGAGGTACAGGTCGCCAACCAGTGGCTGTCGGTGGACCCCTACATGCGCGGCCGCATGAGCGAGGCCAAGAGCTACGTTCCTCCCTTCCCCCTCAACGGTCCCCTCGACGGCGGCGCCATCGGCACGGTACAGGCATCGCGCCATCCCGATTTCAAGGTGGGGGACAAGGTGAGCAGCATGCTGGGCTGGCGGGATGCCTTCGTGGCAAACGCCGCCCAGCTCACCCGCCTGCCCGACACCACCCTGCCGCCCCAGCGCTTCCTCGGCGCCCTCGGCATGCCGGGCATGACCGCCTGGGCGGGCCTGCACAAGGTGGCACACCTGAAGGCCGGTGAAACCCTGCTGGTCTCGGCGGCCTCCGGGGCGGTCGGCACCATGGCGGTCCAGCTCGCCAAGCAGGCGGGAGCCAGGGTCATCGGCTCCACCGGCTCGGCCGACAAGGTCGCCTACCTCAAGACCCTGGGTGCCGATGCGGTGATCAACTACCGGGAGACCCCGGATCTCGACGCCGAGCTGGCCCGCCTCGCCCCCGAGGGCATCCACGTCTACTTCGAAAACGTGGGGGGCGCCATGCTGGATGCCGCCCTCAACCACCTGGTGGTGCACGGGCGCATCGTGCTGTGCGGCCTCATCGAGCAGTACAACAGCAACGGCCAGGCCAGCGGCCCGCGCAACCTCTCCCAGGTGATCCGCAAGCGCATCCTGATGCAGGGGCTGCTGGTCTCCGATCACTGGCAGCACTACGGGGCGTTCCTGGCCGAGGCCATGCCGGCCTTCGAGGCGGGCACCCTCCAGGCCGAGGAGACCGTCAGCGAGGGGCTGGCCAGCATGCCGCAAGCCTTTATCGGACTGTTCCAGGGCCGCAATACCGGCAAGATGCTGGTCAGACTGCCCTGATCCGAGGGCATTTCCCATCTATTTAACAGATAGAATGTCGCCAGACCCATCCATTTAAGCGATGGAAAATCGGCATCCGATCGCCCTTGAACAGGCGGCTTGCGCAACGGGCCCATCCCCCCTAAGGTGGGCCCGTTTTCCCTGGCGCACCCCGCCGTCTCAGCAAGGAGCCTCCCCTATGTCTACCCCCTATCCCCGCGTCGGTGTCGGCGTCATTCTCACCAATGGCCAGGGCCTGGTACTGCTTGGCAAGCGCAAGGGCAGCCATGCCCCCTACTGGTCCATCGCAGGCGGTCATCTGGAATTGGGGGAGACCTTCGAGTCGGCAGCCATCCGGGAGGTGGCGGAGGAGACCGGCTTCGTCATCCGCCAGCCTCGCGTCATCGCCGTCACCAACAACCTGGAGACCTGGCGCGAGAGCGGCCTGCACTACATCTCGGTCACCCTGCTGGCAGAGGTGGACGGGGAGCCGCAACTGCTGGAGCCGGAAAAATGCGAGGGCTGGATCTGGTGCGACCCGCACAATCTGCCCGAGCCTCACTTCGATGCCAGTCGCCAGTCCATCGCCTGCTGGCTGGCGGGACAATGCTACCTGCCCCAGGCACAACCGGCCCCCTGACCCTCACCGGCAGGCTGCCGCGCGTCATCCCGGCACCTCTCGTCAGCTGGCGGAGGCGACCAGCCCCCCCCGCCAGCCCCTGTTGATGGCAGGCAGCGCGGGAGGGAGTACCGTCACCAAACTGTCACTTTTTTGTCATATTATCCGGGCCAGGATGATGACGAGGAGGGGAAGATGGGACAGGTATTCATGCAGTTCTTGTGGCTGGGATGCATCAGTGTTGGCGGGCCGGCCGCCCATATCGGCTATTTTCAGCGCACCTTTGTCCAGCGGCTGGGCTGGCTGAACCAGGGGGAGTTCGCCCAGTTGCTGGCCCTGTGCCAACTGCTGCCGGGTCCGGCCTCCAGCCAGCTCGGCTTTGCCATCGGCCGCCACCGCGCCGGCATCGGCGGCGCCCTGGCCGCCTTCGTCGGCTTTACCCTCCCCTCCTTCCTGCTGTTGCTGGCGGCCGCCGTCGGTCTGGGTCAGCTTGCGGGCAACCTCTGGCTGGACGCCGCCCTGCACGGCCTCAAGCTGCTGGCGCTCGTCGTGGTGGCGGATGCCGTGCTCACCATGAGCCGCCAGTTCTGCAAGACGGCGCTGCAACAGGGGGTCATGGTGGCCACCGCCGCCGCCCTCTGGTGCGCCCCCGGTCTTCTGACCCAGGTCGCCATGCTGCTCGGCGCGGCCCTGCTCTGTGCCTTGCGCGAGCCGCACCCGGGGAGTCAGGGCCTCGCGTCCACTCCTGCTCGCCAGCCTCACTGGCCGACCCTGCTGCTGTTCGCCCTGCTGTTCGTCGGCCTGCCCCTGGTGGCGAGCGGCCCCGTCAGCCAGTTGCTGGCCGACTTTTACCGGGCAGGCAGCCTGGTGTTTGGCGGTGGTCACGTGGTGCTGCCCCTGTTGCAGGAGAGCCTGGGTCACCACCTGAGCGAGCAGCAGTTCCTGACCGGCTACGGCCTGGCCCAGCTGGTACCCGGCCCCATGTTCACCCTGGCCACCTACCTGGGCGCCGTGCTGCTGCCCGCCACTCCCCTCATCGGGGCGCTGCTGGCGACCCTGGCGCTCTTCCTGCCGGGTTTCTTGCTGCTCTGGGCGCTGGGCCCCTGCTGGCAGCACTGGCTGGCCCGCCCCCGTCTGGCGGGGGTCGTGGCCGGCATCAACGCCGCCGTGGTGGGGCTGCTGCTGGCGGCCCTCTATCAGCCGGTGTGGCAGAGCGCCGTGCTCTCCCCCACCGATCTGGCGCTGGCCGCCGTCGGCTTCTACCTGCTGCGGGTGCCACGGCTCCCCGTTCTGCCCCTCGCCGCCCTGCTGACGGGGGCAGCCCTGCTGCTGGCCTGACGAACCCGCGACAAGTCAGGCAGCGCCCGCCGGGCTGGCGGTCATGGCTCTTATCCCCGAGGGGAACCAAAGAGAGCAAGATCCGTCAGGACAGCTCGGGCCCGTTGGCCGATAGTGGGCGGCACAGAGGAGAGACCATGGATCACAACCAGACAGAGGCCTACCGCCGACGCTTTCAAACGGTGACCGAGCACATCGAGCGCCATCTCGACGACGACCTGTCGCTGGAGCGGCTCAGCGCCGTGGCGCACTTTTCGCCCTTTCACTTTCATCGGCAATTTGCCGCTTACTGCGGCGTGCCGCTGGGGCGTTACATCCAACTGCTGCGGCTGAAGCGGGCCTCTTACCGGTTGGCATTCGCTCCTCTGGACAAGGTGACTGATATCGCCCTCGATGCCGGCTTCCAGCATGGCGAATCTTTCAGTCGCGCCTTCAAGCAGACGTTCGGCCTGACGCCCAGCCAGTTCAGGCAGCACCCGGACTGGGCCAGCTGGCATCGCTGCCTGCCACGGCCCCCCACAAAGAGGATTGACCCCATGCGAGTCGACATCATTCAGTTCCCGCAGACCGCCGTCGCCGCCCTGACCCATCAGGGCCTGCCCGAGCGCATCAACGACACCGCGGCGCGTTTCATCCAGTGGCGCAAGGCCACGGGCGGCTCCCCGGTCGCCACCAGCCAGACCTATGGCCTGGCGCCGGACGACCCCGCCACGACGGAGGGTGCGGCGTTTCGCTTTACCCTCTGTGGCAGCGTCGAGGCCCCCGTCGCCGAGGACAATGAGTGGGGCGTGAAGAATGCCCTCATCCCGGCCGGGCGCTGCGCCGTGGTACGCCACCACGGCTCCCACGACCTCCTGGCCGACTGTGCCCGGGCGCTCTACCGCGACTGGCTGCCCGCCAGCGGCGAAGAGCTGCGGGATTTTCCACTCTTCTTCCACTACCACAACTTTGTACACGAGGTGCCCACCCATGAGCTGGTCACCGACATCTACCTGCCGCTGGCATAGCCCGGCACCTGACAGGGGGAGATAAAAAAGCGGCGCCTCCGAAGGGAGGCGCCGCTGGTCGTGTCGGGGATCAGGCGTCGGGCTCGAAATCCAGGCTCAGGCTGTTGACGCAGTAGCGCTGGCCGGTCTCGGTCGGCCCGTCGGGGAAGACGTGGCCGAGGTGGGAGCCGCACTGGCTGCAGGTGATCTCCACCCGCTTCATGCCGTGGCTGTTGTCCTCGGTGTAGGTCACCGTCCCCTCGATGGCCCGGTCGAACGAGGGCCAGCCGCAGCCCGCGTCGAACTTGGCTCCTGAGTGGAACAGCACCTGCTTGCAGCAGACGCAGTGGTAATCGCCGCTCTTGCGGTTGTGCAGCAGGGCACCGCTGTAGGGACGCTCGGTCCCTTTCTCCCAGCAGACGTGGAACTGCTCTGCACTCAGCTTGTCGCGCCACTGTTCAGGGTTGTTACTGCTCATTCCGGCTCCTCACCACTGATAACGGTGCCCAGCATACCCAGTCAGGGCGCCTGGCTCTACCCCGCCAGCGGGAACTGTGATCCCGTTGGCAACACGGCGACAACATCCGCTGCCACCACCCCTTCGCTCGCCAGCACCGCCGCCGGCAGGGCGACCCGCTCCAGCAGCTTGAGGGAGTGGGCACGCCCCACCGCCACCTGCCGCTTGATGTCGTCCGGCAGGAAGGGCAGGCCGTCGTTGGTGGCGGTGTCGATGGTCTGGATCCACTCCATGCCCTCCCCCGGCGGCGGCAGGCGGAACTGGATGTCATAGTCGCTGGCGTTGAACAGCACGTACCAGCGCTCCCCGGTGCAGCCGATCATGCCGATGTCCATGGCAAACGCCTGCCCCATGGGGGCGTGCCAGTCCTGATCGGTGAGCTGATGGCCGTCCGGGTGATACCAGTTCACCTGGTGACAGCTGGTCGCCTTGCCGTTCCAGCCGTCGTCGCTCAGTTGCAGGTTGGAGAAGACCCCGGACTCCGCCCGCAGCGCCATCATCTGGCGGGTGAAAGCGAGCAGCCGCTCGTCCTCCGGGCGCAGTTGCCAGTTCACCCAGCTTATCTGGTTGTCCTGACAGTAGGCGTTGTTGTTGCCGAGCTGGCTGCGGCCCATCTCGTCCCCGGCGAGGAAGTGGGGCGTCCCCTGTGACAGCAGCAGGGTGGCGATGAGGTTGCGCTTCTGCTGCTGGCGCAGGTTGTTGATGCGCGGGTCCAGGGTCGGCCCCTCCACCCCGTGGTTGCTGGAGAGGTTGTTGCCGTGGCCGTCCCGGTTGTCCTCGCCGTTGGCCTGGTTGTGGCGCTGGTTGTAGGAGACCAGATCCTCGAGGGTGAAGCCGTCGTGATAGCAGAGGTAGTTGACGCTGGTGTGGGGGGAGCGCCAGTTCTTCGGGAAGAGATCCCGCGAGCCCACCAGACGGGTGGCAAAATCCCCCATCTTGCCCGCATCCCCGCGCCAGAAGGCGCGCACCGTGTCGCGGTAACGATCGTTGATCTCCAGCCACTGGCTCGGAAACTGGCCGAGACGATAGCCGAAGGGGCCGATGTCCCAGGGTTCGGCGATGAGCCTGACCCGCGCCAGCACGGGATCCGCCATCATGGCCTTGAAGAAGGCGCTCATGGGATCGAACTCCCCCGCTTCCCGCGCCAGGGTGACCGCCAGATCGAAGCGGAAACCGTCCACCTGCATCTCGGTGACCCAGTAGCGCAGGGCATCGAGCACCAGTCGCAGGGTGTTGGGGTGATCCAGATTGACGCTGTTGCCGCAGCCGGTGACGTTGGCGTGGCGATGGTAATCCAGACCGTGGGCCCCCGACTCGAAGGCGTAGTAGCCCGCGTTGTCAAACCCCTTGAGGGAGAGCATGGGGCCGTCGAAGCCCGACTCCGCGGTGTGGTTGTAGACCACGTCCAGGATCACCTCGAGCCCGGCCCGGTGCAGCTCGCGCACCATGGTCTTGAACTCGGTCACCGCATCCTTCGCCCCGTAGCGCGGTTCGGGCGCGAAGAAGGCGATGGGGTTGTAGCCCCAGTAGTTGGTGAGCCCCAGCTGCTCGAGCCGGGGCTCGGACATGAAGGCCGCCACCGGCATCAGCTGGACCGAGGTCACCCCCAGCCCCTGCAGATGCTCGATCATCAGCGGGTGGCTGATGCCCAGATAGGTGCCCTGCAACGCCTTGGGGATGCCGGGGTGCTGGCGGGTGAACCCCTTGACGTGGGTCTCGTAGAGCACGACCCGCTCCGGCGGGATGCCGGGCTTGCCGACCCCCTGCCAGTCGAAGGCATCGTCCACCACCACCGACTTGCCCACCATGGCCGCGCTGTCCCCCTCGTAGAGGGCATCGTCCCAGTAGGTAGGACGGCTCAGTGCCCGGGCATAGGGGTCTATAAGCAGCTTGTCCGGGTCGAACAGCAACCCCTCCTGGGGAGAGCCATGCACCCGGTAGCCATAGCGCTGACCGGCCTTGACGCCGCGCACGTGGCCGAACCAGTACTGGCCGCGCCGACCGGGCAAGGGGAGACGCGCCAGCTCCTGCTCCTCTTCGTCGAACAGGCAGAGCTCCACCTTGTCCGATTGGGGAGCCCAGACACAGAAGTGGCAGCCCGTCTCGTCCAGACGAGCGCCAAGCGGGTGATCTACCCCGTTTTCCATTTCAAACATCAGGACTCCTGTTTGATGAACAAGGTCGCGAGCGGCGGCAAGTCCAGCACCAGGCTGTGTGCCATCCCCTGCCAGGGGGTCGCCTCGGCGACGAAGACCAGACCCACATCATAGTTGCTGCCCCAGTAATGCTCGCTGTCGGTGTTGAGCACCACCCGATAGCGACCGGCAGCCGGCACCCCGAGACGGTAACCGATGCGCGGCACCGGGGTGAAGTTGCAGGCCACCACCAGCGGATGGGCCCCCAGCTTGTCGGCCCGCAGCCAGGCGAAGATGCTGTTGTCCGCGTCCTGATGATCCAGCCAGCGGAAACCGGCCTGTTCATAATCCGCCTGATACAAGGCAGGTTCATGACGATAGAGGTGGTTGAGATCCCGGATCAGCCGCTGCTGGCCGCCGTGCCTGGGGTACTGCAACAGGTGCCAGGGCAGCTGGGCATCATGATTCCACTCGTTGCTCTGGGCGATCTCGGTGCCCATGAAGTTGAGCTTCTTGCCGGGGTGGGCATACATGAAGCCCATGTAGGCGCGCAGGTTGGCGGCCTGCTGCCACTCGTCCCCCGGCATCTTGTAGAGCAGGGAGTGCTTGCCGTGGACCACCTCGTCATGGGAGAGGGACAGAATGAAGTTCTCGTCATAGTGGTACACCATGGAGAAGGTCATGTCGTTGTGGTGGTAGCGACGGTGAATGGGCTCTTTTTGCATGTAGCTGAGGGTGTCGTGCATCCAGCCCATATTCCACTTGAAGCCAAACCCCAGGCCGCCAAGGAAGGTGGGACGGGAGACCCCGGCAAAGGCGGTGGACTCCTCGGCGATGGTCATGGCGTGGGGGTACTTGCCGTACACCTCCTCGTTGGTCCACTTCAAGAGGCTGATCGCCTCGTAGTTGTGGTTGCCGCCATCGACGTTGGGCACCCACTCACCGGCGTTGCGGGAGTAATCCAGATAGAGCATGGAGGCGACCGCATCCACCCGCAGGCCGTCGATGTGGAACTTGTCGAGCCAGAACAGGGCGCTGGCCACCAGGAACTGGCGCACGGTGTCGCGACCGAAGTCATAGATGTAGGAGTTCCAGTCCGGGTGCCAGCCACGGCGCGGATCTTCGTACTCGTAGAGCGGCGTGCCGTCGAAGCGGGCCAGGCCGTGGGCATCGGACGGGAAGTGGGCGGGCACCCAATCCAGAATCACGCCGATCCCCGCCTGGTGGCACTGATCCACGAAGTATTTGAAATCGTCGGCCGTGCCGTAGCGGCTGGTGGGGGAGAACATGCCCACCGGCTGGTAGCCCCAGGAGCCGCTGAAGGGATGCTCGGAGACTGGCAGCAGCTCGATGTGGGTGTACTCCATCTCCTTGATGTAATCCACCAGTTCCACCGCCAGCTCGCGCCAGCTCAGGCTGTCGCCGTTGGAGTGACGCTTCCAGGAACCCACGTGCAGCTCGTAGATGGAAAGGGGCTGCTCGCGCTTGTCATTGAGCTGACTCTCGCGCCAGTCGGCGTCCTGCCACTGGTACTGGCCGTGGTCATAGACCACGGAGGCGAACGAGGGGTACTGCTCGCAGTAGAAGCCCACCGGGTCGCTCTTGTGGGGCAGGCGATTGCCCGCCGGGTCTTTCAGTTCAAACTTGTAGCGATCCCCGGCCTTGAGCCCCGGCACGAACAGCACCCAGTGGCCGCACTGGCTGCGCTGCATGGGGTGACGGCGGCCATCCCAGAAGTTGAAATCGCCGATGAGGCTCACCGCCGTGGCGCTCGGCGCGTAGACGGCAAAGCGTACCCCTTCCACCTGCTGGCCGAGGTGCGTCACGGTGCGCAACTGGGCGCCGAGGGTGTGGTAGAGGTTTTCCGGTTGCCAGGTGAGTTCCGCCAGCCCTTCCCAGGCGGCAGCCTGGAACTGATAGGGGTCGATGATGTCGGCACTGGCGTCGGCGTAGGTCGCGATGAGCTGGTAGGGGAAGGGATTCTTGCGGCGGGTGAAAACAGTTTCAAAGAGGCCCGCTTCGTCAGCGGCGGTCAGGGTGGCAACTATCTTGCCTGACTTGAGATCCCTGACCCGGACCTCGAGTGCATCGGGCAACCAGGCGGTGAGTTTCAGGCCTGGCCCATCCGGATTGGCCAGCAGGCCTAGATGGGAGAAGGGATCGGCACAGCGGGCGGCAACCAAACGTTCAACGGGCATCGACATTTCCTTTGATGGCTGAACATCCGCTTCGGCCGAAGCCGAAGCGGATGAAAGTGAGTCACATGTTGGCGTTCAAGGCTCAACGGCTGGCCTCGTCACGGGCCCGGCTCATCTTGCCCGCCAGATTCTTGAGCGCCTCGTCGGCGAAGATATCCTCCAGATCCCGGGAGAGCTTGCGACGCCAGTTGGGGTACTCGTAGCTGGTACCCGGCACGTTGACCGGCTTGTCCATCTCCAGCCAGTCTTCGAGCTGGGTGCTGAACAGGGCACAGCTGCCGCGGGACATGTGCAGTTGCAGACCGTGGTTGAGCTCGGTATTCATGCCGACCCAGTTCACGTCGTGACTGATATTGCCAGAGATGACCCCATGAGCATGCAGGCTGTCAAGGATCCGCTGCTTGGCCTGGTGGCGATCAGCATACAGGGTCTTGAGTACGTCTTCATCCGGGTACAGGCCCAGTTCGCGTCCCAGCGCCAGATCGTCGCAGTGCCAGAAGCCCTTGAGGGTCGGCATGTCGTGGGTGGTCAGGGCGGACATCGCCTGCTCGGCGTAGTGCGCCGGGGAGATGAAGCCACCATCGTCCTTGGAGCGCTCGAAGAAGAACACCTTGTAGGAGTGGACGCCGTTCTCTTTCAGGGTCACGTCGATCCCCTCCGGCACGGTCCCCAGATCCTCGCCGATCAGCAGGCACTGGTTGCGGTGGGACTCGAGGGCCAGGATCCCCAGCAGATCGTTCACCGGATAATAGATGTAGGCCCCCTTGGCGGCGGACTCTCCGGGCGGCACCCACCACAGGCGCAGCAAGGCCATCACGTGGTCGATGCGCAGGGCGCCGCAGGAGCGCATGTTGGCACGGAACAGATCCACCATGGGCTGGTAGGCGGCCTCGAACAGCTGGTTCGGGTTCATGGGGGGCAGGCCCCAGTTCTGGCCGAGGGGGCCGAGAATGTCGGGCGGTGCACCGACCGAGGCTTTCGGGCAGTAGAGGTCCCGGTTTGCCCAGATCTCGGTGGAGCCTTCGGAGACGCCGACCGCCAGATCCCGGTAGATCCCCATCACCATGCCGGCGGCCTTGGCGCGGGCATCGGCCCGGGCCAGCTGCTCGTCAGCCAGGAACTGCAGATAGAGATAGAAGGCCACATCCTGCTGGTGCTCGGCCATCCAGGCCGCCACTTCGGGGTTGTGGTAATCGCGCAGCGCCTCGGGCCAGACCGGCCAGCCCCAGGCATTCTCGCCTTTGGCATAGAAGTGGGCCTGCAGGGCGTCAAACGCTGCCTGCTGTTGCAGGCTGTCACCGCCTGCAGCCACAAAGGCATCGAACGCAGCCTGACGCTCGGCGCTGAAGCTGGCCTGGTCGAACACCTGGCGCAGCATCCCGATCTTGGTCTGGATGACGCCGGTGTAATCCACATTGTCCTTGACCCGCAGGGAGGTGAGGTGCTGCTGGAAGGCCGGGCTCGCCACTTCCGCTTTCAGGCGATCGTTGCCCAGGAATTCGGGCACCGCTTCCACATCGATATAGGCGACGTTGAGCCAGCGACGGGAAGAGGGGCTGTAAGGGCTGGCACTCTCCGGGTTCGCCGGATAGAGGGCATGAATGGGGTTGAGACCGACGAAGTGGGCTCCCCAGGCGGCGGCATTCTCAACCAGCTGGCCGAGATCGCTGAAATCGCCGATGCCCCAGTTGTGGCGGCTGCGCAGGCAGTAGAGCTGGACGCTCGGGCCCCACACCTTGCGACCATTGGCGATGGGTGCCTGCTTGTAGCAGGACTTGGGGGCGACGATGAGACGCATGGTGGCCAGCGGCTCGTCATTGCCCTCTTCCAGCAGGATGAGCTGGTGATAACCCAGCGCAGGCTGCACATCCAGGGTGACGCGATAGGCCTGACACTCCATCTCCTCGAACTCGGCCACCCCGACCAGCTCACCCTCGATGGGGGTGAGTTGACCGGACAGCACTGCACCCTGCTCCTGCTGGAGCTGCCAGGTGAGGGCATCGTTGACAAATTCGATGGGGAGGCGAACCTCAAGAGTAACGGCGTCGCCGCTGCGTACCACCATCACGGGATCCAGCGCGCGCAGCCAATGCTGGCGGTGCTCCTGCTCAAGCTGTTCGGACAGGGCGGCCTCGTCATCGACGCGGTAGCCCATGGCGCCCAGCATGGCGGCCTTGCTCTCTTCCGATACCAGGGCCGGCTGGCCCCAGGCATCAACATACTCACTGGCAATGCCTTTGGCGGCAGCCAGCTGTTCAATCAGGGTGGTCATAGTTTGAGAATTCCCGCTGTGGATTCTGTCTACGCTATTTTGTGATTAATTTTTATGGTTGGTACTTGAACAGTGGCTCTTTGGCCATGCTAAACCGCGCACATTTTTACATATCTCCCCGGCTGGATGTGTGACCGGGCAGGCACTATTGTTGTTCTCTGCCACCGACTTTGCTGATGATGCATTCAACAAAAGTTGGTAGCCAGTTACATAAACCGAAAATAAATTTCACAGTTTTTCATGATATAGCGCAATTTCGCGCAGATTGTTGGTTGACTCGCGAGGGAGTTCTAGTAAATTTACAAACGGAATTTTCTTTGACTACTGAACAGTTAGGTAACCAATTATGACTATCAAAGTAGGTATTAACGGTTTTGGCCGTATCGGTCGTTTCGTTTTCCGTCTGGCCGCTGAGCGTGCTGACATCGAAGTGGTTGGTATCAACGACCTGATCGACGTTGACTACATGGCTTACATGCTGAAGTACGACTCCACTCACGGTCGCTTCAAGGGCACTGTTGAAGTCAAAGACGGCAACCTGATCGTCAACGGCAAAACCGTACGTGTTACCGCTGAACGTGACCCGGCCAACCTGAAATGGGGCGAAATCGGTGTTGACGTTGTTGCCGAAGCAACCGGTCTGTTCCTGACCGACGAAACCGCTCGCAAGCACATCGCTGCCGGTGCCAAGAAAGTCGTACTGACCGGTCCGTCCAAAGACGCTACCCCGATGTTCGTCATGGGCGTCAACCAGGATTCCTACGCTGGCCAGGACATCGTTTCCAACGCTTCCTGCACCACCAACTGCCTGGCCCCCATCGCCAAGGTTCTGAACGATACCTTCGGTATCGAATCCGGCCTGATGACCACCGTTCACGCTACCACTGCTACCCAGAAGACCGTTGATGGTCCGTCTGCCAAAGACTGGCGCGGTGGCCGCGGTGCGGCTCAGAACATCATCCCGTCCTCTACCGGTGCTGCCAAGGCTGTTGGCGTGGTCATCCCGGAACTGAACGGCAAGCTGACCGGCATGGCCTTCCGCGTTCCGACTCCGGACGTGTCCGTTGTTGACCTGACCGTCAACCTGAAGAAAGAAGCGTCCTACGCTGAAATCTGCCAGGCCATGAAGGCTGCCTCCGAAGGCGCCATGAAGGGCGTGCTGGGCTACACCGAAGACGAAGTGGTTTCCACCGACTTCCTGGGTGAGCGTCAGACTTCCGTGTTCGATGCCAAGGCTGGTATCCAGCTGAACAAGACCTTCGTGAAAGTCGTCTCCTGGTACGACAACGAAATGGGCTACTCCAGCAAGGTTCTGGACCTGATCGCTCACATCTCCAAGTAATTTGGGATGCGCAATCGCGTAGCTTGAAAAAAGGCGGCCAATGGCCGCCTTTTTGTATTCTGAATCACGGACCCTTTCTGAATGTCCCCGAGCACTGGAGCCTTTATGACACCGACACGTACGCTGACTGCCCACTGCACCCTGAGCCAGGATGGCCTGCCCCTGCTGACCATAGACAATGAGCACGCCAGGGCCGAGATAAGCCTGTTTGGCGCCCATGTGCTGCGTTACCAACGCCATGGTGAGCCGGCCTCTCTCTGGCTCAGCGACAAGGCGATACTGGATGGCAGCAAGCCCATTCGCGGCGGCATTCCCCTCTGCTGGCCCTGGTTCGGCCCCTCCCCCGCTCGCGTTGGCAGCGGCAAGCCGGCTCATGGCTTCGCACGCAACTGCCTGTGGACGCTGGATGGGGTCTCCGATCACGGGGATGGCACACTCGTCCACCTCTCCCTGCGTGACAACGATGCCAGCAGGACACTCTGGCCCCATGCCTTCGAGCTGGAGCTGGACGTACTGGTCGGCAAGGAGCTTTCCCTGGTGCTGACCACCCGCAACACCGGCAAGTCAGCGCTCACCTACAATGCCGCCCTGCACACCTACCTGCAGATCAGTGCGCCGGAAGCGGTGACCGTGACCGGCCTCGGCGAACCCTATCTGGACAAGCTGACCGGCCGAAACGAACTGCAACAGGGAGCGCTGACCGTCACCGCAGCCATGGATCGCATCTACCGCCAGCCCGATGCCATGGTCAGCGTGCAGGATGGTGAGCGCACCACCCGGGTGGTCAACGGCAACCACGACAGCGTGGTGGTCTGGACCCCCTGGCAGGAAGGGGCCAGCGCCATGGCCGACATGAGTGACAACGGTTATCGCACCATGCTCTGTGTCGAGGCGGCCATCACCGCCGAGGACGGGATCACCGTCCAGCCCGACGAGGAGCACAGCTTCTCCACCGTCATCATCTGACGATACAGATGACGGACAAATAAAGAGGGCTCCCGCAGGAGCCCTCTTTGCATCTTGCCATCAGAGTCAGTCAGGCGTTGCCCTGGGTCTTGAGCTTGAGCTCCGCGGCGAAATCCAGCATGCGGTCGAGCGGGACAAGCGCTTTGAGACGCAGTGCCTCATCCACATGGATCTCGTGACGCTCGGCACCGTCGGTCAGGGCCTCCTTGATGGCCACCAGGCCGTTCATCGCCATCCAGGGGCAGTGGGCGCAGCTACGGCAGGTGGCACCATCACCGCCGGTGGGCGCCTCCACCATCTCTTTCTCCGGGCAGGCCTGCTGCATCTTGTAGAAGATGCCGCGATCGGTCGCCACGATCAGTTTCTGCTGGGGCAGCTCTTTGGCGGCCTTGATGAGCTGGCTGGTGGAACCCACCGCATCCGCCAGCTCGATGACGGAGGCCGGGGACTCCGGGTGCACCAGCACGGCGGCATCCGGGTTCTGGGCCTTGAGCTCGCGCAGCGCCTTGGCCTTGAACTCGTCGTGCACGATGCAGTGACCCTGCCAGCGCAGCATCTCGGCCCCTGTCTTCTTCTCGATATAGGCGCCGAGGTGGCGGTCTGGGCCCCAGATGATCTTGTGACCCTGACTGTCCAGATGTTCGACGATCTCCAGTGCAATACTGGAGGTGACCACCCAGTCGGCCCGTGCTTTCACCGCTGCCGAGGTATTGGCATAGACCACCACGATGTGATCGGGGTGCGCATCGCAGAAGGCGGAGAACTGGTCGATGGGACAACCCAGATCAAGAGAGCACTCGGCCTCCAGCGTCGGCATCAGCACCCGCTTGTGGGGGCTCAGGATCTTGGAGGTCTCTCCCATGAAGCGCACACCGGCCACGATCAGGGTCTGGGCTGCATGGTCGCGACCGAAGCGGGCCATCTCCAGGGAGTCACCCACGAAGCCACCGGTGGCTTCTGCCAGGGCCTGGATCTCGGGATCCGTGTAGTAATGGGCAACCAGCACGGCCTGGCGCGCCTGCAGCAGCACCTTGATCTCGGCGATCAGGGTCGCCTTCTGCTCGGGAGTCAGGGGCTGTGGTTTGGCCGGGAAGGGGTAGTCCATCTCGACTACCGGCGGAATACTGCTCAGTGCATTGCTCATTGCGACTGTTCCATCAACGCTCGGGAAGGCCAAAATTATAACCAGAAGCCGTGCACAAACCCATCAACAAATCCAGTACAGTACAACTGTCAGGACCCGCTCCGACCATATCGTTGTCATTCTTGCCAAAAGGAGTTGTCGAATGAAACAACGTTCGCTCAAGACCAAGTTGTTGTTGCTCACGCTGGGACTTTTTCTCGCCAGTGGCGTCGCCATGACATGGATACAGTCCTCCTCGCTGAACGGCCTGCGCGATGACATCATGGCGCAGACCCGTGGCGCCCTGGAGCAGGAGGTTTCCCGTTCCCTGCAATTCCAGGCAGAGCGGTATGCCGTGCAGATCGAAGACCAGTTGCAGCAGGCCTATCAGATACCGCTCGGCATGGCGGCGCAGCTTGAAGGAAGCATGGCCCAGCCGGACCAGCGGCTGAGTCGCCCGCAAGTGGAGCTTCTGCTTGGCAGCCGCCTGCGCCAGGCAAACGGGATCAGCTCCATCTACGCCCAGTTCGAACCCAACGGTTACGACGAACAGGACGCCGACTGGCAGACGGGCGCCAGCCATTCGGTTGCCGGCAAGGGCAGTCTCGAGGTCTACTTCACCCGGGAACAGAACGGAAACATCGCGCAGCAGACCATAGATGCCGCCACCAGTGACGCCAAGTTCGACACCTCGCGCAATGAATTCGGCATTCGCAACAGCGAGTGGTATCTCTGCGGTCGCGAGACTCGTCGCCCCTGTCTGATGGAACCCTACCTCTACGAGATAAGCCCTGGCCAGAAGATGCTGATGACCAGCCTGACGGTGCCCGTCCTCAAGGATGGCAAGTTTGCCGGGATCACCGGGGTCGACATGAACCTGCCCATCTTCCAGCAACTGGCCGAGCACCTTGGCAAGAGCCTCTATGACAACCAGGCCGAGGTCACCCTGGTCAGCAAGGCGGGCTTCATCGTCGGCAGCAACCGCCATTCGGACAAACTGGGGCGCCCCCTGACAGAGGCCGGACTGGTTGCCCCGAATGGACACCCCGCCGATACCGACAGCGATTTCATCTTGCAGCAGCCCATACGGATCGAAGCTGCCGACAACCAGTGGTGGCTGATGATCAAGGTGCCCAAGGCCCTCGCCCTCAGCCAGGCCAACACCATCAGCCAGCAGCTCGGCAGCCTGTTGCAGGCTACCCAGCAGCAGCAGCTGGTTGCCATCGTTGTCATCACCCTGGTGGCCCTGGGCCTGCTTGTCTGGTTCATCCAGACCATCACGGCGCCCCTCTCCCTCATCAGCCGCCACGTCTCCCACCTCGCCAGCAATGAGGGCGACCTGACCCAGCAGATGCGTATCGACACCCACCAGGAGCTCATCGAGCTGGGCAGGCATCTCAATGCCTTCCTCGGCAAGCTGAGGGCCATGGTGCAGGGCAGCAAGCAGATTGGGCAACAGGTGCATCAGCAGGCCAGGGGCATGAAGCAGACGGCCGATGCCATGCGCAGCAGCCTGGATGATCAGAGCCTGGAGCTGGAGAGCGTGGTCAGCGCCATGCACGAGATGAGCACCACGGCAGTCAGCGTGGCGGGCTATGCGGAACAGGCGGCGCAGGAGTCGGAAGCGGCGACCCACCATGTCAGCACGGCCCAGCAGACCTTGAGCAGGGCCCGCAACGAGATCCATACCCTGGTCGAGGACATGCATCAGGCCGACAAGGCGGTCGCCCAGGTCGCCCAGCGCAGCACCAATATCAGCCACATCCTCGATGTGATCCGGGCCATTGCCGAACAGACCAATCTGCTGGCCCTCAACGCAGCCATCGAGGCGGCGCGGGCCGGCGACATGGGCAGGGGTTTTGCCGTCGTGGCGGACGAGGTGAGGGCGCTGGCCAACAAGACCCGCTCATCCACCGACGAGATAGGGCAGCTCATCGGCAGCCTGCAAACCGAGGTCACCAGCAGCCAGCAGTTGATGAGCACGGGGATCGCCCGCTCGGTGAGCACGGTTGAAGGCACGGAGCAGGCCTTCGAGGCACTCAATCAGGTGGTCACCCAGATCCAGCAGATCCATGATCACATCAGCCAGGTGGCGACCGCCGCCGAGCAGCAGAGTGCCGTGAGCGACACCATCAACCAGAACCTGATGCGCATCGGTGACGCCGCCACCACCCTGGGACAAGAGGCCAATGCCAGCCAGCGCCTGAGCGAGGCACTGGAACAGGCGGCCACCACCCTGGCAAGCGAGCTGGATCGACTGCGAACCTGATGGGAGACGGAAACGAAAAAGCCCGCATCGCTGCGGGCTTTTCAATATGGTGGTCGTTACTGGGCTCGAACCAGTGACCCCCTCCTTGTAAGGGAGGTGCTCTCCCAGCTGAGCTAAACGACCTGGGATATGACTGAAATGATGGTGGGTCGTGCTGGATTCGAACCAGCGACCAATTGATTAAAAGTCAACTGCTCTACCGACTGAGCTAACGACCCATCGAAATCATTTTTTAAAGCATGGTGGTCGTTACTGGGCTCGAACCAGTGACCCCCTCCTTGTAAGGGAGGTGCTCTCCCAGCTGAGCTAAACGACCTGGGA